>JANOCL010000055.1:0-16874 GCA_031412135.1 Variovorax sp. | reverse complement strand
GTACCTGATTCCCGGCGACTCGCCGATGGGCTATCGGCTGCCGCTCGATTCGCAGCCCTGGGCCAGCAAGGGCGACTATCCGTACCTGGTCGAGCGCGATCCGACCGCGCCGCGCGCCGCATTGCCGGCCTCGGCGGTTTTCCAGGCCCGCTATTCAGGTGCGCCGGCCGCGGCACAGGACGACCGCGCAGCCGTGCCTTACACTTTCGGCACGCCACAGCAATCGCCGGCCGCGGTTCGCTTCCAGGCTGAGTCCGGCAACGCCGGCGCCGCACGCAGCGCCGCAGCGCCCGAGCCCGCAACGCGCCATCCGCTGCGCGGCGAATCGGCGCACTGGGTCACCCGCACCGGGCTCTGCGTGGAGGTGCGCGACCCGCGCCGTGCCAACGGCCCCGCGGCAGAGAAGATCGGCAGCGCGTCGGGCGTGCTCTACGTCTTCATGCCGCCGCTCGCCCGGCTGGAGGACTACCTCGATCTGGTCGCCGCGGTCGAAGCCACGGCGCAGCAGCTCGAACTGCGCGTCGTGCTGGAGGGCTATCCGCCGCCGCGCGATCCGCGCCTGAAGATGCTGCAGGTCACGCCCGACCCGGGCGTGATCGAGGTCAACATCCATCCGGCCCACAACTGGCGCGAGCTGGTCGAGCACACCGAGTTTCTCTACAACGCCGCCTTCGAGACCCGCCTGTCGGCCGAGAAGTTCATGACCGACGGCCGCCACACCGGCACCGGCGGCGGCAACCACTTCGTGATGGGCGGCGCCACGCCGGCCGACAGCCCCTTTCTGCGTCGGCCCGAACTGCTCGCCAGCCTGCTGCTGTACTGGCACAACCATCCGTCGCTCAGCTACCTGTTCTCGGGCATGTTCATCGGCCCGACCAGCCAGGCGCCGCGCGTGGACGAGGCGCGCAACGACCAGGTCTACGAGCTGGAGATCGCGCTCAAGGAAATTGCACGCAACCGCGAGATCCATGGCCAGAACATGCCGGCCTGGCTGGTCGACCGCACGCTGCGCAACATCCTGGTCGACGTGACCGGCAATACGCACCGCAGCGAGTTCTGCATCGACAAGCTCTACTCGCCCGACTCGGCCACCGGCCGGCTCGGCCTGCTGGAACTGCGCGCCTTCGAGATGCCGCCGCATGCGCGCATGAGCATCGCGCAGCAACTGCTCCTGCGTGCACTGGTCGCGCGCTTCTGGGATGCGCCCTACATCGCGCCGGCCACGCGCTGGGGCACCGAGCTGCACGACCGCTTTCTGCTGCCGACCTTCGTCAAGATGGATTTCGACGACGTCATCGCCGAGATGCGCCAGGCCGGCTTCGGCTTCGATGCCGACTGGTTCGCGCCGCACCTCGAGTTTCGCTTTCCGCTGGTCGGCCAGGTGCAGGCGATGGGCGTGGAACTCACGCTGCGCAACGCACTCGAGCCCTGGCATGTGATGGGCGAAGAAGGCTCGGCCGGCGGCACGGTGCGCTATGTCGACTCGTCGCTGGAACGCATCGAGGTGCGGGTGACCGGGCTGAATGAAAGCCGCCATGTCGTCACCGTCAACGGCAGGGTGCTGCCGCTGCAGCCCACCGGCACTGCCGGCGAGTTCGTGGCCGGCGTGCGCTACAAGGCGTGGAACCCGCCCTCGGCACTGCATCCGAGCATCGGGGCGCATGCACCGCTTACCTTCGACCTGATCGACACCTGGATGAAGCGCTCGCTCGGCGGCTGCCAGTACTTCGTCGCCCATCCGGGCGGGCGCAACTACGAAAGCTTTCCGGTCAATGCCAACGAGGCCGAGAGCCGGCGCCACTCGCGCTTCTCGCGCATGGGCCATACGCCGGGCCCGGTGCACACACCGCCGGCAACGATCGAACTGGCGGGCAGCCGCGAGTTCCCGCTCACGCTCGACCTGCGCCGCTGAACGCGAGCACCGTAACCACGGTGGACAATCGACGCATCGTGGAACCACTGAACGAATCCCTCTTCGACGCGCAGGCGCTGGAGGCGCCCGCGGCGCTGGCATCGGCGCTGGCGCCACCGGCTGCGCCAGGGCATTTCGACGAGCTGCGCGGTGCGGCCACCGCCCCGCAGGTGGGGCGTGTCGGCGGGCCACCGCAGCCCTCGCAGCCCGTGCCGCTGTACGAGGCCTCGTCGGTGCTGCCCACCTCGGCTGAAGTCGAGGACGAGGACGACGAGGACTCGGCGCAAGGCGAGCGCCCGCCCCTCACGCCCGCCTGGGCCGGCTTCTTCGAGCAGCTCGGCAGCAACGGCTTCAACGACCTGCCGCGGCGCGCGGTCAGCCTGGAGCGGCAGATCCGCGACAACGGCGTCACCTACAACGTCTACGCCGACGCCGACGGCCCGCAGCGGCCCTGGTCGCTCGACCTGTTCCCGCTGATCGTCTCGCCGGAAAGCTGGGCCCAGATCGAGGCCGGCGTGCAGCAGCGGGTGTGCGTTCTCGACCGCGTGATGGCCGACGTGTACGGCCCGCAGCAGCTGTTGGCCGAAGGCCTGCTGCCGGCTGCGCTGGTGCACGGCCATCCGGGCTATCTGCGGGCGATGCACGGCGTCACCCCGCCCGGCGACACCTGGCTGCACATCGCGGCCTTCGACCTGGCGCGCGGACCCGACGGCAACTGGTGGGTCGTCTCGCAGCGCACGCAGGCGCCGTCCGGGCTCGGCTACCTGCTCGAGAACCGGCTCGCGATCTCGCGGCAGTTTCCGCAAGCCTTCGAGGCACTGCATGTGCAGCGCCTGGCCGCCACCTACCACGCCATGATGGACGGGATGCAGCGCATGTGCCCGGCGGGCCAGCCGCCGCACATCGCGCTGCTCACGCCCGGGCCTTACAACGAAACGTATTTCGAGCATGCCTACCTGGCGCGCTATCTCGGCATCACGCTGGTCGAGGGCAGCGACCTGACGGTGCGCGACCAGCGGCTCTATCTCAAGACGCTGCAGGGCCTGCGGCCGGTGCACGGACTGATCAAGCGGCTGGACGACCAGTTCCTCGATCCGCTCGAGCTGCGCCCCGACTCGACGCTCGGCGTGCCCGGCCTGCTGCAGGCGGTGCGCGCCGGCAATGTGCTGGTGGCCAACATGCCCGGCTCGGCGTTTCTCGAATCGCCGGCGCTGCTCGGCTTTCTGCCGGCGCTGGCCCGCCGCCTCATCGGCGAGAAGCTGCGGCTGCCGGCGCTGCCGACCTGGTGGTGCGGCGAACGCGCTGCGATGGAAGCCGTGCTGCCGCAGCTCGACAGCTGCGCGATCAAGTCGACCTACCCGGGCGACGAATCCCATCCCGGCTTCGAGTCCGTGCTCGGCAGCCGCATGCGGCGGCGCGAGTTGGACGAATGGGCCGGGCGCATCGTCCGCCAGGGCGACGAACATACGGTGCAGAGCTACCTTCCGCTGTCGCAGATGCCGACCTGGACGCAAGACTTCGGCCGCGGCCACATCGCACCGCGTTCGGTGCTGCTGCGCGTTTTCGCGGTGAGCGACGGCCCCAGGTCCTGGCGGGTGCTGCCCGGCGGGTTGGCACGGCTCGCCGGCGCCGATGCGCAGATCGCATCGATGCAGCGCGGCGGCAGCAGCGCCGACGTGTGGGTGCAGACCCGCGGCGAGGTCGACCGCACCACGCTGCTTCAGCCGCACGCCACGCCGGCGTCGCTCGCGCGCCACCGGGCGCCGGTCACCAGCCGCGCGGCGGAGAACATGTTCTGGCTCGGGCGCTACACCGAGCGTGCAGAAAACGCGGTGCGTCTTGCGCGGCTCACGCTCGACGTGCTCGGCGGCGAAGACCAGTCCTCGCCCACGCTGATGGCATGGCTGCACCGGCTGGCGGTGCGCAATGCGCTCGCGCCGCGCGAGGTGCTGGCCGGCGCCAGGTCGCGGCGCGTGTTCGAGCGCGCGCTGATCGCCGAACTGGGCGATGTCGACCAGGGCGGCAGTGTCGGCTGGAGCCTGCGCTGCGTGCGCGAATCCGCCGCCGGCGTGCGCGAACGGCTGTCGCAGGACCACTGGAACCAGATCGTGCGGGCCGAGACAGAGTTCCTGCGCCGCGCCGCGGAGCAGGCCGGCGAGAAAGGCGAAGGCAGCTACGCGAGCGCCGCCGCGCTGCGCCTGCTCGAATCGGCCAGCACCGCGCTGGCTGCGATGACCGGCGCCCAGACCGACCGCATGACGCGCGACGACGCATGGCGGCTGCTGTCGATAGGCCGCCACATCGAGCGGCTCGGCTTTCTGTCGAGCGCCCTGGCTGCCGGTTTCGAAATCGGATCGGTTCACGAAGTGAGCGGCTTCGAAGCCATGGTCGCGCTGTTCGACAGCACGATCACGTTCCATGCGCGCTACCAGCAGCGCCGCGACGTCGCGACCCTCGTCGATCTGCTGGTGCTGGACGGGGACAACCCGCGCTCGCTGGCATGGGTTGCACAGACGCTGCGCGGGCGCATCGCCAGGCTCGCCGGCAGCGCGCCGGGCAAGCTCACCGCGCTGTCGCACGAGCTGCCCGACCCGGCCGAATGGACGCTCGAACGGCTCTGCGAAGCAAGCGACACCGCCCACTATCCCGCCCTCGAAGAAGTGCTGAAGACCTGCGAAAGCGCTGCCTATCAGGTGTCGGACGCGATCGGCATCCGCTACTTCACGCTCACGTCCGAATCCCTTCGCTCCGTCGGAGCCTGACCATGCTGCTGAAGGTCACCCACGAAACGCGCTACGCATACACGCCGCCGGTCGCGACGGCGCAGCATCTCGCGCACCTGAAGCCGATGAACACCGCCTCGCAGCGCCTGGTGAGCCACGCGCTGGCGATCAGCCCCGAGCCGGCCCAGCGCAGCGAGTCGCCCGACGTGCGCGGCAACATGCGGGCGTTCTTCGCGCTCGACTCGACACACGACGAGCTGGTGGTCACTGCCCAGAGCGTGGTCGAGACCTCGGCCCCCGAGTTGTTGCCGGCCGCCTCGCGCGAACTCCCGTGGGAAGAGGTGCGCGAGCGCTTCCGCTTTGCGAAGGACTCGCGCTTCGACCCGGCGTCGGAGTTCGTCTTTGCGTCGCCCTACGTGCCGCGGCATGACGATTTCGCCGTCTATGCGCGGCCAAGCTTCGCCGCCGGCAAGCCTTTGTTCGATGCGGCGATGGACCTCACCCTGCGCATGTACGACGAGTTCACCTACGACAGCGGCAGCACCGAGATCAGCACGCCGGCCATCGAGGCGCTCGCCCAGCGCAAGGGCGTGTGCCAGGATTTCGCCCACATCATGATCGCGTGCCTGCGCGCCCTGGGCCTGCCCGCGCGCTACGTGAGCGGCTACCTGTTGACGCAACCGCCGCCGGGCCGGCCGCGGCTGGTCGGTGCCGATGCCTCGCATGCCTGGGTGTCCGTCTACCTGCCGGGAGAAGACGGTCCGGGCGACTGGGCCGACTTCGATCCGACCAACGGCCGACAGCCCGGCGAGGACTACGTGACGCTCGCAGTCGGGCGCGACTATTCCGACGTCTCGCCGATGCGCGGGGTGCTGCACGGCGGCGCGCGCCACACGCTCGACGTCGGCGTGACGGTCGAGCCGCTTCAAGAAACGCCATCGCAATCGCAATCACAACGCAAGGAGTCTCCATGACCGTCTACGACAAGCTGTCCGCGCTCGGCATCACGCTGCCGCCGGTGTCCGTGCCCGCTGCCGCCTACGTGCCCTACGTGCAGACCGGCAAGCTGGTCTTCCTCTCCGGCCACATCGCAAAGAAGGACGGCAAGCCGTGGGTCGGCCAACTGGGCGCCGGCATCACCACCGACGAAGGCAGGCAGGCCGCACGCGCGATCGCTATCGACCTGCTCGGCACGCTGCATGCGGCTGTCGGCGACCTGGGCAAGGTCAGGCGCATCGTCAAGTTGATGAGCCTCGTCAATTCCGTCGGCAGCTTCACCGAGCAGCACCTCGTGACAAACGGCGCGAGCGAGTTGTTCGCCGAGGTGTTCGGCAGCGACAAGGGCGCGCACGCGCGCAGCGCATTCGGCGTGGCGCAGATCCCGATGGGCGCCTGTGTCGAGATCGAGCTGATCGCAGAAGTGGACTGACCGGCCCCGGCGGCGTGCCCCGCCGCCCGCCCGCATACCGGCTCACAATGCGCTGCAGGAGACACGCATGACGACCATCTACGACACCGGGCTCGACAGAAACGCTGCCAACCATGTCGCGCTGTCGCCCGTGAGCTTCGTCGAACGCAGCGCCGAGGTGTTCGGCGACCTGCCTTCGGTGATCCACGGACGACGCCGCCATACCTGGTCGCAGACACGCGATCGCACCGCCCGCCTCGCCGCCGCACTGCGAAGCCTGGGCGTCGGTCGCGGCAGCACCGTCAGCGTGATGCTCCCCAACACGCCCGAAATGGTCGAGGTGCACTACGCGGTGCCGGCGCTGAACGCGGTGCTCAACACGCTCAACACCCGGCTCGACGCCGCATTGCTGGCCTGGCAGATGAAGCACTGCGAGGCCGCCGTGGTCATCACCGACCGCGAATTCGCGCCTGTCATGGGGCCTGCGCTGCGCATGCTGCGCGAGCAGCACGGACTTTCGCCGGTGGTCATCGACGTGTGCGACAGCGAGTACACCGGACCGGCCGAGCGCCTCTCGCCGATCGAATACGAAGCCTTGCTTCAAGCGCACACGCCGCTGGCCGAGTTGACCGGGCCCGAGGACGAGTGGGATGCGATTGCCGTGTCGTACACCTCCGGCACCACCGGCGACCCCAAGGGCGTCGTCACCCACCATCGCGGCGCCTACCTCAACGCGGTGTGCAACGCGGCCACCTGGACCATGCCGCACTTCCCGATCTACCTGTGGACGCTGCCGATGTTCCACTGCAACGGCTGGTGCTTTCCATGGACGGTAGCGCTGCTGGGCGGCACGCACGTCTGCCTGCGCCGGGTGGAGGCCAAGGCCATCTTCGATGCCATGCGCGAACACAAGGCCGACCACTATTGCGCCGCACCGATCGTTCACAACCTGCTGATCGCCGCGCCACCCGAACTGCGCCAGGGCATAGACCATCCGGTGTGCGGCATGGTGGCCGGCGCTGCGCCGCCGGCGGCAATGATCGAAGGCATGGCCCGGCTCGGCTTCGACATCACCCATGTCTACGGCCTGACCGAGGTCTACGGGCCGGCGGCGGTGGCCGTCAAGCGCCCGGGCTGGACGGCCGAGTCGCTGTCCGAGCAGGCACGGCTGAACGGCCGCCAGGGCATGCGCTACGTGCTGCAGGAGGGCATGACGGTGATGGACCCGCAGACCATGTCGGCGGTGCCGGCCGACGGCCAGACCATGGGCGAGATCATGTTCCGCGGCAACATCACCATGAAGGGCTACCTGAAGAACCCGACCGCCACCGAAGCGGCCTTTGCCGGCGGCTGGTTCCATACCGGCGACCTGGCGGTGATGGAGGCCGACCGCTACGTGAAGATCAAGGACCGCAGCAAGGACGTCATCATTTCCGGCGGCGAGAACATCAGCTCCATCGAGGTCGAAGACGCGTTGTACCGCCATCCTTCGGTGGTGGCCTGTGCCGTCGTCGCGAAGCCCGATCCGAAATGGGGCGAGGCGCCGGTCGCCTTCGTGGAACTGAAGCCGGACGCCCAGACCACCGCGGAGGAACTGATCGCGCATTGCCGCGGCCTGCTGGCCGGCTACAAGGTGCCACGCGAGGTGCGCTTCGAGCCGATCCCCAAGACCTCCACCGGCAAGATCCAGAAGTTCATGCTGCGCGAGCGGGCGAAATCTGCCGCTGCGCTCGAATGACGGGCGACGCGATGCCGGATGAATCGCAACCCCTGGTGCTGGCAGCACGCGATGCGCGCGGCGCGGTCACGCTCACGCTGAACCGTCCGCAGGCCTTCAATGCCTTGTCCGAGGCGATGCTCGACGCGCTGCAGGCCGAACTGGATGCCGTGGCGCAGGACGACGCAGCGCGCGTGGTCGTCCTAGCCGCCGCCGGCCGCGCCTTCTGCGCCGGTCACGACCTGAAGGAAATGCGGTCGCAGCCGTCGCTGGACTACTACCAGGCCTTGTTCGCCCGCTGCACCCGCCTGATGCTCGCCATCCAGCGCCTGCCGGTGCCTGTGATTGCGCGCGTGCAGGGCATCGCCACCGCCGCCGGCTGCCAGCTGGTCGCGATGTGCGACCTCGCCGTTGCGGCGTCGGATGCGCGGTTTGCCGCGAGCGGCGTGAACCTGGGCTTGTTCTGCTCGACGCCCAGCGTCGCGCTGTCGCGCAATCTCTCGCGAAAGGCAGCCTTCGAGATGCTGGTGACCGGCGAGTTCATCGACGCCGCGCAGGCGCTTCGGCAAGGCCTGGTCAACCGGGTGGCCGACCCCGCGCAACTGGACGCCGAAGTCGAGCGTCTGGTGTCGAGCATCGTCGGCAAGCCGCGGGTTGCGGTCGCCATGGGCAAGCAGCTGTTCTACCGCCAGCTTGAAAAAGGCATCGCCGCGGCCTACGATGACGCAGGCCACACGATGGCCTGCAACATGATGGACGACGCAGCCCTCGAAGGCGTGCAGGCTTTCATCGACAAGAGAGCGCCCGACTGGGGCGGGCGCTGAGGGTCAAAGCCTCACACGCCGCGCGAAGACCCCCGCACGATCAGCTCACCAGGAACCAGCAGTTGCCGCGCCGGCACGTCCAGTCCGCGCATTCGCTCGATCAGGCAGGTCGCCGCGGCGCGGCCGATTTCGTCGGTGGGTTGGGCGATGGTGGTGAGGCCGGGGCCGATCAGGGGTGCCCATTCGACATCGTCGAAGCCGACGAAGCCGAGCTCTTCGCCGAAGTGCCAGCCCAGGCGCGCCATGGCCGCGGCCACGCGCAGGGTCACGACGGCATTGCCCGCGATGACGGCGGCGCGCCGGCCGCGCCGGGCGCGCTTGTGCAGGGCGCGCAGCGCGGCATCGAGTGCAGCGCCATCGTCGCCGGTGCTCTCGAAAACCTCGCCCGCCACGCGCGGCTCGTGCAGCTCGTGCGCCGCGACGCAGCCGCCGAAGGCGCTCGTGCGCTCGCGCCGCGAGCTCACGCCCTTCTGCGGCTCGGTGATGTAGAGCAGTTCGCGATAGCCGCCGTCGACCAGGTGGCCGCATGCGATCTTCATGGCGGCCGGGTTGTCGAGCGAGACGAAGTCGGTGTGCATGCCGGCGTGGCGGCGGTCGACCAGCACGGCAGGTTTGCCGTGCAGCGCGTCGGCATCGGCCAGGCCGGCGCCGCGGCCGAGCGTGTTCAGGATGAAGCCGTCGACCTGGTAGCCGGCCAGCGCATCGATGGCCTCGCGTTCTCGGTCGATGTCGTTGCCCAGGTTGAACAGCATGACCAGGTAGCCGGCTTCCTGGCAGGCCTTCTCGGCACCGCGCAGCACGGCGACCGAATACGGATTGGTGATGTCGGCGACGATCAGGCCGATGAGCCGCGAGCGTCCGTGGCTCAGGGCCTGCGCCATCGGACTCGGCGTGTAGGCGAGCTGCGCGACAGCGGCTTCGACGCGCGCCGCGATGTCGGGGCTCAACAAACGCTCGCGGTGATTGAGAAAGCGCGACACGGTGGCCTTGGACACGCCGGCCGCCTTTGCCACGTCGCCGATGGTGGGCCGCGCAGGTCGTCCCATGGGGGTTCTCGCGTTCAAGCGAAGCTCGTGTCGCAGACCGCCAACGGGCGCTGGCCGCCGAGCGCCTGCAACAGGTTCGTCGTCGCCAGTTCGGCCATGGCATGCCGCGTCTCGTGCGTGGCCGATCCGATGTGCGGCAGCGGGGTCACGCGCGGATGGGTGCGCAAGGGCGAGCTGGCGGGCAGCGGCTCGGTCGCGAACACGTCGAGTCCGGCGGCGCGCAGCGTGCCGTGGTCGAGCGCGGCAAGCAGCGCATCTTCATGCACGGTGGCGCCGCGGCCGCCGTTGATGAAGACCGCGCCGGGCTTCATCGCCCCGAACAGTTTGGCATCGACCATGCCGCGCGTGCTGTCGGTGAGCGGCAGCATCGCAACGACGAAGTCGGCACGGGCCAGCAGGTCTGCAAGCGGGGTGTGCACCGCATGCCCCTGAAGCTCCGGCGCCTGCGCGGCCAGATCGACCGGCCTGCGCGCGTGGTAGAGCACCGGCATGCCGAAACCCAGCGCCGCACGGCGGGCGACGGCCTGGCCGATGCGGCCGAAGCCGAGCAGGCCGAGCGTCTTGCCATGCACGTCGAAGCCGAAGAGGTCGTCGCCGATGTTCTTGTTCCAGCGGCCCTCTCGCACGAGATTGGAGAGTTCGACGATGCGGCGGCTGGTGGCCATGAGCAGTGCGAAGACGGTGTCGGCCACGGTCTCGTCGAGCACGCCCGGCGTGTGGCACAGCATGATGCCGCGCGCATGCAGTGCGGCCAGCGCGTAGTTGTCGACGCCGACCGAGACGCTCGAGATCACCTCGAGCTTCGGCGCCTTGCCGAGCAATGCATCGTCGACGTTGAAGCTCGATCCGATCAGGCCGTGAGCGAGGGGCAGTGCAGCATCGAAGGCCGCGCGCCGGTCCGCGATCTTGGGGTCGGCCACGGTGACTTCGTGCGCCGCCTGCAGCCGCGCCAGCTGGTCGCCCGGCAACTCGCGGAACACCAGCACGTTTTTCTTGATGCGATTCACAGTCCTGCCTCTTCGAGTTGCGCCCGCGTCGGCAGGCCTTCGGTGTCGCCCAGCACCTGCACCGCGCGGGCGCCGATCCAGGCGCCGCGCCGCGCCGCATCGGGCACCTGCCGGCCTTCGAGCAAGGCGCTGATCACGCCGACCGCAAAGCCATCGCCGGCGCCGACGGTGTCGACCACCTCCGCCACCGGAAAACCTTCGATGCGGCCGGTGCCGGCCACGTCGCTGTCGTACCAGGCGCCGTCTGCGCCGAGCTTCACCACCACCAGTTTCGCGCCGCGTTCGCGATAGAAGCGCGCCACGCCTTCGGGTGTGCGCTCACCGGTGAGCAGCACGCCCTCTTCCATGCCGGGCAGCACCCAGTCGGCGCGCGCGGCGAGCTCGTTGATCCAGTGGCGCATGCGCTCGGGCGACGACCAGAGCGTCGGCCGCAGGTTGGGGTCGAACGAAATGGTGCGGCCGGCAGCCCGCATCACATCCATGCTCTTGACGGCTGCCTCGAGGCTGGTGTCCGAGATGGCTGCGAAAACGCCGGTCGCATGCAGATGGCGCGCCGACTGCAGCCAGGGCTCGTCGACGTCGCCCGGGCCCATCCGGCTCGCGGCCGAGCCCTTGCGGTGGTATTCGACCGGCGGGTCGCTGCCGTCGGTCACGCGGCCCTTGAACTGGAAGCCGGTGCGCTGCGCCGCGTCGCACATCACATGCGAGCAGTCGATGCCCTCGCCCTGCATGGTCGCGAGCAGCGAACGCCCCATCGAGTCGGTGCCGAGCCGGCTGGCCCAGCCGACCTTCAGGCCCAGGCGTGCAAGTCCGATCGCCACATTGGTCTCGGCGCCTGCCGTGCGCTTGTGGAACGCGGTGGCGTTCTCGATCGGCCCCGGCCGGTCGGCCACCAGCAGCAGCATGGCCTCGCCGAAAAGCGCGACGTCGAAAGCGGAATTCGTCATGAGATGGATTGCAGGGATCGGAGCTGCGCAACCTCGCCGCGGGTCACGGCGAGCAGATCGTCACCGGCCAGAGGGTATTCGATTGCCAGCGGCACATCGGCCGGCAGCGCCCGCAGCACGGCGCGCCAGGGTGCGGCCGATTCGGCGAGCGGCACGGCGACCCATTTGGTGGGCAGCCGCTGCACGCCCTTGCAATGCACATACCGAACGTGCGGGGCGAGCGCGGCTGCGGCCTGCAGCGGGCACTCGCCGAGCCAGTGCCAGTTGCCCATGTCGAAGGTCATGCCGAGATCGAGGCCGGCGCTTTCCTGGGCGTGAAAGAATTTCTGCAGCGCGTCGAGCGTGCCAGCGCGCATCGTCTGGTCGTTCTCGATCAGCAGTTCGACCGGCTGCGCATCGAGCGCTCGCTTGAGCTGCGCGAGCGATGCATGCGAGCGTGCACCGAAGCCGCCGATCGACATCTTGAGCCGCGGCGCACGCAGCACCGTCGCTGCTTCGAGACCGTGTGCGAGGGCGCCCGCATCGAAATCGCCGTCGGGCGTCCACAGCCCCTCGGGGCTCGAGTACACGGCGGCGAGACCGGCCAGTGCCGGCAGTTCGGCCGCCGCATCGCGCAGCATCTCGCCGCGCACCTCGACGCCGTCGGCGCCCGCCTGCATCGCAAGATCGGCAAACCAGCGCTGGCCGTGGCGGCCGACCTCGGCCGTGCCGAAGGACGACAAGGAGATCAGGATCGCTGGCACGTCAATGCTGCTGGTGGGAGCTGAGGATCTGCCCGAGGAACTGCTTCGTCTTCTCGTGCTTCGGACTGCCGAAGAACTCGCCGGGCGGCGCTTCTTCGACGATCTTGCCGTCGGCCATGAAGATCACCCGGTCGGCCACGCTGCGGGCGAAGCCCATCTCGTGGGTGACGCACAGCATGGTCATGCCGTCATCGGCCAGGCCGATCATGGTGTCGAGCACTTCCTTGACCATCTCGGGGTCTAGCGCGGACGTGGGTTCGTCGAACAGCATGATCTTGGGCGACATGCACAGCGCGCGCGCAATGGCCACGCGCTGCTGCTGGCCGCCCGAAAGCTGGCTCGGGTACTTGCCGGCCTGTTCGGGAATGCGAACCCGCTCCAGGTACTTCATCGCCACTTCTTCCGCCTGGGCTTTCGTCATGCCGCGCGAGCGCATCGGCGCCAGCGTGCAGTTCTGCAGGATCGTGAGGTGCGGGAACAGGTTGAACTGCTGGAACACCATGCCGACCTCGGCCCGCACCGCATCCACGTTCTTGCCGCCGGCGGTGAGCTCGATGCCGTCGACGACGATGCGGCCCTTCTGCACCGTCTCGAGCCGGTTGATGCAGCGGATCAGCGTCGACTTGCCCGAACCCGAAGGCCCGCAGATCACGATGCGCTCGCCGGTGCGCACCGAAAGATCGATACCCGTCAGCACCTGGAAGCTGCCGTACCACTTGTTCACCGCTTCCATGCGGATGATGGTGTCCGCCCCGGCGTGCGTTGCAACTGCGTCGGTCATGTTGGTAGGTCCCGTCATCTCAAAAACGCGTTTTCTTTTCGTGGAACACCGCGGAACCGGCTTCGCCGGGCCGCTGGTGTTGCCCCCTGCAAGGGGGTTGGCGTAGCGACACGAAGTGCGCGAAGCCTGGGGGTCAGTTCAATTTAGGCAGGTCGGTCTGCAGCCACTTGTTGTAGAGCTTGTTCAGTTCGCCGTTGGCGGTGTTCTTGGCGACGAACTCGTTCACGTTCTTGAGCAGGTCGTCCTGGCCCGGGCGCATGGCGACGGCCATCGCCTGCTGCACCAGGGTGAACTTGTTCTCGAAGGTGTCGGCAGGCACGCGCTTGGCGATCTGCGCGGCCACGGTGACAGAGCAGCCGATCGCATCGACCTGGCCCGACATCAGCGCCTGCATGGCCGAGGCGTCGTCGTCGAAGCGGCGGATCTCGGTGCCCTCGGGCGCGGCCTTGGTCACGGCCACGTCTTGCGTGCTGGCACGGGCCACGCCCACGCGCACGCCCTTCAGGTCGGCGGCGCTCTTGATGTTGCTGCCTTTCTTGCCGTACAGCACGATCGTCGCCGCCGCGTAGGGCTGCGAGAACTGCACCTGCTTGGCACGCTCGGGTGTCACAGCCAGCGAAGCCACCAGCAGGTCGACCTTGTTGGTGAGCAGGAACGGAATGCGGTTGGGGCCGGTCACCGGCACGATGTTGGCCTTGACGCCCCAGTCCTTGGCGAGCAGCTTGGCAACGTCGGCGTCGTAGCCGTCCGGCTGGTTCTGCGCATTGGTGGTGCCGTAGGGCGGAAAGTCGACCAGCATGCCGATGGTGATTTCGCCCTTCTTCTTGATGTCGGCCACGGTCTGCGCCGATGCGAGCGGCGCGAATGCAGTCATTGCGACGCCGATGGCGAGCGTTGCAATGGCTGCGCGACGGGTGGTGGAACGGGTCATGTCTGAGTCTCCTGGGTTGAGGTCGGAAAGCGAAAAAAAGAAACTGCGCTTCAGCGTGCGACAGCGCGCCGCCGCTCCATGCGCGCGGCCATCAGCGACAGCGGCCAGCAGATCGCGAAGTAGATCGCGGCCACCGTGGTGAAGACGTAGAGCGGCTGGAAGGTCGCGTTGTTGATGATCTGCCCTGCGCGCGTGATCTCGGTGAAGCCGATGATGGCCGCCAGCGACGTGCCCTTGATGATCTGCACCACGTAGCCCACCGTCGGCGCCAGCGCGATCTTGAAGGCCTGCGGCAGCACCACGTCGCGCATGCGCGCGCTGTAGTCGAGATTGAGCGCTTCGGCCGCTTCCCACTGGCCGCGCGGAATGGCCTCGATGCAACCGCGCCAGATCTCGCCGAGGAAGGCGGCGCTGTTCAGGATCAGCGCCACGCCGGCGGCAACCCACGGGTTGATGTCCATGCCGAGCACCGGCGCGCCGAAGAAGATCAGGAAGAGCTGCAGCAGCAGCGGCGTGCCCTGGAAGATCTGGATGAAGCCGGTCGACAGTGCGCGTGCGGTCTTGCTGTTGGACGTGCGGGCGAGCGCAATCACCAGCCCCAGGATGGCGCCGCCGATGAAGGCGATCAGCGACAGCGCCAGCGTCCACTTGGCCGCTTCGAGGATGAACAGGAATTCGGGAAAGCCGAAGGTACGCATGGTCAGGGCCCTAGCGCCGATCCGGGTAGTTGAGCGTGTGCCGGTAGATCAGCTTGAACAGCCCCGAGAACGCGAGCGCCAACGCCAGGTAGATGGCGGCCACCACGATGTAGATCTCGAAGCTGCGGAAGGTCTGCGACTGAAGGTTTGCCGCGACCGACGTCAGGTCGTCGGCCGAGATCACCGACACCACGGCGGAACTCAGCATCAGCAGGATGAACTGGCTGGTGAGCGCCGGATAGATCGTCTTCAGCGCCGGCTTGATGACCACGAAGCGGAAAATCTCCCACGCCTTGAGGTTGAGCGCCCTGCCCGCCTCGATCTGGCCCTTGGGAATGGACTCGATGCCCGCGCGGATGATCTCGGTCGCATAGGCGCCGAGGTTCACCACCATCGCGGTGAGAGCCGCCGTGTAGGGCGACCAGCGCAGCCCGATCGCCGGCAGCGCGAAGAAAAAGAAGAACAGCTGCACCAGGAACGGCGTGTTGCGGATCACCTCGATGTACGCATTCACGATGAAGCGCAGCCAGCCCGGCCCCGAGGTCTTGCCCCAGGCGCAGAAGATGGCCACCACCAGGCCC
Organism: Variovorax sp.; assembly: GCA_031412135.1. Classification (GTDB taxonomy): domain Bacteria; phylum Pseudomonadota; class Gammaproteobacteria; order Burkholderiales; family Burkholderiaceae_C; genus Variovorax. Next base: position 1,556 of record JANOCL010000055.1, on the reverse strand, counting down.
AACAGGGTGGCGATGAGCGAGAGCTGGATCGTGATCCAGGTGCCCTTCAGCAACAGCGGCCACGCGGCGAAGACGGCATCGAACTGAAATTGATAGTTCACGCGTCGAGTATATGAAACCGGTTTCAGGCATTCATCGGGGATTGCCCTTAGCACGGCTTCCTTCCGAAACAATCTGATCGTTTGTCGCAGTCCGGCCATTGAGCGAGCGCTGCTGGTCATCATCCCGGCGCCGGAAGAAGACAGAAGACGCAAGGGAACAGATGAAATCAAATGCGGTCAGCCTCGCAACCACGATCGCCATCACGGGACTGAGCCGCCGCACATGGTGGCGGCGCATCTCAGCTTCGGCGGTGCAAAGACTCGAGAACGATGCGCGCGGCCGAACCATGCTGTGCTGGGCCGACGTAATGCCCCACATCTGTATTTCGATAAATGCAGAAGACCATCCGCTGGTGCTTCGCGCCGATGCGGGTGATGCCGAGGCCCAGAACGACATCGGGCAACGCTTCTTCGTCGCCGAGAAGTACGCCATCGCGCACTACTGGCTGCAGCAGGCAGTGCAGCAAGACCATGCCGATGCGATGCAATGGCTTGCCTGCTGCTACGTCGCCGGAAGAGGCGTACCGAAGGACGACAACCTTGCGCTGATGTGGCTGGCAAAGGCGGCCGCGCACGGGAGCGTGATTGCGCGGGGGCAGATGCAGGGCCTGCGCAAGGGTTGATTGGCACATAGGCGTCTGTGCCATGGCGCAAGTCGTACCGCGGCCGTGCGCGCCATTTCTCTCTCACTGCAGCACAAGCGCTGCGAAACGCACTCTCCCCTCGCAGGCATGCCGAGTGCGGTCATGGGTGGGTCATCAAAAGGTGACGCATTCCATCGACCTACAGGGAGTCAACTAAATGAATCGTTCCATCCCACGCAATGTGCAAAAGGGTTTCACCCTTATCGAGCTGATGATCGTCGTCGCGATCATCGGGATCTTGGCTGCCATTGCAATCCCGCAATACCAGACTTACGTCGCCAAGTCTCAGGTTTCAAGAGTGATGGGCGAGGCAGGCTCCATGAAAACTTCCATCGAAGCGTGCATCCTGGACGGCAAGACGGCCGTAGGGACGGCCGCAGGCCAATGCGATCCGCAAGCCTCCGGCTCCAACTTGCTCTCCGGAGATACGCAGGGTGCCGCCATTCCGGGCAATACTGGCGTTCCACAAGTGACCGATCCTCTCATTGCCGCGACAACGATCGTGGCCACCTTCGGCAACAACGCGGCGGTTGACCTTACGTCTGGCACGCCGAAAACGCTTACCTGGACTCGAACCGCGGCTGGGTCCTGGTCGTGCGCAACCACGGCGCCCGCCAAGTACGCCCCAACGGGCTGTCCAGGCGTCTAATTAGTGTTTGTCGGCCGTTTTACGGCACATAAACCGTCCGCGGCAACCAGACCTCGATCGCCCCCGGCGCTGCCCTGCTCGACCGGGGCAGCAGCTTGATGGCCCACGGCTCGCCGGTCGGCGACGGGGCGGTCTGCGCCAGCGCCTGGGCGCAGGCACGCG
>JANOCL010000054.1:0-47975 GCA_031412135.1 Variovorax sp. | reverse complement strand
GTAGATCGGCCATGCCATCTTGTCGTACGGGTGGTAGCCCTGCACCGTGGGGTGGAACTTGAAGCCCTTGACGCCGTGCGCCTCGACCAGCCGCCGCGCCTCGCGCGCGCCCATCTTTCCCTTGTGCGGATCGATGCTGGCGAAGGCGATCATGACGTCGCTGTTGCGTTGCGCCGCCTCGGCGATCTCTTCGTTCGGGATGCGGCGCCGGCCCATGTTCGACTCGGCATCGACCATGAACATGACCAGGCCGATTTTTCTCTCGCGGTAGTAGTCGATGCTTTCCTGGATGGTCGGGCGCCGGCCCGACTTGAAGTACTTGTCGGCCGCGCGGTCGTACTCTTCGCCGTAGTTGTCGAACGGATTCCAGCAGCTCACTTCGGCATGCGTGTGGGTGTCGATCGCGATCAGGTTCCGGTGGTCCATGGCGTTTGTCTCCGAACGAACGAACTAAGGGTAAATCCCAGGCTCAAGCCGCTCCACATGGCTTGAATTGGTTATTTTACATAACCATAATCCATCAAGCTCCGGAACGCAATCATGAACTTCACCGACCTTCGCCTCGAACTCCGCGACGACATCGCGATTGTCCGTCTCACCCGTGGCGCCAAGCGCAACGCGCTGTCCGACGGACTGATCCTCGCGCTGCGAAACACCTTCGAAAACCTGCCGGCGAGCGTGCGGGCGGCGGTCATCGACGGCGAGGGACCGCACTTCTGCGCCGGCCTCGACCTGGCCGAACTCAAAGAGCGCGACGCCGGCCAAGGCCTGCAGCATTCGCGCATGTGGCATGCCGCGCTCGAACTCGTGCAGTTCGGTCCGGTGCCGGTGATCGCGGCGCTGCACGGCGCGGTGGTCGGCGGCGGGCTCGAACTGGCAAGCGCCTGCCACATCCGCGTGGCCGACAGCACCACCTTCTACGCGCTGCCGGAAGGATCGCGCGGGATCTTCGTCGGCGGCGGCGGCTCGGTGCGCATACCCAAGCTGATCGGCGCCGCGCGCATGACCGACATGATGATGACCGGCCGCGTCTACAACGCCGAAGACGGCGAGCGCGCCGGCTTCGCGCAGTACCTGGTGGCCGAAGGCACGGCGTTCGACAAGGCGCTCGAACTCGCGAAGCGCGTGGCGGCCAACGCGCCGATCACCAACTACGCGCTGATGCACGCACTGCCGCGCATCGCCGAGCAGCCGGCGGACCACGGCTTCTTCACCGAAGCGCTGATGGCCGGCATCGCCCAGAGCGCGCCCGAAGCCAAGGAGCGGGTGCGCGACTTCCTCGAAGGCCGCGCCGGCAAGGTGAGCAAGGAATGAGCACCGTACGCTACCGGACGCTCGCCTTCGGCGTCACCCGCGGCGTGCTGCGCGAAGGCCCGCCCGGCACCCGCTATCTCCAGGCCGAAACACCGTTGGCAGCCTGCGGCGGCCGCATGACCGACCGCCTGCTGCACTGGGCCGATGCCGCGCCCGAGCGCAGCTTCATCGCACGCCGCAAGCGCGAGCCGGACGGCACGACCGGCGACTGGGTGCACGTGAGCTACGCCGAAGCGCTGCAAAAGGCCCGCAGCATCGGCCAGGCGCTTGTCGACCGCGGCCTCGGCCCGGACCGGCCGGTCGCCATCCTGAGCGAGAACGGCATCGAACACGCGTTGATGGCACTCGGCTGTCTCTATGCCGGCGTGCCGCACTGCTCGGTGTCGCCGCCCTACTCGCTGGTGAGCCAGGACTTCGAGAAACTGCGCCACGTGCTGGACACGCTGACCCCCGGCCTGATCTTCGCAGCCGATGCGGCCCGCTTCGCCCGTGCCATTGCCGCCGCGGTGCCCGCCGACATCGAAGTGGTGCTGGGCGAAGGCACGCTCGACGGCCGCGAAACCACCTCGTTCGCGCAACTCGCCGCCACGCCGCCAACGCCGGCCGTCGATGCGGCCATGCAGGCCACAGGCCCCGACACCATCACCAAGTTCCTCTTCACCTCCGGCTCCACCAAGCTGCCGAAGGCGGTGATCAACACGCACCGCATGTGGTGCGTCAACCAGCAGCAGATGCGCCACTCGATCCCGGCACTGGGCGAGGAGCCGCCGGTGCTGATGGACTGGCTGCCCTGGAACCACACCTTCGGCGGCAACCACAACGTCGGCCTCGTGCTGGACAACGGTGGCACGCTCTACATCGACGACGGCAAGCCGACGCCCGCCGGCATGGCCGAGACCTTGCGCAACCTGCGCGAGATCGCGCCCACCATCTACTTCAACGTGCCGACCGGTTTCGAGGCCATCGCGCAGGCGATGGAGAGCGACGCGGTGCTGCGGCGCAACCTGCTGTCGCGGGTGAAGATGTTCTTCTACGCGGGTGCCGCGCTGGCGCAGCCGGTGTGGGACAGCCTGCACAGGACGCAGGAAGCCGAAGTCGGCGAGCGCATCGTGATGGGCACCGGGCTCGGCATGACCGAATCCGGCCCCTTCGCGCTCTATGTCACCGGACCCGAGGTGAAGTCGGGCGACCTCGGCCTGCCTGCCCCCGGCATCGAGCTCAAGCTGATCGACGTTGGCGGCAAGACCGAGGTGCGCTATCGCGGCCCGAACATCACGCCCGGCTACTGGCGCTCGCCCGAGGCCACCGCCGAGGCCTTCGACGAGGAAGGATTCTTCTGCACCGGCGATGCGGTGCAGTGGATCGACGAAGCCGACATCCACCGCGGCCTGCGCTTCGACGGCCGCATCGCCGAAGACTTCAAGCTTGCCACCGGCACCTTCGTGAGCGTCGGTCCGCTGCGCGCAAGGATCATCGCGGCCGGCGCGCCGTATGTGCAGGATGCGGTGCTGACCGGCATCAACCTGAAGGAAGTGGGTGCGCTCGTGTTTCCGACGCCCAAGGTGCGCCAGCTTGCGGGGCTCGGGCCTGACGCGCCGATGAGCGAAGTGGTCCGGAGCCCCGCAGTGCAGGCGCATTTCCAGCGCGTCATCGACAAACTGGCGAAGACCGCCACCGGCAGTGCCAACCGCATCGCGCGCCTGCATGTGGTGGCCGAACCACCCTCGATCGACAAGGGCGAGATCACCGACAAGGGCTCGATCAACCAGCGGGCCGTGCTCAAGCACAGGGCCACCGAGGTCGATGCCCTGCATGCCGGCACCTTGCCCTTCACTTTGAAACCCCAAGGAGACAAGCCATGAAGATCGAAGGACAAGCGGTACTGGTCACCGGCGGCGCATCGGGCCTTGGCGAGGCCACGGCACGCGAGCTCGCGCGCCTCGGCGCGAAAGTGGCGGTGCTCGACGTCAATGCCGCACTGGCCGAGAAGGTTGCCGGGGAAATCAACGGCGTGGCCTGCACCTGCGACATCACCGATGCCGCGAGCGTCGAGGCGGCGCTCGACAAGGCCGAGGCTGCGCACGGCACAGCCCGCATCCTGATGAACGTGGCCGGCATCGGCAGCGCGAAGCGCATCGTCGGCAAGGACGGCAGCCCGGCGCCGCTCGAGGACTTCGTGCGCGTGGTCAACGTCAATTTGATCGGCGCCTACAACATCGCCCGCCTCTATGCGGCCCGCTGCGTCAAGCTCGATCCGCTCGATGGCGGTGAACGCGGGGTGATGCTCTTCACCGCCTCGGTCGCGGCCTTCGACGGGCAGGTCGGCCAGCAGGCCTACAGCGCCTCGAAGGGCGGGCTGGTCGGCATGACGCTGCCGATGGCGCGCGATCTCGCGCAGCACGGCATCCGCGTCTGCACCATCGCGCCAGGGCTTTTTGCGACGCCGCTGCTGAAGAGCCTGCCGGAACCGATCCAGCAGTCGCTCGCCGCATCGATCCCCTTCCCGCCGCGCCTGGGCAAGCCGTCCGAATTTGCCGAGCTGGCCTGCCACATCGTGACCAACGGGCACCTCAACGGCGAAGTGATCCGGCTCGATGGCGCCCTGCGCATGGCGCCTCGCTGAGTCCGCAACCCAAAGAGACAAACCATGACCAACCGACGCCATTTCGTGCAAGCCCTCGGCGGCGGCGCCGCGCTCGGCGCCCTGCATCCGCTGGCCGCGCTCGCGGATGCGATCAACCAGGTGAAGGTCCTCTACGGCTTTCCGGCCGGCAGTGCGGGCGACAGCGTGGCGCGGCGCGTGGGCGACAAGCTCGGCAACACCGCTTTCACGAAGAACGCCGCGGTGGTCGAGAACAGGCCCGGCGCGGGCGGCCGCATCGCGCTGGAAACGCTCAAGACTTCGCCGGCCGACGGCTCGGTACTTGCGCTGGCGCAGGCTTCGGCGCTCTCGACCTATCCGCACATCTACACCCGGCTCAACTACGCCATCGGCGACTTCGCGCCGGTGTCGATCGGCGCCGTGATGACGCACGGCCTCGCCGTCGGCCCGCTGGTGCCGGCCAGCGTGAAGACGCTGCAGGACTATGTGGCGTGGGCCAAGGCCAATCCGAAGGACGCCAGCTACGGCTCGCCGGGCGCGGGCTCGACGCCGCACTTCCTCGGCGCGCTGCTGGGCCTCAACAGCCGCACCGAGCTCAAGCACATTCCCTACCGCGGCTCGCTGCCCGCGGTGAACGACGTGGTCGGCGGGCAGATCGCATCCAGCATGACGCCCAACGGCGACTACCTGCCCTTTGCCAAGGCCGGCAAGCTGCGCGTGCTGGCCACGTCGGGCACGCAACGGCCGGCCTACCTGCCGGATGTGCCCACTTTCGCCGAGCAAGGCTTCCCGGAACTGGTGGCAGAGGAATGGTTCGGCTTTCTTGCGCCGGCGAAGACGCCGGCCGGCGTGATCGCCGACGCCAACGCCGCGATCACCGCCGCGCTCAAGGACCAGGCGCTGGTCGACAGCCTGCTCGCCGTGGGCCTGGTGGCGCGCGGCTCGACGCCGGAAGAGATGAAGCGGTCGATCCAGAGCGAGTACGACCGCTGGGGCCCGCTGGTCAAGAAGATCGGCTTCACGGCGGAGTCATGAAGCTCATCCTCGTGCTGGGCGCGCTGGCGGCGCTTGCCGGTTGCGCATCGACCATCCCTGGCGCCGATGCGCCCCGGCTCGCCGCCGCCAGACCGGGCGCGCTGTTGTCGTGCACCGATCTGGCAGCAAAGGCCGCGCGGCCCGGCACCGTGTACACGCGCATCGCCGAAGTACCCGCCGGCGCGATCGCCGTCGGCAACGCTAGCGTCCCGGCGCCGGCCCATTGCCTGGTGCAGGGCCGCATGAACGAACGCACCAGCGCAGTCGACGGCAACGGCTACGCCATCGGTTTCGAGATGCGGCTGCCGCTCGCGTGGAACGGCCGCTTCTTCCACCAGGTCAACGGCGGCCTCGACGGCGCGGTGGTGCCCGCGGTCGGTGGCATCGGCGGCGGCGCGCCGCCGGTCGGTGCGCTGCAGATGGGCTTTGCCGTCGTCAGTTCCGACGCGGGCCATGCCGCCTCGCTCGGACCGCGCTTCGGCATCGATCCGCAGGCGCGACGCGACTATGGCTACAACGCGGTCGCCGAACTCACGCCGGTGGCCAGGAACCTGATCGCACAGGCCTACGGCCGCGAGCCCGATCGCTCGTACATCGGCGGCTGTTCCAACGGCGGACGCCATGCGATGGTGGCTGCGGCGCGCTTGCCCGGCCAGTACGACGGCATCCTCGCCGGCAATCCCGGCTTCAACCTGCCGAAAGCCGCCGTGGCGCAACTCTTCGGCGCGCAGCAGTACGCAAAGGTGGCGACCGGCAAGACCCCCGCCGGCCTGCCGGACATCCAGACCGCCTTCACGCCCGCAGAGCTGAAGCTGGTAGCCGAGCGCGTGCTCGCCCGCTGCGATGCGCTCGACGGGCTGGCCGACGGCATGGTGCTCGATTCGAAAGCCTGCCAGGCCCGTTTCCGGCTTGAAAGCGATGTGCCGACCTGCCCCGGCCCACGCGGCAGCGGCCAGTGCCTCACGCCGGCGCAGAAAACGGTGCTCGCCAACGTGTTCGCCGGCGCGCGGGGCAACAGCGGCAAGCCGGTCTACAGCAGCTTCCCCTTCGACCCCGGCATGGCCGGTGCGAATTGGCGCGAATGGAAGTTCGACAGTTCGCAGACACGCGATCCCGGTGCCGTGGCCTTCATCTTCAGCTCGCCGCCGATCGCGGCGCAGCGGCCGGGCGGCCTGGCCTTCGCGCTCGGCTTCGACATGGACCGGGACGCGCCGCTCATCGACGCCACGAGCGGCATCTACGGCGAATCGGCGATGTCCTTCATGACGCCGCCCGCACCGTCGAACCTGGCCACCCTGCGCGACCGCGGCGCGAAGATGATGGTCTATCACGGCACGGCCGATGCGGTGTTCTCTTCGGACGACACTGCCGCGTGGTACCAGCGCCTGCAGGCCGCGAACGCCGGCGACGCCTCGTTCTTCGCGCGCTACTTTCCGGTGCCCGGCATGAACCATTGCTCGGGCGGACCGGCCACCGACCAATTCGACATGCTGAGCGCGCTGGTGGGCTGGGTCGAGCAGGGCCAGCCGCCGCAGTCGGTGATCGCCACCGCCCGCGGTGCGGGTTCCAACGTGGTCAACGCAGAGGTGCCGGCCGGCTGGTCGGCGCGCCGCACACGGCCGTTGTGCCCGTATCCGCGCATCGCGGCCTACGCCGGTGGCGACCCCGAAAACGCCGCCAGCTTCGCCTGCAGATGAACTACCGGCCGCGCCCCGAAGAAGCACGCTTTCTGCTGGACACCGTGCTGCGTGCAGGGCCGCGCCTGCGCGAACTCGCTCCTTTCGCCGACTGCGACGAGGCGCTGCAAGCGCAGGTGCTCGACGAAGCCGGCAAGTTCGTGGCCGAGGTGATAGCGCCCATCAACCGCACGGGCGACGAAACAGGCTGCCGCCTTGTCGACGGCGAGGTGGTCACGCCGCCCGGCTTTCGCGCTGCCTACCGCGGCCTTTGCGATGGCGGCTGGCTGGCTCTGTCGGCCGCGCCGGAGCACGGCGGCCAGGGCCTGCCCGCCGTGCTGGAAGCGGTGCTCTTCGAGTGGCTCAGTGCCGCCAACCACGGCCTGACGATGGCGCCGGGCCTGCTGCATGGCGCCTACGCATGCATCCTGCACAACGGCAGCGACACGCTCAAGCAGCGCTACCTGCCGAAGATCGCGAGCGGCGAATGGCTCGCCACCATGTGCCTGACCGAAGCCCATGCCGGCAGCGACCTGGGCCTGGTTCGCACCCGTGCAGTGGCGCAGGCGGACGGCAGCTTTCGCGTCGCCGGCAGCAAGATCTTCATCTCGGGCGGCGAGCACGACCTCACCGACAACATCGTGCATCTGGTGCTGTGCCGGCTGCCGGATGCGCCGGCCGGGCCGAAGGGCCTGTCCCTGGTGCTGGTGCCGAAGCTGCTGCCCGACGGTGCCCGCAATGCGGTGCACTGCGATCGCATCGAGGAAAAGATGGGCCTGCACGGCAGCCCGACCTGCACCATGCGCTTCGACGATGCGACCGGATGGCTGATCGGCGAGCCGAACCGCGGACTGGCCGCCATGTTCGTGATGATGAACGCGGCGCGGCTGCATGTGGCCCTGCAAGGCATCGGCCTGCTGGATGCCGCCTGGCAGAAGGCCGACGCCTATGCACGCGAACGGCGCCAGATGCGGGCGCCGGGTCCGGCGCCGTCGAGCCGCGGAAGCGAAGCCGCCGACCTGCTGGCCGAACATCCGGCGATGCGCCGCATCCTCGACACCCAGCGCGCCTGGATCGATGGCGCGCGCCTCATCGCCTACCGCAGCGCGGTGCAGCTCGACATTGCACGCCACGAGCCCGACCCCAGGCTGCGCGAGCGAGCGCAGCGCTGGTGCGCGTTGGCGACGCCGGTGCTCAAGGCCGCCTGCACCCAGCAGGCGTTCGACGGGGCCAGCCAGTGCCTGCAGGTTTTCGGCGGCCACGGCTACGTGCGCGAATGGGGCATCGAGCAGGTGGTGCGCGACGCGCGCGTGACCATGATCTACGAGGGCACCAACGAAATCCAGGCGATCGACCTGCTGGTGCGCAAAGTGCTGCCCGACGGCGGCGCCGCGATGTCGGGCCTGTTGATCGAGTTGCGCGACGAGCTCGACGCCTCGCGCGAGGTCGAAGCCGACGTCCAGCGCCGCCTTGCGCAGCTGCGCTACCTGGGCACCACAGTGGTCATGGCAGCGCAGGCCGATGCGGCGCTGCCGTATGAAGTGGCCGACGACTATCTGCGCGTTGCAATGCTCGCCATGCTGGCCTGGGCCTGGGCCCGCATCGAGCGCGCCGCGCCCGGTGACGCACGGTGGTCGCGGCCGGCCGCGGCCTTTCGCCGCTGGGTGCTGCCCGAGTTCGAGATGCGGCTGGGCATCGTCAAGCGAGCCTGCGATTCGGTCCGGCAAGCCGGTTAGGCTCGGGCCATGGCGCCTTCACACAAAAGATCCGACCAGCTCGACGTCCGGGTGCTCGAAGCGCTGGTCGGCTACAACGCACGGCGGGCCTGGCTGGCCGTCAGCACGGTGTTCGGGGAACGCATGACGGCCTATGGGCTGAAGCAGGTGGATTTTTCGGTCCTGTCGCTGCTGGCGCACAACCCGGGCGCCACCTCTCGCCAGCTGTGCGCCACGCTGGACATACTGCCGCCGAACCTGGTGAGCCTGATTGCCGCGATGGACAGCCGCGGGCTGGTCGAGCGGCGGCCGCATCCCCATGACGGCCGCGCCATCGGCCTGCACCTCACGCCGGCCGGCGAGCGACTGGTGCGCGAAGCCGAGCAAACGGTGGTGCAGCTGGAAGCGGATGCCAGTGCCGGCCTCTCGGCCGGCGAGCGCGAGACGCTGATTCGGCTGCTGCAGAAGGTCTACCGCTAGATTGCGACGGTCACCAGAACTTCCACCACGGCGCCAGGACGGAAGACTCCATCGGCGGCAACGGCTGCAGCCCGCTGTCACGGATGCGGCGGCGCTGCTCGGCCTCGAGCGTCCGGGCCATGCGATGGGCAAGTTGATCGCCCTGCATGGCGCGAATGCGCCATTCGGAGGCGAGCGTCTGGAGCTCGCCGTCTTCGAGTGCGGCAGGCGTGGTCGTTTCAGGCATGGGCGAAATTCTGCCAACGACGGGCGGCGCCGGCAATGTGAGAGCTTTGCCTTACATCGCCTGGCCGATGTCAGGCCAGGAACCCATCCCAGGTGAGTTTGAGCCCGGTCAGCAGCATGCCGAGATAGACAAAACGATAGAACCAGGTCGCATCGATGCGCCGCGCGATGCGGATTCCGACCCACACGCCCAGCGGCGCGACCGGCAGCAGCACCAGGGAAGTCGCCATGTTGCGCCAGTCGAGCAGGCCCAGCCACGCATACGGGACCCATTTGCTCAGGTTCACCGCGAAGAAGAAGTAAGCCATGGTCGCCGTATAGACCACCGGCGAGAGCCGCAACGGAATGATGTAGGCATTGACCGGCGGCCCGCCCGCATGCGCGATGAAGCTGGTGAAGCCGCCGATGGCCGTCAGCACCGCGCCGGTGGTCTTCGAGGGCAGCGGATCGTCCGGCCGCGGCGGAAACAACAGCCGCTGCGCAAGAAAAAGCAGCGTGAAGATGCCGACGATGCCGGCCACCGTCCGTGCCGAAAGCAGGGTGAACAGCAACGTGCCGATCAACGTGCCGGCCAGCCCGCAAGGAATCAGGAACATCAGCAGCCGGCGGTCGAAGTCGCGGCGAAAGGCGGCAATGCCCAGCAGGTCCATCAGCAGCAACACCGGCATCAGGATGGCCGCCGCCTGCGGCACGGTAACCGCCAGCGCAATCAGCGGAACCGCCAGCGAGCCGAACCCGGCACCGAAGCCGCTCTTGCTGACGCCGAGCATCAGCACGGCAGGCACGGCGATCGCATAGAAATGCGGGTCGGTGATGATCGGAAGATTCAAGACGAAATGGCTCCAATGAAGAACTTCGATGCAGCCCGCACGAGAGCGCCGCTGGGCTTCGAGCGCCTCGTACCCGCACTGCGCGCGGCGTTCGCCGGCGCTGCCCAGGTACCGCCGCGCCATGTGCATGCGGTCGAGGCAGGCGGCGACCGCGGCACCGTGCTGATCATGCCGGCGTGGAGCGAAGCCGGCTACCTCGGCATCAAGACCATCAACATCTTTCCGGGCAATGCAGCGCGCGGCCTGCCCGGGCTGCATGCAACCTACGTGCTCTACGACGCCCGCACCGGCGTGCCGCTGGCGACGATGGACGGCAACGAGATCACCGCGCGCCGCACGGCGGCGGCCTCGGCGCTCGGCGCCTCGTTCCTTGCGCGCCCGGATGCGCGGCGTCTGCTGGTGCTCGGCACCGGGCGCGTGGCGCGGTTGCTGCCGGCGGCGCATGCGAGCGTGCGCGCCATCGACGAAGTCACGGTCTGGAACCATCGGCCCGAGAGCGCGAAAACGCTGGTGGCGCAATTGCGCGCCGAGGGCTGCAACGCGCATGCTGCGCCCGACCTGGAAGCCGCCGTGCGCCGCGCCGACATCGTGAGCTGCGCCACCCTCGCAACCGCCGCACTGGTGAAAGGCGCGTGGCTCGCGCCCGGCTCCCACCTGGACCTGATCGGCAGCTTCACCCCGCAGATGCGCGAAGCCGATCCGGCCTGCTTTGCGGGCGCGCGAACCTTCGTCGATACCGAAGAAGCGCTCGCAAAGGCCGGTGACCTGCTCGACGCGATGGCCGCCGGCACGCTGCGCGCGGACCAGGTGGCGACCTTCGCGCAACTGTGCCGCGGCACGCACGCCGGTCGCGCCGACAGCCATGAGCGCACCGTGCTGAAGGCGGTTGGCAGCGCCCTCGAAGACCTCGCGGCCGCCACGCTGGTGTGGCAGGCCGAGTCGCCCGGCGCGGCTTCGGCAGCTTGATCGCCAGCGCCCAGGCTCAGTCGACCGTGGCGCCCGACACCTTCACGATCTCTGCCCACTTCGCGCTCTCCCGCGCGATCAGCGCGGCGTACTCGGCCGGACCGCCCAGGAGCGGCACGGCGCCCTCGACGTCCAGGCGCGACTGGAATTCGGCGCTCGCGGCCACCCGGAGCATCTGCGCCGACAGTTCCTTCAAGAACGCGTCGGACGTGCCGCGCGGCGCGAGGATGCCGTAGGTGAGCGTGCTTTCAAAACCGGCAAGCGGCGGAACACCCGATTCGGCGATGGTCGGCACCTCGGGCAGCGACGCAAGCCGCGTGGCGCCGGTCACGGCGATCGCACGCAGGCGGCCGCCCTTGACCAGCGCCAGCGCTGGCGGGATGACGCTGAACATCATCTGCACCTGGCCGCCCACCAGGTCGGTGAGCGCCGGGTTCGTTCCCTTGTACGGAATGTGATTGATCTTCACGCCGGTGCGCTGGCCGAACAGTTCGCCCGTCAGGTGGCCACCCGTGCCGCTGCCGCTGGATGCGCAGTCGAGCGTGCCGGGCTGCGACTTCGCAACGGCCACGAGGTCGGCCACGGTCCCGATCTTCGAGGACGCAGGAACCACGAGCACCAGTGCCGACGAAGCGAACATCGCCACCGGCACCAGGTCCTTGCGGGCATCGAACTTCAGCCCCTTGTAGAGCGCCGGATTGATCGACACTGTGCCCGTGTGCCCGAGCAGCAGCGTGCCGCCGTCGGCGGGACTGCGCACCACCTGTTCGCTGCCGAGATAGCCGCCGGCGCCCGGCTTGTTCTCGACGATCACGCTCTGCTTGCGCAACTCGCCCAGGCTCTTGGCCATCTGGCGCGCGAACACGTCGTTGCCGCCGCCCGGTGCAAAGGGCACGACGATCCTGATCGGCCTGGCGCCGGGCTGGGCCGCGGCGGGCATGCCGGCTGCCGCCAGCGACCCCAGCACGAGAACACGTCGGGTCAGGCGCATCAAACCCTTTCCAGGATGACGGCGATGCCCTGCCCCACGCCGATGCACATGGTGCACAGCGCATAGCGGCCGCCGCTCTTGTGCAGCTGGTTGACCGCCGTGGTCGCCAGCCGCGCGCCGCTGGCGCCGAGCGGATGGCCGAGCGCAATGGCACCGCCGTTGATGTTGACCCGTGGGTCGTCGTCCTTCAGGCCGAGCAGCCGCAGCACCGCCAGCCCCTGGGCGGCGAAGGCCTCGTTCAGTTCGATCACGTCGAGCTGGTCGAGCGTGAGGCCGGTGAGCTTCAGCACCTTCTCGGTCGCCGGCGCCGGGCCGATGCCCATCACCCGCGGCGGCACGCCGGCAACGGCCATGCCGACCACCCGGGCGCGCGGCGTGAGGCCGTACTTGGCGGCGTGCGCCTCGTCGGCGAGCAGCAGCGCCGCGGCGCCGTCGTTCACGCCGCTCGCATTGCCGGCGGTCACCGTGCCGTCGGGGCGCACCACGCCTTTCAGCCTGGCCAGCGACTCGAGGCTGGTGTCGCGCGGATGCTCGTCCTTGTCGACGACGATCGCCTCGCCCTTTTTCTGCGGCACGCTGACCGGCACGATCTCGGCATCGAAGAAGCCCGACTTCTGCGCCGCCACCGCACGCTGCTGCGAAGCGAGCGCCATGCGGTCCTGCGCCTCGCGCTCGATCTTGTATTCGGTCGCCACGTTCTCCGCCGTCTCGGGCATCGAGTCGATGCCGTACTGCGCCTTCATGAGCTTGTTGACGAAGCGCCAGCCGATGGTGGTGTCGTAGACCGCATTCGCGCGGCCGAAGGCGCTCTCGGCCTTGGGCATGACGAAGGGCGCGCGGCTCATGCTCTCCACGCCGCCGGCGATCATGAGCCCCGCCTCGCCCGCCTTGATGGCGCGGGCCGCGCTGCCGACCGCGTCCAGCCCGGAGCCGCACAGCCGGTTGATGGTGCCGCCGCCGAGTTCCATCGGCAGGCCGGCCAGCAGCGCCGACATGCGCGCGACGTTGCGGTTGTCTTCGCCGGCCTGGTTGGCGCAGCCGTAGAGCACATCGGCCACGGCCTGCCAGTCGACGTCCTTGTTGCGTTCCATCAGCGCGCGCAGCGGCACCGCGCCGAGGTCGTCCGGGCGCACGCTGGAAAGCGCACCGCCGTAGCGGCCGAAGGGCGTGCGAACCGCGTCGCAGATGAAGGCTTGGTTGGTCATGGCATAGGTCCCTTTGAAAGTGTCAGATGGCGATCGGCAGGCCGACCAGTTTTTCGAGTTCGGCGTGGCCGAGGCCTTCGACCATGTCGATCAGCTTGAGGCCCGCCGGCGTGCATTCGATGGTGGCGAGGTCGCAGTACACGCGCTTGACGCAGCCGATGCCTGTCAGCGGATAGCTGCATTCGGCGACGATCTTGCTCTCGCCCTTCTTGGTGAGCAGATCCATCATCACCCAAGTCTGCTTGGCGCCGATGGCAAGGTCCATCGCGCCGCCGACCGCGGGAATGGCGCCTTCCTCGCCGGTGCTCCAGTTGGCGAGGTCGCCCGTGGCCGACACCTGGAAAGCGCCCAGCACGCAGATGTCGAGATGGCCGCCGCGCATCATCGCGAAGCTGTCGGCATGGTGGAAGAAAGCGCCGCCCGGCAGCAGCGTCACCGGCTGCTTGCCGGCATTGATGAGGTCGTAGTCTTCTTCGCCCGCGGCCGGCGCGGGGCCCATGCCGAGGATGCCGTTCTCGCTGTGCAGGACGACCTCGCGGCCGGCCGGCAGGTGGTTGGCGACCAGCGTCGGCTGGCCGATGCCGAGGTTGACGACGGCGCCGTCGAAGATGTCCTGCGCGACCCGTGCGGCGAGCTGGTCCTTGGTGCGGCGTTGGTAGCTCATGCTGCTTTCCTGAAACCGCCGGCCTGTGTGGCGATGCGATCGATCTTGACGATGCGGTGGACGAAGATTCCCGGGGTGACCACCGCTTCGGGGTCCAGCGTGCCGAGCTCGGCGATCTCGTGCACCGTGGCGATGGTGCGCCTGGAAGCCATCGCCATCACCGGCCCGAAGTTGCGCGCCGCCTTGCGGTAGACGAGATTGCCCCAGCGATCGCCCTGCTCCGCCTTGATGAGCGCAACGTCGCCGCGGATCGGATATTCGAGCACGTGTTGTTTGCCATCGATCTCGCGCGTTTCGCGGTCGCCGGCGAGCTGCGTGCCGAAGCCGGTCGGGCAGAAGAAGGCGCCGATGCCGGCGCCGGCCGCGCGGATGCGCTCGGCCAGGTTGCCCTGCGGCACCAGTTCGAGTTCGAGCTTGCCGGCGCGATAGAGGCCGTCGAACACGTGGCTGTCGGCCTGGCGCGGAAAGCTGCAGATGATCTTGCGCACGCGCCCGGCTTTCAAGAGCGCTGCCAGTCCGGCGTCGCCATTGCCGGCGTTGTTGTTGACCACCGTGAGCTCGCGTGCGCCCTGCTCGATGAGGCCGTCGATGAGTTCGCCCGGGATGCCCGCGGTGCCGAAGCCGCCGATGAGCACGGTAGCGCCGTCCTCGATGCCTGCCATGGCTTCGGCGACGGAATTTGCGATCTTGTCGATCATGAAGAAGCTGTCTCCAGGGTTCGGAATCTTCTGACAAATGTTCGTCTGTCGAACATTTGTTCGTATAATGAATTCTAGAGAAAGCTGACGCACATGGCAACCCACCGGAAACAACCCGTTTCACCGCCGCCGGGCGACAGCTACGTGCAGTCGTTCGCGCGCGGCTTGCAGGTGATTCGCTCCTTCAGTGCGAGCGCGCCGCGCCAGACGCTGAGCGAGGTCGCGGCAACCAGCGGCCTCACCCGTGCCGGTGCGCGCCGCATCCTGCTCACCCTGCAGACGCTGCGCTATGTCGAAACCGACGGCAAGCATTTCGCGCTGACGCCCCGCATCCTCGACCTCGGCTTCGCCTACCTGTCCTCGATGCCGATCTGGAACCGGGCCGAGCCGGTGATGGAGGCGCTGGCCCGTGAGGTGCAGGAGTCGTGTTCGGCCGCGGTACTGGACGACACCGACATCATCTACGTGATGCGCGTGCCGACGCACAAGATCATGCGCATCAGCCTCGGCGTGGGCTCACGGCTGCCGGCCTACTGCACGTCGATGGGGCGGCTCCTGCTTTCGGCGCTGGACGATGCGGAGGTTCGCGCCCGGCTCGAAGCGTCGGGGCGCGAGGCGCTGACCAAGCACACGCTGACCGACGTCGACGCTCTCTTTGCCAAGGTGGCGCAGGCACGGCGGCAGCGCTGGTGCCTGGTCAATCAGGAGCTAGAGGAAGGCTTGATCTCGATCGCCGCACCGATCGTCGACCGCACGGGCCGGATGGTGGCCGCGCTCAACATCAGCGGCCAGGCCAACCGCACCAGCGCGAAGGTGATGCAGGACAGCATGCTGCCCGCGCTGCTGAGTTCGGCCGAAGAGATCTCCCGGCTGCTTTGAGCCGGGCTACTGGGCGAACATCAGCGCCAGGCGCTGCGCGTCCTGCTCGGCATCGTCGAGCGCGGCGTCGGCCGACCGGCGAAGTTCGGTACAGACATGGACCACCCGGTCTTCCGACCCGTCGCGGATCTTCACCACGCCGGACCACCAGCCCAGGTGCTGCTGGCAGTCGAGCAGCATGGTCTGGCCATGCGCCTGCGCGAAGACGGCTTGCCGCCGGCGCTTGCGTCCCGCAGCGGCGACCGGGCGCGCCGATGCCAGCCAGCGCCATGCGCGGCCGCACGATGTCAAGAGGCTGGAGTTCACGGCGATCCTTTTGTTGAAGACCAAGAATTCCATTGGATGCGCACAAGCAAGAGCGCGGAAGCGGCGGATTTCACGTTTCGGCGGACTTGCGCTACAGGGCGGGCGATTCGTGCAAAACACACGCGCCGAACGTGCGCCGGTACATGCGGTATTCCCTTAGCGGGCGCTGCCGTTCGCCACCTACGATGCGCGCGGGAGCCACCAAATACAACAACGGAGACACCATGCGCCTTCCGAAAAAATCCCAATGCGTTCTTGTTGCCCTGGCCGCTGCGGCGGCACTCGCGGGCTGCAGCGGCATGGCGCCCGGCACGCCGCAACGCCAGCTCATGCTGGTCGCCAACGACGAAAAGCAATCCTGGACCGATGCCGGCGCCGTGGTGCTCACGGCGCCGGGACGCGATACCGTTCAGGTGATCGACATCGGAAGCGATCCGCTCGCCCCGCGCAACGTCGCAACGCTCAAGCTCGACAACACCATTGCCGGGCCGCCGACCAACCTCGCGATCACGGCCGACGAAAAGCTCGCGCTGGTGGCGAACTCGCTGAACGTGGTGGAAGAGAACGGCGTGCGCCGCCAGGTTCCGGACAACCGGCTGTTCGTTATCGACCTCACCGCGAACCCGCCGAAGCTCATCGACACGCTGGCCCTCGGCCGGCAGCCGTCGGGGCTGTCGATCAACCGCGCGGGTACGCTGGCGCTGGTCGCCAACCGGGCCGACAACTCGATCAGCGTGCTGCGCATCGCGGGCCAGAAGGTCACGCTGATCGATACGGTGGCAATGGGCGAGTCGGTCTCTCATGTGCGCTTCACGCCCGACGGACGGCGCGCGCTGGCGAGCAAATTCCCCAACCACAAGATCGCCATGCTCGATGTCGATGGCGAGAAGGTGACCTACAACAAGGTCGATTTCGCGGCCGGACTGTGGCCGTACAACGTCGACGTGACGCCGGACGGCAAGCTCGCGCTCACCGCCGACAACGGCAACTCGGGCGCGTCCGACGGCCAGATCGATACCGTGAGCGTGATCGACCTCGAAGCCACGCCGCCGCGGGTGATCGACAAGGTGGTGGTCGGCGACGGCCCCGAAGGCCTGGCGGTGAGCCCCACCGGCAAGCTGGCGGTCGCGGTTCTGCTGCGCGGCAGCAACTCGTCCAAGAGCGCCTACTTCTACAACCGCAACGGCTCGGTGGTGGCGCTCAGGATCGACGGCAAGAAGGTGACGCGCGGCAACGAGGTCGAAGTCCGCGGCCTGCCCGAAGGCGCGGTGTTCAGCGCCGACGGCAAGTACCTCTACATAGGCAATTTCATCGACCAGGACGTGACCATCCTGCGGGTCGACGGCGACACGCTGGTCCACACCGGCAAGTCGTTCGGGCTTGCCGGGCATCCGGCTGCAATGCGGGGCCGGCTGACGCATTGATGCGGGTCGCAGGCGCACCGCGATCCTCGAGTCGCGGTGCTAACCTCGACCGATGTTCAATCCCTCCCAAGAGGAAGTACGCCGCTTCTTCTGCGACGTCTTCGCCAAGAGCCGCCAGGGCCTGCCGATGGAGGCGCTCGAAATCATCGCCAGCCGGTGGATCGACGAGCATCCGGAATACCACGCCGACCTTGCCGATGCGGATGCGGCCGTCGCGCGCATCTATGACGCAAAGGACGGGCGCGAGAACCCGTTTCTTCATCTGTCGATGCATCTTTCGGTCAGCGAACAGTGCTCGATCGACCAGCCCCGCGGCATCCGTCAGGCCGTCGAGCTGCTGGCTGCACGCCGCGACTCGCTGCTCGATGCGCATCATGAGGCGATGGAATGCCTGGGCCAGATGATGTGGGAGAGCCAGCGCGCCGGCCGCGCGCCCGATGGCGAGGCCTACGTCGCCTGCGTTCAGCGGCGCGCCACGCGCGACTGACCTGCCGCGGCGCCTTCGCGCAGCAGCGCGACCAGCGACTGCCGCGACGCCGAGGGTTCGGCATCGCTGCGCAGCAACAGCCCGACCGGCTCTTCGGTGCCGGCAAGTTCGATCGCCAGCCGCACCAGGTGACCGCTTTCGATGTCGTCGACGGCAGCGCCGATCGGCGTGAACCACACCGCATCCGAACGAATCAGCAGTGCGCGCGCCAACGACAGGTCGAGCGTTTCGGTCACGTGGGGCGGCAGGCGCAGGCCGAGGCCCGAGAGAAAGCTCTCGGTGTGGTGGCGAGGAATGGTGCCTTCGCCGTAGATCACGATCGGATGACGCAACACGTCCTGCACCGACGGCACTCCGCTCGCCAGCGGATGGCCGGGCCGTGCCACCAGCGCCAGCGGCTCGGTGTAGAGCAGTTCGAACGTCAGCCCCGCCATGTGTTGTGGATCGCTCATGCGCCCTGCCACCAGGTCGAGCTCGCCCGCGCGCAGCGCATCGAGCAGGGCGGCGTTCGCGCCGGACTGCACCTGCACCTGCAGCGAAGGCAACCGCTCGCGCAGTGCGGCGAGCGCGGGCGGAAGCAGGGACGGCGCGACGCTCGGCAATGCGCCGATGCGAAGGCGCTCGGGCCGCGCGCCCGAGGCCGGCATCACCGCCTGCGCGCTCGCTTCGAGCGCTTCCAGCACCCGCAGCGCGTGAGCCAGCAGCAGCTCGCCGGCCACGGTGAAACCCTGAATGGCGCGCCGTCCGGCGCTGCCCCGATCGACGAGACGGGCGCCGGCCAGAACCTCGAGTTCGGCCAAGGTCTTCGACACCGCCGGCTGGCTCAATGCCAGGCGCTCGGCCGCTCGCGCGAGATGGCGTTCCTGCGCGACGGCCACGAGACAGCGCAGGTGCCGCAGCTGAATGCCCCGGATGAAGGTGTCGGCACTGACCGCCATCGATTACCTGCGGTTATGAGAAATCATGTGAACGTCAATTTACATCAGCAAAGCGCATGAATAAAGTTGCGCCTCGATGATCTCGGAGACCACCCGCATGCACACTTCCGCCGCAGCACAGAGCCTGTCGCCTCGCGACTGGCAAAGCCATCCTTCCTATGTTTATCCAGGCTACAAGTCGACCGTCAAACGCGGTCCGCAGCTGCCGCTGGTGCCGCGGAAGGCGTCGCTCGGCGAACTGCGCCAGCCGGTGTATGGCCACGACGGCATCGGCGAGTTCGATCACGATCTCACCCGCAATGCACGCCGCAACGCAGAGCCGCTCGGCGAACGCATGATCCTGACCGGGCAGGTGCTGGACGACCACCGCCGGCCGGTGCGCAACACGCTGGTCGAGCTTTGGCAGGCCAATGCGTCGGGCCGCTATGTGCACAAGGTCGATCAGCACGACGCGCCGCTCGATCCGAACTTTCTCGGCGCCGGCCGCTGCCTGACGGACAGCGAGGGCCGCTACCGCTTTCTCACGGTCAAGCCGGGCGCGTACCCGTGGGGCAACCATCCAAATGCCTGGCGGCCGCAGCACATTCACCTGTCGCTTTTCGGGCAGCACTTCGCGAGCCGGCTGGTGACGCAGATGTACTTTCCCGGCGACCCGCTGCTGCAGTACGACCCGATGATCACCGGCACGCCGGAAAAGGTGCGCAACCGCCTGATCGCCGATTTCAGCCTCGACGTCACCGAAGAAGGCTACGCGCTCGGCTACATCTTCGACATCGTCCTGCGCGGCGTCGACGAGACGCCCTTCGAAAACCGCTGAGGAGCATGCAACCATGATGAGCGCACTCGAGGCCGACTTTGGCCAGACACCTTCGCAGACCGTCGGCCCGTACTTCGCCTACGGCCTCACCGCCACCCAGTACGGCTATGCGTTCGACCAGCCCTTCGACGCGGTGCTCGCACAGGACGGCGCCCGCGGCGAGCGCATCCGGCTCGAAGGCCGGGTTTTCGATGGCGACGGCCAACCCATCAGCGACGCACTGGTCGAGATCAGCCAGCCGGACGGCACCGGCGCCTATCCGCAATCGGTCGACGAGGCACGGGCCATCGGCTTTCGCGCCTTCGGCCGCGTCGGCACGGGCACCGATGCGCAGAACCGCTTCGTGTTCCACACCGTCAAGCCCGGCGCCGAAGCAGCCGGCGAAGCGCCGCATATCAACGTGATCGTGCTGATGCGCGGCATGCTGCTGCACGCCTTCACCCGGGTGTACTTCGGCGACGAAGCGGAGGCCAATGCACAGGATGCGGTGCTTGCCAGCGTACCGGCCGAGCGCCGCCAGACGCTGATTGCCCAGCGCAGCGAAGCGGGAGGCGCCGTCAGCTACCGCTTCGACATCCACATGCAAGGCGCCGCCGAGACGGTGTTCTTCGACGTATAGACCCGCCGGTCGGCAGAAACGACAAAGCCCGCAGTCGCGGGCTTTGTGCTTGTGGGGAGCGCCTTCTTCTTTACTTGGCGCTGGAGCGATGGAAGCGCGACTCGGGCACCGTCTTCACTTCGCCAGGCAGCGCGGCGATGTACTTTGAAAGGTCCTTCAGCTCATCGTTGCTGAACTTCTTGGCCTGCCCGGCCATCACGCCGTTGGCCCGGCCCAGCTTCGCGTTGCGCTCGACCTTGTACGACTTGAGCGCCACATACAGATAGTCGGCATGCTGGCCGGCCAGCTTGGGCACGGTGCCATCGTTCGGCGTGTTGAAGTTGGCGCCGTGGCACTTGGTGCAGGCGTTGTCCTTGTCGCGCGAAATGAGGGCCTGGACGCGTTCGCTCGGCGCCTTGGCGGCGGTGGGCGGCGGTGCGTCGCCTTCCTGGATGCCGAGTTGGCCGTAGTAGGCCGCGAGGTCGGCGATGTCCTGCTCGGTCAGCGAATCTGAAACGGCGCGCATGGTCGGATGCTTGCGGTCGCCGCCCTTGTAGGCGGTGAGCGCTGCGGCGATGTACGTGGCGCTCTGGCCCGCAATCATCGGGACCTTGTGCACTTCGGGAAAGCTCGCCTGGTAGCCGACGATGCCGTGGCAGCCGACGCACATCGCGATTTTCTTCGCACCGTTTTCGACACTGCCGGTGACGTTCTGGGCATGGGCCGAAACCGTCACGCAAGCGACAGCGAGGGCGAATATCGTGGTCAACAACTTGTTCATTTTGCGCGCACAATCTCGTGGAGAAACAGATTTCAAAGCAGCATTCGATTATATGCGGGGGCCTATTCGGGGCTTCCGCAGCCCCGTCCGCAAGGCATGCAACGGCCACGCGCAACGCAGATCGACGATGTCCCGTCTTCATCCAATCCGCTCAAACCATCCATGAAATTCAAGGGTTCAGAAAACTACGTCGCCACGCAAGACCTGATGCTCGCGGTCAATGCCAGCATCACGCTCAAGCGGCCCCTGCTGGTCAAGGGCGAACCCGGCACCGGCAAGACAATGCTCGCGGAAGAAGTGGCGCAAGCGCTCGGGCTGCCGTTGCTCCAGTGGCACATCAAGTCGACCACCAAGGCGCAACAGGGCCTGTACGAATACGACGCGGTGAGCCGGCTTCGCGACTCGCAGCTGAAGGACGTGGACGGCGGCGAACGCGTGAAGGACATCCACAACTACATCGTCAGGGGCGTGCTGTGGCAGGCCTTTACCGCCGATGAGCCGGTCGCGCTCCTGATCGACGAGATCGACAAGGCCGACATAGAGTTCCCGAACGACCTGCTGCGCGAGATCGACCGCATGGAGTTCTACTGCTACGAAACGCGGGAGCTTATCCGCGCAAAGCATCGGCCGGTGGTGTTCATCACATCGAACAACGAGAAGGAGCTGCCCGACGCGTTCCTGCGCCGCTGCTTCTTTCACTACATCAAGTTCCCCGATGCCGAGACGATGCGCAGCATCGTGGCGGTGCACTTCCCCGGGCTCAAGCAGGAGCTGCTTGCCTCGGCCATGAAGACCTTCTACGACGTGCGCAACCTGCCCGGCCTGAAGAAGAAGCCATCGACCTCCGAACTGCTCGACTGGCTGAAGCTGCTGGTTGCCGAAGACATCCCGCTCGAGGCGCTGCAGAGCAAGGACGACAAGGTCGCGGTGCCGCCGCTGGTGGGCGCACTGCTCAAGAACGAACAGGACGTCACGCTGTTCGAGAAGCTCGTCTTCATGCAGCGGCATAACAGATGAAGCCGGCAAGCCCCCCGACCCGGCAACTCCTGCTGCTCGGCCTGGCGCAGGCGGTGCTGTTCGTGCTCGGCGCCTTGCTGGGGCGCTGGATCGGCATGATGCTGGGCCTGGATGCTTTCGGTGCGGGCGGCTACAGCAACAACGCGATCTTCGGCATCCTGCTGATCGGGCTCGGCGGCGGGGGCGGCGTGCAGCTCGCAAGCGCCTGGTACAGCCGCAAGTACGGCCGGGCGAAGAACTGAACATGGCCTTCGTCGAGCCGGTCACGCTCAAGTTGCGCGGCATCGCCCTGGTGCCTTTGTCGATGGCGCACGAAGCCGGCCTGCGCGCCGCCGCTGCCGACGGCGAGTTGTGGAAGATTCGCGTGACCTCCGTGCCCGAGCCTGAAGAAACGCGCGGCTACATCGAGAGCGCGCTGCAGATGCGCGATGCCGGCAACCGTTTTGCGTTCGCGGTGACCGACGAGGCGAGCGGCACCGTGCTTGGCTCCACCAGCTTCCACGACATCCTGCCGGCGGTGAAGCGGGTCGAGATCGGCTACACCTGGTACGCCGCACGCTGCCAGCGCACGCATGTCAATACCGCCTGCAAGCTGATGATGCTCACGCATGCGTTCGATGCGCTCGGCTGCCATGTGGTGGGCTGGCGCACCGACAACTTCAATCACGCATCGCAGCGCGCCATCGAGCGTCTGGGCGCCAGAAAAGACGGCGTGATCCGCGGCCACGCCCTGCGGCGCGACGGCACCATCCGCGACACGGTGATGTACAGCCTGCGCTCCGGCGAGTGGCCGGAGGTGCAGGCGCAGTTGCTGTACCTGCTCGACAAACCGCGCTCCGAGCCCATGCGACAACCGAGTCCGCCATGCTGATCGACTTTTTCTACACGCTGCGCTCGGCCAAGCTGCCGGTGTCCGTCAAGGAATACCTCACGCTGCTCGAAGCGCTGCAGGCCGACGTGGTCGGCCCGAATTCCGACGGTGCCTTCGGCCTGGACGACTTCTACTATCTCTCGCGCACCACGCTGGTCAAGGACGAGAAGCACTACGACAAGTTCGACCGTGCCTTCGCTGCCTACTTCAAGGGCGTCGAGATGCTGGCCGACTTCACCAAGGACGTGCCGCTCGACTGGCTGCGAAAGACGCTCGAGCGCGAGTTCACCGCCGAGGAAAAAGCCAAGATCGAAAAGATGGGCTGGGACGAGCTCATGGAAACGCTCAAGAAGCGCTTCGAGGAACAGAAGGAACGCCACGAAGGCGGCAGCAAGTGGATCGGCACCGGCGGCACCTCGCCGTTCGGCCACGGCGGCTACAACCCGCAGGGCATCCGCATCGGCGGGGCGGGCAAGAACAAGAGCGCAGTCAAGGTGTGGGACCAGCGCGCCTACAAGGACTACGACGACAGCCAGGAACTCGGCACGCGCAACATCAAGATCGCGTTGCGGCGGCTGCGCAAGTTCGCCCGCGAAGGCCACGAAGAAGAGCTCGACCTCGACGACACCATCCATTCCACCGCAGCCAACGCCGGCTACCTCGACATCAAGATGCGGCCGGAACGCCACAACAACGTCAAGGTGCTGCTGCTGATGGACGTGGGCGGCACGATGGATGAGCACATCCAGCGCGTCGAAGAACTCTTCTCGGCCGTCAAGACCGAGTTCAAGCACCTGGAGTTTTATTACTTCCACAACTGCGTCTACGACTTCATGTGGAAGAACAACCGGCGCCGCTTCTCCGAGAAGTTCGCGACCCTGGACATCATTCGCAAGTACAACAAGGACTACAAGCTCATCTTCGTCGGCGATGCGACCATGAGCCCCTACGAGATCCTGCAGCCGGGCGGGAGCGTCGAATACAACAACGAAGAAGCAGGGGCCGAGTGGATGCAGCGCCTCACGCACGCCTTCCCCAAGTTCGCGTGGATCAACCCCGAGCCGCAAGGGGTGTGGCAGTACCGCCAGAGCATCGCGGTGATCCAGCAACTGGTGTCGCACCGGATGTATCCGCTCACGCTGAGGGGCCTCGAAGAGGCCATGCGCCTGCTCTCGAAGTAGCCGGTGACCGCAGGCCACGGCGCCTCGAAAAGCCACAAATGTAAAAAGCTGTCACAAATTTGCAGATTGCCTTACATTTAGGTCTTTCGTTCTCAACACTCTCACGCGAGTTCAGCTCGATCGTGCGATAACGCCACTATGTCCGCCCTGCTGTCCTTTCCCGATTCGCCGGCACACGAGCAACCTCTGGCGGCATTGTCGCCCGAGGCATTGTTCCCACCGCCGATGGATTTCGTCAGCATCCGGGGCGTGCGCCTGCCGCGCGCAGAGCTCGTCGACCGCTCCCTGTTCGCACCAGAGCAGCGCGAGCGCCTTCGCCGGCAATTGCTCGATGCGGCGCCTTTTCCTCACCTCGTGCTGGAAAACATCTTTCATCCGGGGCTGCTGGAACTGGTGGCCGAAGAGTTCGACTCGCTTCCCGGTCGCGGCTGGGCCGAGATCAAGAGCAAATACGAATCGACGCGCCGATCGGTTCTCGGCGCCGAATTGGCGCCTGCGTCGCAGCTCTACTTCGACATCATCCATTCCGGCGTCTTCATAGAGTGGCTCTCGGACATCAGCGGCACCCCTTACCTGCTGCCCGACCCAAAGCTTTTCGGAGGCGGGCTGCATGAAAGCCGTACCGGCGCCACCTTCGCGGTGCACCGCGACTTCAACCGCCATCGCCACCTCGGGCTGAAGAACGAGATGGTGTTCATCACCTACCTCAACAAGGGATGGGACCCCGAGTGGGGATCGGGGCTGGAGCTGTGGGACAAGAAGCAAAACCGTTGCGTCACGACGGTGCAGCCGGAGTTCGGCCGCACGATCCTGCTGCCGCATGGCCCGACCAGCTACCACGGCCATACCAAGCCCCTGAAGGCGCCCGACGGCAGACCGCGCCGCTCGGTCGCCGCTTATTACTACACCAGTCCGCTCGCGGGCAAGCAGCACGGCGACGAATCCGCATCGGTCTTCATGAAGACCGACCGGATCGACCGCGCCAAGGCCATCGCGCGCATGCTCACGCCGCCGGCAGTCTGGCTCCTCGCAAGAAAGATCACCGGACGCGGCTGACCCCCGCACGACGATTCCCCGCAAAGGGGACAACCGTGCCTGTGCTGTCAGAATGGCCGCATGCTCAGGGTGGTTCGTTCAGTTGCGCCGGCGTGGATGCCGGCGTTCTTTTGTGTATGCATCCTCCTTCTGCAGGGTTGCAGCCTGCTGCCGGCAAACAAGTCGGCAGAGACGGCGTCTGCAAGTCCGGTCGCGGGCGAGAAACCGTCTGCTGCCGGGCGCGATGCCTTCACCGTCGACATCGTCGCGCCCGACACCGTGCGCGACTACCTCTCGCGCCACCTTGAACTCCAGCGCTACAGACAGCTCGACGATCTCGGCGCGGCGGAGCTTTCACGCTTGATGGTCGCCGCCGAAGGCAACGCACGCGAACTGCTGGGCACCCTCGGCTACTTCACCCCCACCCTGACGCTGGAAATGCGCGAGACGCCCGCGGCCAAGGCCCCGCGCGAGGTGATCGTCATCGTCGAGCCCGGCGATCTCACCCGGGTGAGCACTGTGCAGATCGGGTTCAGCGGCGCGATCGAAGGCGATCCGGCGTCCGAAGCGCAGCGCGATGCGGTCCGCACCGGCTGGCAGCTGCGCGCCGGCCAGCCGTTCACCCAGCAGGCCTGGGATAACGCCAAGGCCATCGCACTGCGCAACCTGACGGCCAGGCGTTACCCCACTGCAAGCGTCACCGCGAGCCGGGCCGAGATCGATGCCGACCGCAGCGAGGCCCGACTGAGCCTCGGCTACCAATCAGGCCCGGCCTACCGTTTCGGCACTCTGGAGGTGCGCGGCACCGACCGCTACGACGCCGACGGCACGCGCCGGATCGCGCGCATCCCGACCGGCACCGACTACGACCAGCAAAAGCTGCTCGACGCGCAACAGCGCCTTGCCAGCAGCGGCTACTACGACTCGGTTTTTCTGACCCTCGACACCGACGGCACCAATCCCCAATGGGCGCCGGTGATCGCCCAGGTGCGCGAGGCGCCGCTGCAGAAGGTGGTGCTCGGCGCCGGCTTCACGACCGACAGCGGGCCGCGGGTGTCGGTGGACTACATCCACAACCGCATGCCCGTGCTCGGCTGGCGCGCTGTGTCGAAGCTGTCGATCGACCGCAAGACCCAGTCGCTCGGCACCGAGTGGAACGCGATCCCGGACGACAAGGGCTGGCGCTGGTTCGGCGGCGGCCTCCTGAAGCGGGAAGACTCCGGCAGCTACGAGGTCGACAGCGGCCGTCTGCGCGGCGGGCGCAGCAAGGCCAGCGACCACATCGACTTCAACTATTTCCTGCAGTACGACTATGCGCAGAACCGTGGCTTCAACGCGCCGCCCTCGGCGTCGGCCCTGAGCGTCAACTGGGGCTGGACCGGGCGCTATTTCGACAACGCCGCGGCGCCCACGCGCGGGCACGGCCTGGCACTGGAGCTCGGGGTCGGCTACACGCTGACCGGCGAGCGGCTGCCTTTCACACGCACCTATGCACGCTGGCTCGGCATCGTGCCGCTCGGCGGCGGCGACACCGGCGGCCCGGCGGCACGCGGCGGCCGCATCCAGTTGCGCGCCGAAGCGGGCGCCATCACCGCAAGGGACAGCGCGCAGATTCCCGCCACCCTGCAGTACCTGACCGGCGGCGACACCACCGTGCGCGGCTACAGCTATCGGCAGATCGGAACCGAGCGCGCCGACGGCCAGATCGTCGCCGGCCGCTATCTCGCGGTGGGCAGCGTCGAATGGCAGCGCCCCTTCGTCCATGACGGAAAGATGACCGAGTGGGAGAGCACGGTCTTCGTCGACGCGGGCGCGGTCGCCGACAAGCCGGGCGAATTGAAGGCCAAGGTCGGCGTCGGTGTCGGTGCCCGCTGGCGCAGCCCGGTCGGCCCGGTGCAGGCCGATGTGGCCTACGGCCTCGACATCAAGAAATTCCGGCTCCATCTGCGGCTCGGCTTCACCTTCTAGATGCAGGCGTCCACGCAGCCCTCAGCCCCGAAGCCGGCACGATCGCGAGGCCGCCGCGCGCTGCGCGCCGCCGGTTGGAGCCTGGCCGGCCTGGTCGCGCTGGCGGCGCTGCTCACGGCCGGCGCCTGGTGGTGGCTGGGCAGCAGCGAATCGCTGGCGTTTGCGCTGGCGCGAGCCGCACGCTACCTGCCGGCCGGCCAGTCGCTCGAAAGCCGCGACGTCAGCGGTTCGCTGCGCGCCGGCGGACGCATCGGCTGGCTGCGCTGGCAGAGCGAAAGCCTGGCAGTGGAGGTGCAAGACGCGCGCATCGGCTGGCAGCTCAAGCCCCTGCTCCAGCGCAAGGTGCAGCTGGGCGAGGTGTATGCGGCGCGGGTGCTGGTCGAACGCCGCGGCCTGGCAGAGGACAAGCCCGCCCAGCCGCTGGAGCCGATTGTTCTGCCGGTCGAGGTCGAGCTGCCGTTCCGCATCGACGAACTGCGCTGGGCCGGCCCGCCCGCGCTGGCCGCATCCAACCTGAGCGGCCGCTACCGCTATGCCGACGCGCACCACCTGCTCGACGTGACGGGCGTCGACGTCGCCGAAGGCCACTACAGCGCGCGCGTCAAGCTGCAGGGACCGGCACCGATGGCGATCGATGCAGCACTCGACGGCCGCGTGCGCGCGCCGCTCGCGGAAGGCCGCGGCATCGATGTGCTGGCCGAAGCCACCGTGCGTGGCACGCTGGCGGGCCCGGATGCCCGGCTAGCGGTAGCCGCCCAGCTGAAGCCAGCCGAAGACAACGTGCAGGCGCCAATGCAGGCCGCATTGCAGGCCAACATCGCCCCATGGCTGCCGCAGCCGGTGATCGACGCGAAGGCAGACCTTGCCAACGTCGACCTGGCACGCCTTTGGCCGGACGCGCCCGCCACCCTGCTGAGCGGCCAGGTCGAAGCCGGACCCGACAGCGCAGGCACCGGCCCCGCCACGGTCTGGCAGGCCAGCGCCGACATCCGCAACGCGCTGCCCGGACCATGGGACGCAGGCAAGCTGCCGGTCGAGCAGATCGAGGCACGCGCCAGCTTCGACGGCACGAGCTGGACGCTGCCTGCGGCCACCGTTCGTGCCGGCGGCGGCCGCATCGAAGCCCAGGCCAGCTGGAGCCCGGCGCCCGCGCCCTGGCAGGTTCGCGCCAAGGTGCAAGGCGTGCGCCCGGGCGCCCTGCACACCGAACTCGCCGGCGCGCCGGTGAGCGGCACCCTGAATGCCGAGCAGCGCGGCGAGGCGCTGCTGTTCGACGTCGCGTTGCAGGCGGCAGGCGGCGCCGGCAGCAAGGCGCTCGATGGCCTGCGGCTCGACCGTGCATTGGCGCGCGGCCAGTGGCAGGGCCAGGTGCTCGACCTGCGCACGCTGCGCGTCGAGGCGTCGAATGCGAGCGTCGAAGGCAAGCTGCAACTGCGCGTTGCCGAGCAGGCCGGAAGCGGCGATCTGAAACTGGTCGTCCCCGGCGGCGGCGCGCAGGTACAGGGCCGCATCGCGCCGGCCAGCGGCGCCGGCGACCTCAATGCGCGCGTCGACGATGCGGCCGTTCTGCAGGCCTGGATCGAACGCCTGCCCGGCCTCGCGGCCGTGTTCGCGGGTGCGAGGGCCCAGGGCAATGCGAAGCTCGACGCCCGTTGGCAGGGCGGCTGGCAGGCGGTGCAGCGCCGGCTGCAGAACGCGAGCGAACCGGCCGCGCGCGGAACGGCCGAGCCGGTCGTGCAGGCCACGCTCACCGCACCGCGGCTCGACCTGCAACCGGCCCCGCCGGCCACCGGTCCGGCCACGACCATCGCGCTGCGCGACGTGCGCGCCGAGCTCGCAGGCAGCCTGGCGCAAGCCACCCTTGCCTTGCAGGGCGAGGCGACGATGGGCACGCAGAAGTTCGTGCTGGACACGCGTGCGAGCGGCGGACTGGAGCGCGCGAGGCAGTGGCGCGCAGCCGTCGCCAGCCTGCGCCTGCAGGTGCAGGACAGCACGCGCTCGGGCCCCTGGACGGTCGAGCTGAGCAACGCCGTCAGCGCCACGCTGCGCACCGGTCCTGGCGCCGCCGGCGAGGCGGCAAGGCTCGACGTCGAAGCTTCCGCCGCCGCTGCGACGCTGCGCGGCCCGGTGCCCGGCACGGTGCGCATCGAGTGGCAGCCGCTTCGCTTCAGCCAGAGCGGTGCGCCGGCCAACCGGGTATTTCGCCTGCAGTCGAAGGGGCGCATGCAAGGCTTGCCGATGGCCTGGGCCGAAGCGCTTGGCGGTGGCTCGGCGCTGGCCGAGGTCGGCGTCAGCGGCGACCTGCTGTTCGACGGCGACTGGGACATCGATGCCGGCGATGTGCTGCGCGCCCGCGCCCGGCTGGCTCGCCAGAGCGGCGACATTCGCGTGCAGGCCGGAGAGGCCGCGCTGGTCACCCGCATCACCAGCAGCGGCACCGGTGCGGCAAGCGAACGCCGCATGAATGCCGCGGGTGTCGGCGCCAGTACACCGGCCGGCCTGCGCCAGGCCGAACTGCGCCTGGAGGCCGAAGGCGACACGGTGCGCGCCATCGTGGCATGGGACAGCCAGCGCGCCGGCCAGATCGATGCCGAGGCGAGCACCCGCGTTGTGCAGCGCGCCGGCGGCTGGCAGTGGGCCCCCGATGCGCCGCTGGCGGGCCGGGTGACCGCGCGGCTTCCCAACCTCGGCGTCTGGTCGATCCTGGCACCGCCCGGCTGGCGAGTGGCAGGCACGCTCGAAGCGGATGCAACGCTGTCGGGCAACCGGGCCGCGCCGCGCTGGAACGGCACGCTCTCGGCCGACCAGCTCGCCCTGCGGGCGCCGGTCGAAGGGCTCGACCTGCGCGACGGACGCCTGCGCGCCTCACTCTCGGGCAACCGCGTCGACATCACCGAGTTCACGCTCAAGGGCGGTGCCGGCAGCACGGCCCGCATCGCCGGACAGAGCGGCAACCGCAGCACGGCGGCCAGCGCTGCCGCCGGCGACGGCGGCACGCTGTCGGCGCGCGGCCAACTCAACTGGGGCGCCCTACCCGCCACCGGCCCCGGCGCCACGGCCTCGGGCATCCGCATGGCCCTCGAAGCGCAGCTTCGTGGGCTGCGCGTGCTGGTGCGCGCCGACCGGCAGCTCACGCTGTCGGGCGACCTGCAGGCGCGGCTGGATGGCGGCCAGTTCACCGTGCGCGGCGGCCTCAGGACCGACCGCGCCGTGATCATCCTTCCGGACGAAACCGCGCCCAGCCTCGGCGGCGACGTCGTCGTGCGCTCGGCTGCCCGCGACCGCGAGGCGGCCGAGGCAGCGCAGCGCCAACTGGCCCGCGCCGAGGCGCAGGTGGCCAAGGCACAGACCGCGAAGCCGCCCGACATCGCCGTGACCTTCGACCTGGGCGACGACTTCGCCGTGCAGGGGCGCGGCATCACCACGCGGCTGGAGGGCAAGCTCGACATCCGCAGCGCCGCGCTCGGCTCGCCGCCACGCATCACCGGCGAGGTGAAAACCGTCCGCGGGCAGTACAGCGCCTACGGCCAGCGGCTGGACATCGAAACCGGCATCGCGCGCTTCAGCGGGCCGTTCGACAATCCGGCGCTCGACATCCTTGCCATCCGGCCGAACATCGCCCACCGCGCCGGCGTGCAGATCAGCGGCACGGCGCAGTCGCCGCGCGTGCGGCTCTACTCCGAGCCCACGCTGTCCGATGCCGAGACCCTCTCATGGGTGGTGCTGGGCAGGGCCTCGGCCACCAGCGGCGGCGAATCGGTGCTGCTGCAGCAGGCTGCGCTCGCGCTTCTGGGTGGGCTGGGCAAGAGCGGCTCGGGCGGCGGACTCGCCAGCCGCTTCGGGCTCGACGAGATCGGCTTTCGGGGCCCGGGCAGCGGCGGCGACCTGCGCGAGTCGGCCGTCACCGTGGGCAAGCGGCTCTCGAGCGATTTCTATGTCACTTACGAGCGCAGCCTGTCCGGCGCGCTCGGCACCATCTTCATCTTCTACGACCTCACCCGCCGCCTCACGCTGCGCGGCCAGGCCGGCCAGCAAAGTGCGCTCGACCTGATCTACACGCTGCAGTACGACTGACCTAGCTGGTAAAGTCGCAGCCGCCTTCGTCCTCGTAGTTCAATGGATAGAACGGGGTCCTCCTAAGACTCAGATACAGGTTCGATTCCTGTCGAGGGCACCACGACATTTTTCGCGGATTGAGCGGCCGTTCTCTCGAACGGATCACGCCGAGCGAACTAGCGATGAGTGGGCAATGCGTTCAGCGGAATGCGCAGATAGGCAATGCCATTGTCCTCCGCAGGAGGCAATTGCCCCGCCCGGACGTTGACCTGAATGGATGGAAGGATGAGCGTCGGCACGTCGAGCGTTGCGTCGCGGGCCATCCGCATCGACACGAACTGCTCTTCGCCGATGCCATCGCGCGCATGGATGTTGTGGGCTCGCTGCTCGGCGACGGTGCTCTGCCATTGCGGCTGGCGTGACGCCGGTGGATAGTCGTGACAGACATAGATCGTCGTCGCAGGCGGCAGGGCCAGCAAGCGCCGCATCGACGCATAGAGCTGGTGCGCATCCCCACCGGGAAAGTCGGCGCGCGCACTGCCGACATCCGGCATGAACAACGTATCGCCGACGAACACCGAGCCGTCCAACAGGTAAGCCATATCGGCCGGGGTGTGACCCGGCACCAGCAACGCGGTGGCTTCGACCTCGCCGATCCTGAAGCTCTCGCCGTCCTTGAACAGGTGGTCAAACTGACTGCCATCCGGGAGAAAGCTGCGCTCGAGGTTGTAGAGCTTCTTGAAGGTCGCCTGCACGATGCGGAGTTCTCGCCGATGGCGATCCGCCCGCCGACCTGCGACTGCACGTGGCGTGCGCCCGAAAGATGGTCGGCATGCGCATGGGTCTCCAGAATCCAGTCGACCTGAAGCCCGGTGTCCCGGACATAGGCCAGCAGCCTGTCCGCCGATGCGGTGCCGGTGTGCCCGGACTTGAAGTCGTAGTCCAAAACCGGGTCGATGACCGCTGCGTGCTTCGTGGCATGGTCCCAGACAACGTAGGAAACCGTCCACGTATGTGGGTCGAAGAAGCCTTGGGTCGTGGTGCGCGTGGTCATGGAGTGCTCCGTCAGTGTGTCATTCAATCAATTGACAAATATTATATCTATATACATAATATATCAATCGAAACCAAATCCATCCATGCAATGAAGTCTTCACCTCTGGTCATCGACCCCGAAGCGCTGCGCAGCGCCGCGGGCAAGGCGGTCAGTGCGCTCAAGCTGCTTGCCAACCAGGACCGCCTGCTCCTGCTGTGCCAGCTCTCGCAAAGCGAGATGTGCGTGAGCGACCTCGAGGCGGCGCTGGGCATCCACCAGCCGACGCTGTCGCAGCAACTCGGCGTGCTGCGCGGCGAGGGCGTGGTCGGCACGCGCCGCGAGGGCAAGAACATCTTCTACAGCGTCGCCGACCCTGCGATGCTCGAAATACTCGCGGTCCTCTACCGTCTCTACTGTCCAAAGGAAGAATGATGTCCATCGACTGGAGCCACTTCACGCCGCTCTCCGCGCTGGCCGGGGGCGTGCTCATCGGCATCGCCGCGGCGATGTTCGCGCTGCTCAATGGGCGCATCGCCGGCATCAGCGGCGTGCTCGGCGGTCTGTTCAAGCCCGCCAGGGGTGACATCGCATGGCGTGTCGCCTTTGTCGTGGGGCTGGTCGGCGCACCGTTGGTCTACCTGCTGTTTGCGGCTTTGCCTGAGCCGCAGATCGACGCCGGGTACGGCGCGCTGATTCTGGCTGGACTGCTCGTGGGTGCAGGCACGCGCTATGGCTCTGGTTGCACCAGTGGCCACGGTGTCTGCGGCCTCTCTCGCCTGTCGCCACGCTCACTCGTGGCCACCGTCGCCTTCACGGGCGCCGGCTTCGCCACCGTGTTCGTGACACGCCACCTGCTCGGCATCTGAGGACTTCATCATGATCTTGTTCGCTTCGCTGCTCGCCGGCCTGGTCTTCGGACTGGGCCTCATCGTGTCCGGCATGGCCAATCCGGCCAAGGTGCTGGGCTTCCTGGACCTCGCAGGCGAATGGGACCCCTCGCTGGCCTTCGTCATGGCGGGCGCCATCGCCGTCGGCATGGCCGGGTTCATGCTGGCCCGCCGGCGCGCGGTGTCGCTGCTCGGCGCCGAGATGCGCCTGCCCTCGTCGCGCCACATCGACCGCCGCCTGGTCGCCGGAAGCTTGCTGTTCGGCATCGGCTGGGGCGTCGCGGGATTCTGTCCTGGCCCGGGTCTTGTTGCATTGGGAATGGGCGAAGCCAAGGCGCTCATCTTCGTGGCCGCGATGCTGGTGGGCATGGGCGTGTTCGAGCTTTTCGAGCGCCGCAACCGCGTGCCGGCGCCGCGCGCCGCCTGAGGTCGACCGGCGACGGACACGGTGGCCGGCGTCATTGCCGTCGATCGGCAAGGTGCCTGGCTCGACCTGCTCCTGCTTCAGTTCGAAGAAGGCGCTCGGTCCATCATCATCATCTGCATCATCATTTCCATCGTCGCCATGCCGTCCTGCATGGCCTTCATGTGGTCCTTCATGAGCGCGGCGCGTTCGGCCGGCGTTCGGCCGGCGTTCGGGCGGCCATCATCTTCCGGTGCATGTCCGGCATCGCCTTCTTCTGCGGGTCGACCTTGGCAAGATCGACTTTCGATGCGCAGTCGGCTGCCGGGTGATGCGCATCGTGCTTGTCCGCCTGCCTGGTCCCCGAACCGGGGAACGACGAACAGCCGGCAAGAGATAGCGCCGCTGCGGCGATCAGGATATTGGTCGTTTTCATCTCGTCAACCTTGCAATGCGAGCGCCTGGAACGGCACTCAATGACCGCAGCTTGCGCTCGCGGCCTGGCTGCTTCCTTGACGCAGATCAAGGTGGGGGCGCGATGTGCGGGCATGTCACGTCCCGCCGATCGAGCGCATCAGCGCGGTGCGCCCAAGCCGATCGGTGCGGGCACAGCGTTCACGATGCGCGTGAAAAGCGCGCTGTATTCCGCCTCGGGCGGAGACCCGGCCAGCGGGTCGCGGTTCGCGCCGAATGCCCGGTCGAGCTCTGCCCAGTCGTCTTCCGTCAGCACCCGCTCGGCCAGGGGAAGGATCTCCCGCTCTTCCATTGCCATGTGAGCGAGATAGAAGTCGACGTAGTGTTCCACCGCCTGCTCGAACGCGAGCCGGCGCGACTCGCCCATCATCTCGAATGCGAGCAGGGCGTGCTCGACGTCCCGAATCCGTCGCTCCCCGCGCGCGTGGTCGTCGTCGAGGCGGTCGAGCAGTTCGCGCGACAGCGGCGTGCGCGCGCGAAGCTTCGGGAACAGCAGTTCGGACTCCTTGCGGTGGTGCCGCTTCTCGGGAAATTCGTCGACGTAGAAAAGCATCGCCCGCAAGGCGCCGAAATCGGGCAGCGTGTCCTGACGGCGATGCTGCGCGAGAAGCAGGAGGATGGAACGCAGCATGGCCGAAAGGGCCGAGTGTTCGTCGCGAATGATCTTCGTGGTGGTGTGCGTCATTTCAGCGCACCAGCAACACCGGCACGGTGCACCGCGCCAGGACTTTCGTGGCAACCGAGCCGAGCACGAGATTCTTCAATGCGCCGACGCCATGCGACCCCATCACCAGCAGGTCGAAGTTGCCTTCTTCCGCGTACGCCGCAATCTCTTCGGCCGGATGGCCGACCTTGTGCACGAAGGTCGCGTCGATGCCCTTCTCGCTCAGGACGGCCCGGATCGGCTCCATCACGACGCGTACGTCGTCCTCGTAGTAGCCCCGAACCGTCTCGGGCCCCGCAAAGGCAGCCGCCCGGTGCGGCACTTGAAGGACCGCGTAGAAGACCGTGTACCGATGACGCGTGCCGAGCCAGTCCTCGTGCGTCGTCAGGTAGGCCAGCATGCGCCGCGTGTAATCGCTGCCATCCACTGCAAGAAGAATCTTCATGGTCATGCCTTTCGATGGAGAGTCCTGGATGGCCCGATGTTCGTTGCGGCTTCGATGTTTTCCCTTGCGCCGGATCAAGGCAAGGCCCCTTGCAGTCCAGATACTGAAACTTAATCCATCAGACCGAAGGAGCGAACCATGTATCAGCGAATTCTTGTTCCCATCGACGGCAGCTCGACATCGCAGCGCGGTATCGAAGAGGCGGTTCGCCTCGCCACGTTGACGCAGGGGCGCCTGCGGCTGTTGCACGTGATCGACGATCTTTCGCTCGGCCTCGCCATGGACGCCTACACGGGGTACGCCGGCGACTGGCTGAACGTGCTTCGCGAAAACGGCAAGCGCCTGCTCGATGAAGCCAGGGCCACGGCCCAGGCCGCCGGCATCGAAGCCGACGTTCTGCTGTGCGACAGCTTCTCGGGGCCGGTCCACGACCTGGTGAACGCGGAAGCCGCCAAGTGGCCCGCGGACTTGATCGTCCTGGGCACCCATGGCCGCCGCGGAGTAGGTCGCGTCATCATGGGAAGCAGCGCCGAACAGATCCTGCGGTATGCCAAAGTGCCGGTGCTGCTGGTGCGCGCGCCGGAAATCGCATCGAAGACCGAACCTGTTTGATGCAGCGCAATGCCCGCACCCCGCAACTGCGCAATATTGCACGCAGAGACTTGAAGGAGGCGCTGCGATGTGCATGAATCTCTTGGGAACGCTCGCCGAGGCGAAGCTCCCTTTCACCATTGTCGACAAGGCCCTGGTCGACAGGCTTCGGGTGCTCGACGCCGTGGGCTGCGTCAAGGCGTTAATCCCGGCCGTCCACGTCGACTGCGACAACTGCGCACGCCAGGACCCCGCCATCGTCATCGAAGTCACGGCACGCGGCCGGAAAATGCTGAGCCGGCACACTGGGCGGCAGGCGAAGGATTTCGACCGAGCCGACGAGCAGATCTTTCACCGGCGAGATCCCGACAAATCCAGGAATGCTCCGCCTCGGCGAGCCGGGCTCGCCGCTGACATCCGGCCTGTGCCCCTGCGATCTCACCGGCGCAGCGACTAACATGCCAGGGTGACATCACTCATCCACCTCGCCGTCACCGACGATGAAGTCGACATAACGACGCTGCTTGCGACCTATCTGCAAACGCACGGCTTTCGCGTCACCCAGCTGCATTCCGGTGCAGCGCTCATGGCGCTGATGGCGCGCGATGCACCGGCGCTCGTGCTGCTCGACCTGGGCCTGCCCGGCGAAGACGGCTTTGCCATCGCGCGCCAGCTTCGCGAGCACTGGCGGTGCGGGCTGGTGATCGTCACCGGCCGGGGCGATGCGGTCGACAAGGTGGTCGGCCTCGAGGTCGGGGCCGACGACTACGTGACCAAGCCCTTCGACCTGCGCGAGTTGCTGGCGCGCATCAAGGCCGTGCTGCGCCGCCTTGCGCCTGCAGAACCCGGGCCGTCCACGGCCAACGGCAAGTTGTCCACGCTGCTGCGCTTCGCGCAATGGGAACTCGACACCGCGGCACGGCGCCTGCTGGGTCCGGACCGGGACGAGGTTTCCCTGACGACCGGCGAGTTCGACCTGCTGAACACGTTGGCGACGCATCCGGGCCGCGTGCTGTCCCGGGACTTCCTGCTCGAGCACACCCGCGGCCGCGACGCCGGGCCCTTCGATCGCACCATCGATGTCCAGATCGGGCGGCTGCGCAAGAAGATGGAATCGGACCCCAACAATCCACAAATCATCAAGTCGGTCCGCGGCGCGGGCTACATCCTGGTTGCCAAGGTCGAGGCTGGGTGATGCGGCGGAAGTCCCTCGTTCCCGGATTCGACGACGGGGCCGTGTTCCGCTCGCTCTTCGCCGCCTACCCGGACGCACTGCTGCTGGTCGATCTCCAGGGCGTGATCGGGCTGGCCAATCCGGCCGCGCTTGAGCTGCTGGGTTATTCGGAAGACGAACTCAGAGGCCTGTCCGTCGACGAGCTGGTGCCCGACGCCATCCGGCCGCGCCACGCGGCCTACCGCAACTCCTACGCTGCGCATCCCCGGGCGCGCCCGATGGGCATGCAGATGGACTTGGTGGCAAGGCGACGCGACGGCAGCGAAGTGATGGTGGAGATCGCATTGAGCCCGTTGCAGGACCACGGCCTGCCGTATGTCGTGGCGGCGATTCGCAGCGTCGGCGCCTACCCACGCGTCAAGCAGGCCTTGCAGAGGGCCCGGTATGCAGAGCATCTGGCCCAGTTCGGCCGCTTCGCGGTCGATGCGCGCGATCCGCAGGCGCTGCTGGAACTCGTTCCTGCGATCGCGGCCGAAGCTCTTCAGGTCGAGACAGCCGAGATCCTTCTACTGGAACAGAGTGGCCTCGAGTTCCGGGTCGCGGCCGTCGCAGGCCCGCTGCAGAGCCTCGCCGTCGGCGATCGGATTCCCAACTCCCCCACATCGGCTGCGGGGAGCGTCGTCGCCGATGGCAAGGCAGTCCTGGTGGACGATCACACGCGGGACAACCGATTCGAGCGCGCGTCGCGCGCCCTCGAGCATGGACTGCTGAGCGAACTCGCCGTGCCGTTGTCGGATCGCGGCCGAACCCTCGGCATCCTGGCCGTGCGTTCGCGCACGCCCAAGCGCTTCGGCGACGACGAGATTCGCTTCCTGGGTTCGCTGTCGAGCTTGCTGGGGACTGTGCTGCAACGCGTTCAGAGCGAGGAGGCGCTCAACCATGCGCAGCGGCTCGAGACCGTCGGCCAGCTGACCGGCGGCATCGCGCACGATTTCAACAACCTGCTGACCGTCATCTCCGGCAACCTGCAGGTGCTGGAGGACACCCCCGCGTGTGCCGGCGATCCCTTCATCCAGCAGCTCGTCGGCGCCGCCGCGCGCGCCACGCGCCGTGGCGCCGAACTGACGAGCAAGCTGCTCGCGTTCTCGCGGCGTCAAGTGCTTCAACCCACGATCGTCGACACCGCCGCGCTGCTGCATTCGCTGACCGACATGCTGCTGCGCACGCTGGACCAGCGCATCGCGATCACGCTCGACGCCCGGGACGTGCTGTGCCTGGCGGACCCGGTGCAGCTCGAATCGGCGCTGCTGAATATCGCCATCAATGCGCGCGATGCGATGCCGCAGGGCGGCACGCTCGCCTTTGCCTGCCGCGCCGTACCATCGCTGCCGCTCGGCCTGGATGCCGAGCACGAGCAGGCCGCTGTCGATGGCTACGTGGCGATCTCCATCGCCGACACCGGAGCGGGCATGCCCGAGGCCGTGAAGGAGCGCGCCTTCGAGCCCTTCTTCACGACCAAGGAAAGCGGCCGGGGCACCGGCCTCGGCCTTTCGACCGTCTACGGCTTCGCCAGGCAATCGCGCGGCGCCGTCGAACTCGGCAGCACGCCCGGCGCAGGCACCACGGTGACGCTTTATCTTCCGCGCGTCGAAGGGGATGGCGCTGCCGACGACGACTTCGGCGCCGCAGCGTTGGGCAGCGTGCCAGCCGGCCTGCGGGTACTGCTGGTCGAGGACGATGCCGAAGTGCGCAGCGTCGTCGAGAAGTTTCTTGCCTCGATGGCCTGCGACGTCGTCGCCTGCGCGGACGCCGACGACGCATTGCGCGTGCTCGAATCGGACCCGGACCCGGACATCGGGCTTCTGCTCACCGACATCCTGCTCGGCACCGGCATGCGCGGCACCGGACTGGCGGATGCAGTCCGGGCGCGACGGCCCGACCTGCCCGTGCTGCTGATGTCGGGCTATTCCAGCGAACTGCTCGACGAGTCGCACGGCTGGGTATTGCTGCGCAAGCCCTACACGCGCATCGAACTCGAGCGCGCGATGGTGAAGGTGCTGCGCACCGCTCAGTGAAGCGCCGCGGCGCGCATCGGCGCCGCGATGCTCTGCATGAATGCGGTCAGCGCCTCCACCTGCGGGATGTGGATGTCGCGCCGGCCCTTCTCCGTGAAGCGGATCACATCGCCCCTTGCCAGGCGCGACAGGGCCCGGCTCACCGACTCCAGCGTCATGCCGAGGTAGTTGCCGATCTCGGCGCGCGTCATGCGCAGCGTGATCTGGTCGGTACGCAGGCCGCGCTGCGCAAGCGCGTCGGCCCAGTAGCGCAGGAAGCCGGCCACGCGCGCGTCGGCGGGCAGCGTGCACAGCGACAGCATCGAATCATGATCGCGGGTCAGCTCGCGGCTCATCGCCTCGTGCAGTGCGGTCAGCAATGCGGGCGTCCGGATGGCCGCCCGCAGCAGCGCGTCGTAGCGAACGGCCCAGATTTCGCCGGTGTCCATCGCCACCGCGTCGCAGCCGTACCGTGCCGTCGCGATGCCGTCGAGACCCAGCCAATCGCCCTTGAAATGAATGCCTACCACCTGCTCGCGCCCCTCGCCCGACAGGTTGACCATCTTGTAGATCCCCGAGTTCACGATGTAGAGGCAACCGAACTGCTGCCCCACCTGGTAGACGGTGTCCCCTGCGCGGACGACACGCCGCTGGATCGGAACGCTGTCCTGCAGCAACTGCAGCATGTCGGCGATGCGCCTGACGGCTGGGCGGTGGCATTCGGGTTGGCTTGTTGTCGCTTCGTTCATCACTTGCTCCTCGCAGATCGATGGTTGAAGCTTAGGAAGCCGGCGCAACGGCAGCGCCAACGCCGCTGCAGTCTCGGTAACAGTGGGTGAATGCTTTGTGTCCGATCGGGTATCGGCGGCTGCAGGACGCTCGATTGTTGACGGCCGTCAAGGTCGCGGCGGCAGCACGCACTACCTTCGCTGTCGTGAGATCCGATCTTTCCATTCCCTTTCACCGCCTGTCGCTGGGCGAGCCGCTGGCCGCGGCAAGCATCCTCGCGCTCTTTGCGGCTGCCCGGTGCCTGCAGGCCGGTGCGCATGCGGGGACGGCCGGCCGGCCCTTGCAAGGAAAAAACCTCGCACTGCTGCTTGGCCAGCCGCCTTGCGCGGAACCGTCCGCCCTCCATCGCGCCGCGCAGGAGCTCGGCGCCAGGGTCGCCGAGATTCGGTTCACGGAACCCGCGGGGACGAGGGCAAGCGACGACATTCGCAACCTGGCGCGGATGCTGGGACGCATGTACGACGCGATCGACTGCGGAACGCTGGCCCCGGCAACCGTGCGCCGGATCGAGCAAGAGGCCGGCATACCCGTCTACGAAGGGCTGGCCCTGGACGACCACCCGGTCCGGGCGCTGGCGGACCTCATGACGCTCTGCGAACATCGGCCGGGACCGGCCTCGGAATCATCCATCCTCTATCTCGGCGACGCGCACACGATGCGTGGGCTCGTTTTTCTGTCGGCCGCCCGTGCGATCGGCTTCGAGGTGCGCCTCGGGCAACACACCCGGCCTGCGTCGAACGACGCGACCTTCGTGGTCGATGCCACGCACCATCCGCGCTGGACACTGCACTCGTCCCCGGGCCTGCTCAGCGAGGCTCGACGTTCGGAGACGCACCGCCGCGTGATGCAGGCGGTGCTGCTCGACACGATCGCAAAGACATGAAAGCGCGGCCGCGCGGGCTCGATCAATGACCGATACCGGCCCGCCGGATGCGATCGTCGGGCTGGCCGTCGCGCTGGGTATCGGGCTGCTGATCGGCATCGAGCGCGAACGCCGCAAGGGCGACGGCGATCGCCGTGCCGCCGCAGGCTTGCGCACCTTCGCGGTTGCCGCCACGGTAGGCGCGGTTGCCCAGCTTCTTCCGCCCATGGGCCTGGTGCCGATCGGCGCTGCGCTGGTCGCGGTGCTTGCAGCCGTCTCGCATTGGAAAAGCCGCTCCCGCGACCCAGGCATGACCACGGAGCTGGCGCTGTTCGCCACCTACCTGCTCGGCGTGCTGTCGGTCACCGCGCCTGCACTTGCGGCCGGATGCGGGGCCGGGCTCGCGCTGCTGCTCGCCACGCGCCGCACGCTTCACCGTTTCGCAACCCGGTTCCTCAGCGAGCAGGAACTGCATGACGGCGCCCTGCTGGCTGCATTGGCGCTCGTGGTGCTGCCCCTGATCCCGTCCCGGCCGATCGAACTGCTCGGCGGCATCGACCCGCGGCCGCTCGCCGCGCTGGTGCTGCTGATCATGGCAATCCAGGCGGCGGGCCAGGTCGCGATCCGCTGGCTGGGCGTGCGGGGCGGCATGCTGGCGTCCGGCTTCGTGTCGGGGTTCATCTCGAGCAGCGCGACTGTCGCATCGTTCGGCAGCCGGGCGCGCGCCCGGCCGGCGCAGACAACCGTGCTGGCGAGTGGCGCATCGCTGTCCGGCGTGGCCACATGGCTGCAGGCAGTGCTGATCAGCGCCGCACTTTCGCCGAACGCGGCGGCCGCCCTGCTGCCGGTGGCATTGGCGGGGGTTGCGGGCGCGGCCGCGGCCGGCCTGCTGCCGCTTCTTCCGTTCGTGTCGCGCGAGCCGGCGCCGCCGACCGAGGCACCGCCGAGCACGCGCAGCGCCTTGCGCCTGCGCGAAGCGCTCGCGGTTGCCCTTGCGCTGGCACTCGTCGCGCTGCTGGTCGGCACCGCGCAACGGCAATTCGGCGACGCAGGGCTTCAGATCAGCGTCGCACTTGCCGCGCTTGTCGATGCGCACGCGCCGGTAGCGTCGCTGGCTTCCCTCCATGCCGCCGGAAGCCTGCCTGCCGATCGCTTCGTGCGTGGCGTTCTGGTCGCGGTCAGCGCCAACACCGTGACCCGATGCACCCTGGCCGCGGTCGCAGGGGGCCACCGATTCGCGTTGCGCGTCGCTGCCGCACTGGTCGTCAGCCTCGCATGCGCATGGGCTGCAGCCGCATGGCTCGGGCTGCGTTGAAGGCCCGCCCGGCATCAAGGTGCGGTCGAGGCTGCGTTGCTCTTCCGCGCCGGCCTTTTTGCTCTCCATGATTCCTCGGCGGCGCTGTGACTGGCCTGCGCCGCAGCACGCAATGCGCCACGCGCCGTCCTCAACGCCTCGTAGGCGTCGCCGGCAGCGCGCCCGGCATCCGTGCTGCTTTCTCCCGGCAGCCGCCCGGACGCCGCTTCGAGCCGTTCGAGCGCCTGGGCCCAGGCCATGGCGGCTTGCTCGCTGGCTTGCGCTGCCTGCCGGGCCGCCACCCTGACCCCGCTTGTCGCGCGATCGGCCGCAACCAGCGTCTTGTGCGATGCGCGGCGCGCAGACCGATCTGCAGTGCGTGCCGCTTGACCTGCCGCTTTCGCATTGCGATCGGAGGGGTGGGCTGCAAACCTTCCTGCCTTGACCAGCGCCGCACCGCCGGCCCTGGACGCCTGCCGCGTGGCCGACGCGGCATCGAGAGCCGCGCCGTATGCGCGGTCATGCGTCTCCATGGCTTGCGTCTGCACGCGCAGCGCGGGCTCGGCCTGCCGGGCGGCGCAAGGCGCGCCCAGTGCCATCCCGACCAACGACAGGACCAGGAGCGTGGCGGTGGGTCGCTTCATGGACGCCTGCTTCCCTAGCGGCACCAGACTTCGATCTGGTGGCTCAGATCGATCCACAGCGCCTGGAAGGCCACCGCCGCGAGCAGCCCGCCGGCGAGCCGCATTCCCCATTCCCTGTGGGCAATGCCGGCAAGGCGTTGCCACAGCCAGGGCGCAAGAAGCAGCGACACCCCGCTGCCCGCGGCGAAGAGGGCCATCAGCCATGCGCCTTGCAGCGGGCCGTTGGCCAGGCCTGCGAGCATCAGCGCGGAATAGAGAAGGCCACAGGGCATGCAGACCCAGAGCGCGCCGGTTGCGAGCAATCCGAACTTCGACGCCGTGAGCGGCCGCAGGCGTGCTGCCAGCGAGCGGCCGACGCGGTGCGCCCAGAGCGGCTGGCGCCCCAGCGCGGCAAGCATCAGACCCCAGGCCAATACGAACACGTGAAGCATCACCCACAAAGGGCGCAGCGCCGCGGCCTGCTCGCTCGCGAGCGCCAGGCTCTGCACCGCGGCCGCGGCAAGCGCACCGGCAGCCGCGTAGCCGGCGATTCGTCCCGCGTGAAAAACCATGGCTGCGGAAAGGTCCCGCCGCCCTGCCGAAAGGGTCGCGACACCACCGCCTTCAGGCGCGCGCACGACGCGGATCACGCCGGCGCAAGCGGCACCGCACATCGCGACGCAATGAGGTCCGCCGATCAGCCCCATCAGCAGCGCAGTACCGGCGAGCGCAGTCTGCATGGTCAGACGATGCGTTCGCCAACAAAACAGCGCCTGAAATCGATCGGGCAGTCCTG
Source organism: Variovorax sp. (assembly GCA_031412135.1). GTDB lineage: Bacteria > Pseudomonadota > Gammaproteobacteria > Burkholderiales > Burkholderiaceae_C > Variovorax. Next base: position 5,124 of record JANOCL010000054.1, on the reverse strand, counting down.
CTCGATCGATTCGAAATCCACGCCGCGAACTGCGCTCCAACGCATCGTCAATCCTCCGGGCGGTTGATCTCGATCGCCGGCCTGGTCAGGAGCAGCGTCAGCGCGCTCGAACCCATGGCCAGCAGCCAGAACACGAAGAAGCCGAGCGTATAGACCGCTTGCCTCGACAGGCCGATCGCTTCGCCGCGCCAATGAAGGTCGCCGGGGTCGACCAGCGCGAACACCAGCAGCTCGGTTGCGCAGGCCAGCAGGAAGGCCGGCCAAAGGATCGACATCCAGTGCTGCATCTTCATGGCCATCAGCGCCTCGGTGCGGGCAGGTCGGCTTCGGGCGTCGCTGCATGGTTGCGCCCCGCCAGCGCCGGCATCAGCTTCTTGACGGCCAGCGCCTTGTTGATCTCGATACCCCGGCGGTAGTAGTCCGGCGCGACCACCGGGTCGGGCGTGCGCAGGGCGAGCCAGAGCGTGACGAAGCTGGCAACGACCACCACCGCGGGCCCGGCGATCACCATCCAGAGCAACGGAAACCGCCACCAGGGCTCGCATTTCGATGAAGTCGTCGCGTGATCGTCCATCTGCTCTCCTTTGAAATTCAACGAGGCACCATGAAGGTGGCCTTCTCCGAAACTTGCGCGCTGCCTTCGGCCGCGCGCACGTCGAAGTACACGGTGTGCGACCCGGCCGCGGCGCTGCCGTAGGGCAGCTGCAGGCGCACTGCGATCCAGCGCGACTGCGCAGAACCGACCTCGACCGGCTCGGCCGGCGACACGCGCAGGCCGTCGAGCCCGCTGGCTTCGATGCGGTAGCGTTGCGGCCGTTCGGTCGCATTCATGATCTGCAGGCGATAGACGTTTTCGAGCTGGCCACCTTCGGCGATGCGCGCGAGCGAGCCCCGGTCGCGCACCACGTCGACCTTGAGCGGCGTGCGAACCACCAGGCTCGCGAGCACGCCGGCGGTCAGCACCGTCAGCGCACCCGCGTAAATGAGCACTCGCGGGCGCAACACCCGGCGCAGCACCTGCCCCGGCGTCCAGCGCCCGGCCATGCCGTTCTGCGTGGCGTACCGGATCAAGCCTCGCGGCGAGGCCATCTTGTCCATCACGGTGTTGCAGGCATCGATGCAGAGTCCGCAGCCGATGCACTCGTACTGCAGCCCGTTGCGGATGTCGATGCCGGTCGGGCAGACCTGCACGCACAACGAGCAGTCGATGCAGTCGCCGACGCCCTGGGCGCGGGCGTCGCTGCCCTTGGCACGCACGCCGCGGGGCTCGCCGCGCTCGCCGTCGTAGCTCACGATCAGCGTGTCGCGATCGAACATGGCGCTCTGGAAGCGCGCGTAGGGGCACATGTACATGCAGACCTGTTCGCGCATGAAACCCGCGTTGCCGTAGGTCGCAAAGCCGTAGAAGAAGACCCAGAACACTTCCCAGGAGCCCATTCGTGTCTGCAGGAACGCGAGTCCGAGTTCGCGAACCGGCGTGAAGTAGCCGACGAAGGTGAAGCCGGTCCACAGCGCGATGCCGAGCCACACGATGTGCTTGAACCACTTCTTGACCAGTTTCTCGAGCGAAAAACTGCCCTCGTCCAGGCGCATGCGCGCGATGCGGTTGCCTTCGATCTTGTGCTCGATCCACATGAACATCTCTGTGTAGACGGTCTGAGGGCAGGCATAGCCGCACCACAGCCGCCCCGCCACTGCGGTGAAGAGGAAGAGCGAGAGCGCCGAGATCACGAGCAGGCCGGTCAGGTAGATCAGATCCTGCGGATACAGCACCAGGCCCAGGATGTAGAAGCGCCGTGCGCCCAGGTCGAACAGCACCGCCTGGCGCTGTCCCCATTCGAGCCAGGGCAGGCCATAGAACACGAGTTGCGTCAGGAACACCATCGTCCAGCGCCAGCGCGCGAAGATGCCGCGCACCGTTCGGGGGTAGATCTTCCGGTGCGCGACGAACAGCCCGCCGCCCTCCTCGGCGACGGCGATCGGGATCACCCGGCGTGCGGCCCGGATCGATGCGGAGGCGGCATCCTTCATGGCATGCCTAGGGGGCTGCCCCGGGCTTGTTCGACAAACCCCATACGTAGGACGCCAGCACATGGATCTGCGCCTCGGTCAGGCGGCCCTGCTGCGCCGGCATCTGGTTGGTCTTGCCGGTGTTGATGATGGAGATGATCGCCTCCTGCCCGTAGCCGTGCAGCCAGGTCCGGTCCGCGAGGTTGGGCGCGCCCATCGCCGGGTTGCCGACGCCGCCGATGCCGTGGCAGGCCACGCAGGTGCTGAACTTGGTCTTGCCCAGCCCGGCCCGGACCGAATCGTGCGGACTGCCGGACAGGCTCAGCACGTAGTTGGCGAGGTTCTTCACTTCGTCGGGCGTGCCGACCGCAGCGGCCATCGGCGGCATCACGCCGGTGCGGCCCAGCACGATCGATTCCTTGATCTTCTCCGGCGCGCCGCCGTGCAGCCAGTCGCCGTCCGCCAGGTTCGGAAAGCCTTTGCCGCCGCGCGCGTCGGACCCATGGCACTGGGCGCAGTTGTTGAGGAACAGGCGCTCGCCGATCGCGATCGCCCCGGGCTCGGTGGCGACGCGCTCGACGGGCATTGCGGCGTAGGCGGCATAGACCGGCTCGAGTTCGCGGCGGGCCTTGGTCATTTCATTCGCATACTCGCTGTCGGTGCTCCACGCGAGCTCGCCCTTGTAGCTGCCCAGGCCCGGGTACGCCACCAGGTAGCCCAGCCCGAACACGATGGTGAGCACGAACAGGCCCATCCACCAGCGCGGCATGGGGTTGTTCATCTCCCGGAGATCCTCGTCCCAGACGTGGCCCGTCGTGTTGTCCGTTCCGGCCGGCGTCGGGACACGGGCGGTCAGCCACAACAGCAGTGCGCAGAACAGGATGCTGGCCAGCGACACGATGCCCACATAGCCCGACCAGAAATCGCTGAAGAAGTCGCTCATGGTTTCAGTCCTGCTCGAAAGGCAATCGACTCGCGTCCTCGAACGCCTTCGCATGGCGACGCGAGAACGCCCACACGAGAATGCCGATGAAGGTGGCGAAGGCGGCCAGTGTGGCCACGATCCGCAAGGTGGTGATGTCCATCTGCAAGCTCCTTACTTGACCGCGAGGCCGAGCGACTGGAGATAGGCCACCAGCGCGTCCATCTCGGTCTTGCCGTTCACGTCGGCCGGCGCTGCGGCGACCTGCGCGTCGGTGAACGGCACGCCGACACGGCGCAGTGCGCGCATGTGGGTGGCGGCCTCGGCCCCGTCGAGCGGCGCCTTCTCGAGCCAGGCGTAGGCCGGCATGTTCGACTCCGGCACCACGTCGCGCGGATTGTTGAGGTGGATGCGATGCCACTCGTCGCTGTACTTGCCGCCGACGCGGTGGAGGTCGGGGCCGGTGCGCTTGCTGCCCCACTGGAAAGGGTGGTCGTAGACGAACTCGCCGGCCACGGAGTAGTGACCGTAGCGCAGCGTCTCCGCCCGAAACGGCCGGATCATCTGCGAGTGGCAGTTGTAGCAACCCTCGCGCACGTAGACGTCGCGGCCCAGCACCTGCAGCGAGGTCGGCGGAAGCATGCCGGTGACCGGCTCGGTGGTCGATTTCTGAAAGAACAGCGGCACGATCTCGACCAGGCCGCCGACGGCGATGACCACCAGGATCAGCACGATCATCAGCAGGTTGTTGGTCTCGATCTTCTCGTGCGAGAAGCCGGACTTGGGGGGGCGCGAACTCATGGATTTTCCTCAGGCGTATGCGGCTACGGATGGGGGAACGGGTGCGCGCACCGAGCGCCCCGCGACCACCGTCATCCAGACGTTCCACGCCATCACCAGCATGCCGCCCAGGTAGAGAAGACCGCCGACAAGGCGCACCACGTAGTAGGGATAGGTGGCTTTCACGCTTTCGACGAAGGTGTAGGTGAGCGTGCCGTCGGGGTGGATGGAGCGCCACATCAGGCCCTGCATCACGCCGGCGATCCACATCGCGGCGATGTAGAGCACGATGCCGATGGTCGCCGTCCAGAAGTGCAGCTCGATCGCCTTCACGCTGAACATCTCGGTGCGGCCGTAGAGGCGCGGGATCAGGTAATAAAGCGACCCCATCGTGATGAACCCGACCCAGCCGAGCGCCCCGGCATGCACATGGCCCACCGTCCAGTCGGTGTAATGGCTGAGCGCATTGACGGTCTTGATCGACATCATCGGCCCCTCGAAAGTGGCCATGCCGTAGAACGACAGACTGACGATCAGGAACTTCAGGATCGGGTCGTCACGCAGCTTGTGCCACGCCCCGCTCAAGGTCATGATGCCGTTGATCATGCCGCCCCAGCTCGGCGCCAGCAGCACCAGCGAGAACACCATGCCCACGCTCTGCGCCCAGTCGGGCAAGGCGGTGTAATGCAGGTGGTGCGGGCCGGCCCACATGTAGGTGAAGATCAGCGCCCAGAAGTGCACGATCGACAGCCGGTAGCTGTAGACCGGCCGCTCGGCCTGCTTCGGGATGAAGTAATACATCATGCCAAGGAAGCCCGCCGTCAGAAAGAAGCCGACCGCGTTGTGGCCGTACCACCACTGCACCATCGCATCCTGCACGCCGGCGTAGGCCGAATAACTCTTCATCAAACCGACCGGCAGCGCCGCGCTGTTGACGATGTGCAGCAGCGCAACGGTCAGGATGAAGGCGCCGAAGAACCAGTTGGCGACATAGATGTGGCGCACCTTGCGAGTGCCGATGGTGCCGAAGAAAACCACCGCATACGACACCCAGACCACCGCGATCAGCAGGTCGATCGGCCATTCGAGCTCGGCGTATTCCTTGCCCTGCGTAAAACCCATCGGCAGACTGATCGCCGCCGCGACAATCACCAGCTGCCAGCCCCAGAACGTGAAGCTGGCCAGCTTGCCGAGAAACAACGGCACCTGGCAGGTGCGCTGCACCACGTAGTAGCTGGAGGCGAACAAGGCACAGCCGCCGAACGCAAAGATCACCGCATTGGTATGCAGCGGACGCAGCCGACCGAAGCTGAACCACGGGACGCCGAAGTTGAGTTCGGGCCAGGTCATCTGGGCGGCGATGATGACGCCGACCAGCATGCCGACCACTCCCCAGAGCACCGCGGCCAGGG
>JANOCL010000053.1:0-4530 GCA_031412135.1 Variovorax sp. | reverse complement strand
TTCGTGCTCAATTACGAGGAAGGCGGCGAGAACTGCGTGCTGCACGGCGACGCCGGTTCGGAGCAGTTCCTGTCCGAGATGTTCAATCCGGCCAGCTATGCCGACCGGCACATCAGCATGGAAGGCATCTACGAATACGGCTCGCGGGCGGGCGCCTGGCGCATCCTGCGCGAGTTCGAGAAGCGCGGCCTGCCGCTCACCGTGTTCGGCGTCGGCATGGCGCTCGAACGGCACCCCGAACTCACGGCCGCGTTCAAGGAACTCGGCCACGAGATCGCCTGCCACGGCTGGCGCTGGGTCCACTACCAGAACCTCGACGAAGCCACCGAGCGCGAGCACATGCGCCTGGGCATGGACGCGATCGAAAAGCTCACCGGCGAGCGCCCGCTGGGCTGGTACACGGGCCGCGACAGCCCGCGCACCCGCCGCCTGGTGGCCGACTACGGCGGCTTCGAGTACGACAGCGACTACTACGGCGACGACCTGCCGTTCTGGATGAAGGTGCAGAAGACCGACGGCGCGGTGGTGCCGCAGCTCATCGTGCCCTACACCCTCGACTGCAACGACATGCGCTTCGCGCTGCCGCAGGGCTACTCGCATGCGCAGCCCTTCTTCGAGTACATGAAGGACAGCTTCGACGTGCTTTACGCCGAAGGCGACCCCGACGGCCAGGACAGCCCGAAGATGATGAGCATCGGCATGCACTGCCGCCTGCTCGGCCGGCCCGGGCGCATCACCGCGCTGCAGCGCTTTCTGGACCACATCGGCAGCCACGAGCGGGTGTGGGTCTGCCGCCGGCTCGACATTGCGCGCCACTGGAAAGCGGCGCATCCCTTCACAGAAACTTTGGGAGCCTGACATGGCACTCACGATCGAACACCTGAATTCCGCCGCGCCCGGCGAAGCCGCGGCCCTGCTCGACGGCGTGTACGAACACTCGCCGTGGATTGCCGAGCGCGCACTGGCGCAACGCCCCTTCCGCTCGCTCACGCAGTTGAAGCATGCGCTGGTGCAGGCAGTGACAGCCGCGTCGTCCGACGAAAAGCTGGCGCTGATCCGCGCCCACCCCGAACTCGCCGGAAAGGCCATGGTCGGCAAGAGCCTGACCGCCGAGTCCACCCATGAGCAAAGCAAGGCCGGCCTGACCGACTGCACGCCGGACGAGTTCGCAAAGATCCAGCAGCTCAATGCCGACTACAACGCGAAGTTCGGCTTTCCGTTCATCCTCGCGGTGCGCGGACCGCGCGGCACCGGCCTGGCCAGGCGCGAGATCATCGACACCTTCGAGCGCAGGCTGCACCACCATCCGGTGTTCGAACTGGGCGAGGCGCTGCGCAACATCCACCGCATCGCCGAGATCCGGCTCGACGACAAGTTCGCAGCCGAGCCCACGCTCGGCAACGACGTGTGGGACTGGCAGGAAGAACTGTCGGTGCACACCGATCCGGGCTACGCCGAAAAAGGCCAGCTCACCGTGACTTACCTGACCGAGGCGCACCGCGCCTGCGCCCGGCAGATTGCGCAGAACATGCGCGATGCAGGCTTCGACAGCGTGGCGATCGATGCGGTCGGCAACGTGGTCGGCCGCTACGAAGGCGCAACGCCGGATGCGAAGACGCTGCTCACCGGCTCGCACTACGACACCGTGCGCAACGGCGGCAAGTACGACGGGCGGCTCGGCATCTTCGTGCCGGTCGCCTGCGTGCGCGAACTCGCGCGGCAGAAGCGGCGCCTGCCCTTTGCATTCGAGGTGGTGGGCTTCGCCGAAGAAGAAGGCCAGCGCTACAAGGCCACCTTTCTCGGCTCCGGCGCGCTCATCGGCCATTTCGATCCGAAGTGGCTCGACCAGAAGGACGCCGACGGCATCACCATGCGCGAGGCGCGGCAGATCGCCGGCCTGAAGGATGAAGACATTCCCGGGCTGGTGCGCGATGCGTCGAAGTACCTCGGCTTCGTCGAGGTCCACATCGAGCAGGGGCCGGTGCTCACCGAAGTCGACATACCACTGGGCATCGTGACCTCCATCAACGGCGGCGTGCGCTTTCTGGGCGAGGTGATCGGCATGGCCAGCCACGCCGGCACCACGCCGATGAACCAGCGCCGCGATGCAGCCGCTGCCGTGGCCGAACTGATCCTATTCGCCGAGCGCCGCGCTGCGAAGGACGGCGATTCGGTCGCCACCGTCGGCATGCTCGAAGTGCCGAGCGGCTCGATCAACGTGGTGCCCGGACGCTGCAAGTTCAGCCTGGACATGCGCGCGCCCAACAATCCGCAGCGCGATGCCCTCACCGCGGACGTGCTCGCCGAACTGGCCGCCATCTGCGAACGGCGTGCCGTGCGCTACACGCTGGAAGAGAGCATGCGCGCCTCGGCGGCGCCGAGCGCGCCCGAATGGCAGCAGCGCTGGGAAAAAGCGGTCGACGCGCTCGGCGTGCCGCTGTTCCGCATGCCCAGCGGCGCCGGCCACGACGCGATGAAGCTGCACGAGGTGATGCCGCAAGCCATGCTGTTCGTGCGCGGGATCAACTCGGGCATCAGCCACAACCCGCTCGAATCGAGCACCAACGACGACATCCAGCTGGCGGTGGAAGCATTCCAGCTTCTCCTTGACGATCTCGCCACAGAACAGGCAAGCCGATGACCGACTACAAAGAACTCGACGCCTGGATCGACGCGCACTTCGACGAGGAGGTGCGCTTTCTGCAGGAACTGGTGCGCGTGCCCACCGACACGCCGCCGGGCAACAACGCGCCGCATGCGGAGCGCACGGCGGAACTGCTGCAAGCCTTCGGCTTCGAGGCCGAGAAGCACGCGGTACCCGAACGTGAAGTGAAGGACTACGGCCTCGAATCGATCACCAACCTGATCGTGCGGCGCCGATACGGCGACGGCCCGACGGTGGCGCTGAACGCGCACGGCGACGTGGTGCCGCCGGGTGAAGGCTGGACGCACGATCCCTACGGCGGCGAGATCGACAAAGGCAGCCTCTACGGCCGTGCCGCCGCCGTGAGCAAGAGCGACTTCGCGAGCTTCACCTTCGCGCTGCGCGCGCTCGAAGCGGTCGCCAGGCCGGCGAAAGGCAGCGTGGAGCTGCACTTCACCTACGACGAGGAATTCGGCGGCATCCTGGGCCCCGGCTGGCTGCTGAAGAACGGCCTCACCAAACCCGACCTGATGATCGCGGCGGGCTTCAGCTACGAAGTGGTCACCGCGCACAACGGCTGCCTGCAGATGGAAGTGACGGTGCACGGAAAAATGGCGCATGCCGCCATCCCCGACACCGGCGTCGATGCGCTTCAAGGCGCGGTGAACATCCTGAACGCGCTCTACGCGCAGAACGCGCTCTACAGGCAGGTCACGTCGAAGGTCGAGGGCATCACGCACCCCTACCTCAACGTCGGGCGCATCGAAGGCGGCACCAACACCAACGTGGTGCCCGGCAAGGTGACGTTCAAGCTCGACCGCCGCATGATTCCGGAAGAGAACCCGGCCGAAGTCGAGGCTGCCATCCGCAAGCTCATCGCCGATGCAGGCGCGCAGATGCCCGGCATCACGGTCGACATCAGGCGCATGCTGCTGGCCCATTCGATGCGCCCGTTGCCCGGCAACAAGCCGCTCGTCGATGCGATCCGCAAGCACGGCCAGGAGGTGTTCGGCGAGCCGATCAAGGCCATGGGCACGCCGCTCTACACCGACGTGCGGCTCTACGTCGAAGCCGGCATTCCGGGCGTGATCTACGGCGCGGGCCCGCGCACGGTGCTCGAATCGCATGCCAAGCGAAGCGACGAGCGGGTGGTGCTCGAAGACCTCCGCCGCGCGACCCAGGTGATTGCGCGCACGCTGAGCGATCTGCTCGCCTAGCGCGCCGGTGCGCCGGTGCGCCGCGGCTGCGGCATATGCCGAAAGAAGCGAGCTTCTTCGATCGACGAGAGTTATAAATCCAAAGTACTCAATTGCTTTGGAGGCGGCATGCGGCGCATTCATCAGGATCTGCGGATTCCAAATCTCCGGCCGGTGGCGATTTGCGCCGCCTTGGCGCTTTCGGCCTGTGGCGGCGGTGACGAAGGCAATGGCGCCGGCCTGGGCGCAGCCGGTGCGAATCAACCGGCCGCCACGGGCAGCGCGGCGCCGGCCGCCGTCGGCGAGCCAGCGCCCAAGCCGGAATCCGGGCCGTCCAAGCCCCGCAGGCGGATTTCGACGCCAGTGGACATCCAGCGAGAACGCGATCGCGAGCGTGACCGTCCCTCGCCGATCGACCGGGGCAATGGGCCCGGCCGCGGCAAGGACGCGGCGGTCTCGAAGATCGTCGCACCCCCCGGCAGCGGCGGGCAGTGGTCGGCACCGATCGGCTGGCCGATCAACGCCATCCATGCGGTGCTGACGCCCGATGGCAAGGTCATGAGCTACGGCACCGATCCCTCGGGCGCCCAGGGCGCGCAGCTCTACTACGACGTGTGGAACCCGGCGACCCAGGGGCACACCCTGCTGCAGCACAACACGCGCACCGATCTTTTCTGCAGCGCGCAACTC
>JANOCL010000052.1:0-34806 GCA_031412135.1 Variovorax sp. | reverse complement strand
GTCGCGCCGGCGGCCACCCCCGCGGTTGCCCCGGTCACCGTGTCTTCGATCACCGCGCAGCGCGCCGGGTCCGCGTCCAGCGCGGCGGCGGCTGCCAGATAGACGTCGGGTGCGGGCTTGGAACGCGGCGTTTCATGACCGCTGAAGATGCGCCCCTCGAAAGCGTCCAGAAGGCCGATCTTCTCCAGCTGCAGCTCGACCTTGTGCCGGTCGGCGCCCGAGGCGCAGGCAATGCGGCCGCCGGTCGCCGCATGCAGGGCGCGCACCGCGGACGGCGCGCCGGCGATCTCGACCAGGTCATGGTCGAGGGCCGCATTGCGCCGCAGCCAGAAGCTGCCCAGCCACTCGGGCGTGATGGCAAAACCGGTCTTCGACTCGATCAGGGCGGCTTCGTCCTTCACCGCCTTGCCGGTGAAGAGGCGCATCGACTCCTCGACCGTGAGCTGCCAGCCCAGCTCGCCGAGCATTTCGGCCAGCACGCGGTTGGTGATGGGTTCGGAGTCGACCAGGACACCGTCGCAGTCGAACAGCACGGCATCGAACGGAAATGGGTTCATCGCCCTATCGTATCGGGCCGGATCGGGATGTAGATCTCGCCGCCACCGGCTTTGAACTCGGCCGATTTGCCGGCCATGCCGTCGTGCACCGCATCCGCTTCGTCGATGCCGCGCCTGGCCGCGTACTCGCGCACTTCCTGCGTGATCTTCATCGAGCAGAACTTCGGGCCGCACATCGAACAGAAGTGCGCCACCTTGCTCGAATCCTTGGGCAGCGTCTCGTCGTGGAACTCGCGCGCGGTGTCCGGGTCCAGGCCCAGGTTGAACTGGTCCTGCCAGCGGAACTCGAAGCGCGCCTTGCTGAGCGCATCGTCGCGTGCCCGCGCACCCGGATGGCCCTTTGCCACGTCGGCTGCATGGGCCGCGATCTTGTAGGCAATGATTCCCTGCTTCACGTCGTCGCGGTCGGGCAGGCCCAGGTGTTCCTTGGGCGTGACGTAGCAAAGCATCGCAGTGCCGGCCCAGCCGATCATCGCGGCGCCGATGGCGCTGGCGATGTGGTCGTAGCCGGGCGCGATGTCGATCGTCAGCGGGCCGAGCGTGTAGAACGGGGCTTCGTGGCAGTGCTTCAACTGCTCGTCCATGTTGGCCTGGATCAGGTGCATCGGCACGTGGCCCGGGCCTTCGATCATGGTCTGCACATCGTGCTTCCAGGCGATCTGCGTAAGCTCGCCGAGCGTGCGCAGTTCGGCGAATTGCGCCTCGTCGTTGGCGTCCGAAGCGCAGCCGGGACGCAGGCCGTCGCCGAGCGAGAAGCTCACGTCGTAGGCCTTCATGATGTCGCAGATGTCCTCGAAGTGCGTGTAGAGAAAGCTCTCCCTGTGGTGCGAGATGCACCACTTGGCCATGATCGAGCCGCCGCGCGAGACGATGCCGGTGCGGCGGTCGGCGGTGAGGTGGATGAAAGGCAGGCGCAACCCGGCATGGATGGTGAAGTAGTCGACGCCCTGCTCGGCCTGCTCGATCAGCGTGTCGCGGTAGATCTCCCAGGTGAGGTCTTCGGCCACGCCGCCGACCTTTTCGAGTGCCTGGTAGATCGGCACCGTGCCGATCGGCACCGGGCTGTTGCGCACGATCCAGTCGCGCGTGGTGTGGATGTTGCGGCCGGTGGACAGGTCCATCACGTTGTCGGCGCCCCAGCGGATCGCCCACACCAGTTTTTCCACTTCTTCCTCGATGCTCGAGGTCACGGCCGAGTTGCCGATGTTGGCGTTGATCTTGACCAGGAAGTTGCGCCCGATCGCCATCGGCTCGACCTCTGGATGGTTGATGTTGGCCGGGATGATGGCGCGCCCGCGCGCCACCTCGTCGCGCACGAATTCGGGCGTGATGATCTTCGGAATCTGCGCGCCCATCGGGTTGCCCGCCAAACGCTTCTCGCGCGCCGCATCGGCCAGGTACTCGGCCATCCATTCGCGCTTGCCGTTCTCGCGCAGCGCGACGTATTCCATCTCCGGCGTGACGATGCCGCGGCGCGCGTAGTGCATCTGGCTCACGTTCATGCCGGCCCTGGCGCGGCGCGGCTTGCGCTGAAGGCCGGCTGCGGCGGTGCGCAGCTCGGCCAGGCGCCGGGCGTCGCGGTCGGCATGCGTGGCGCCGTCGTCGAGCATCTGGTGCAGGCGGCCCTCGTAGCTCTCGGTGTCGCCTCGGCCGGCGATCCAGGCGCTGCGCACATCGGCCAGCCCGCGGCGCACGTCGATGTCGACGGCGGGGTCGGAATACGGACCCGAGGTGTCATACAGCGACACCGTCTCGCCGTTGGTAAGAAGCACGTCACGCACCGGCACGCACAGGTCGGGCCGGCTGCCGGCGATGGCGCTCTTGGTCGAGGCAGGAAAGGGCTCGCGGGTCAGCGTGAGCAGCGAGGCGAACTTGTCTGGGGCATTCATGCGGGGCACTCCGGTTCGTTGGATGGGTGCTCCGCGATCGCTCCCGGATTCGGCGCGACGGAAAAAAGTAGATCCGTAGCCCGGGAGTCGCAGCTCTTCTTACGCTGGTATGAACCAGATCAAGTTCGCGGGTTCGGCAGCTTGGCCATCTCAGCACGCGACTGCGTGCACCCCGGAGCGGGGCCGATTCTAGACCCTGAACCTCAGCGCGGCTCGCCGTCGAGGTAATACCAGCGGCTGTGTGCGCCGTCGTCCTCGCGCACGAAGCGGCTGCGCTCATGCAGCCGGGTCGCATCGCCGGTGCTGCTGCGCTGGCGTGCGACGAACTCGACCTCGGCATGGTCGGCGTCGAGCACCGACCGGGACCGCACCTCCAGTCCGAGCCATTTCACGCCGGGTTCGAAGTCGATGGCGGACGGCCGCTTCGACGGATGCCAGGTGGCGAGCAGGTAGTCGGCCCGCTCCCGGACGAAGGCCGTGTAGCGCGAACGCATGAGCGATTCGGCATCGGATGCCGGCGTGTTCTCGAAGTCGTCCAGGTAGCGGCCGCAACACTGCGCATAGGGCAGCGGCATTTCCCGCCGATCGCGACGCCCGCAGGGACAGGAAACGCGGGCAGGGCTTGAAGAAGGTGTGGACATGGATTCTGATCGGACCGGGAATTCTGTGCGATTGTGACGGCACCCGCACAAACCCTGAGCCCACAGCCGGTGGCGTGGCCGCTCTTTTCTTCTGCTGGCCGCGCTACTTCGGCGCCGGCAGGCGACCGAGCACGGCCTCGACCGCCAGGCCGAGTGCGAGCAGCTTGCGGTCGCTGCCCGCAGGGCCGTCGAATTCGAGCCCGATCGGCACGCCGCTCGTCGCGCCCATGCCGGAGGGCAGCTGGAGCCCGGGGATGCCGGCATTGCTGCCCGGGTCGGTGTTCTGGATCAGGATGCCGAAGTTCTCGGGGCTGCTCGCTTCCGGCGCTGCGGCCAGCGCAACGCGCGCCACGGTGGGGAACACCAGAGCATCGAGCCTGTTCTTGGTGAAGGTGTCGCGGTAGAGCTTCTGCAATGCGGGCCGTGCGACCCGCATTGCGTTGTCGTAGGCCGGCTTGGCATCGACCGTGCCACTGGCGGCAGGCAGCTTGCGCGGAATGACCAGGCCCTCGAAGGTGCCCTTGACGTCGGGGCTGGCGGCGGCCGCCGCCAACTGGGCGATGTCGACGCCGGTCCGGTACTTCGCGAGGTAGGCCACGATGTCGTCGTGCGCCTCGTGGAGCGCAACCGGAAACCCGACCGCGCCGTTGAGCTCCATCAGCCCGGGCATCTCCACATCCACCAGCGTGACGCCGGCGCTGCGCAGTCTGGCAAGCGCCGCGTCGGTGGCGGCGCGCGTGTCGGCATCGAGGTTGGAATGGAAGGCCGGCACCACGCCCAGCCGCACGCGCTTGAGATCGGCCGCGACGACCGTCGCACCGCCCGCGATGACGCGATCGAGCAGCGCCACGTCGGCCACCGAGAGCGCCATCGGCCCGGCGGTGTCTCGCGTGTGCGAAATCGGCATGATGCCCTGTTGCGAATACCGGCCCATGCTCGGCCGCAGCGCCGCGCAGCCGTTGAAGGCGCAGGGAATGCGTACCGAGCCGCCGGTGTCGGTGCCGAGCGCAGCGGGCGCCATGCGCGCCCCCAGCGCAGCGCCGTTGCCCGACGAGGAACCGCCGGCGATCCGGCTGTCGTCATAGGCGTTGCGCACGCCGACCTGCAGCCCGCTCTGGAACGCCGGGTTGTAGCCGGTCACGCCGAATGCGAGCTCGTGCATGTGGGTCTTTCCCAGCACGATCGCACCGGCCGCCCGCAGCTTGGCGACCACCGGCGCATCGGCGCGCGGCACGAAGCCCTTCAGCGCCGGCGTGCCGGCGGTGGCGGGCAGGCCCTGTACCTGAATGTTGTCCTTGATCGCCACCGGCACGCCGGCCAGCGGCTTGCAGGGACCGCCGCGCTTGCGTACGGCATCGGCTTCGCGGGCCGCCTTGAGCGCGCCCGCTTCATCGAGCGTGATGAAGGCGTTGAGCTGCTTGCCCGCCTTGGCCCGCGCGAGGTACGCCGACACCAGTTGCTCGCTCGTCCACCTGCCTGCGCAGAAGCCCTGCGCGGCTTCGCTGGCGGTGAGCGAGCCGATGTCCGGCGGGGCGGGCTGCGCCTGAGCCGGCAGGCCGAGCGAGGCGATGCAAAGCAAGGCTGCTGCACGAGCGGCCGGGATGGAACTTGAAGCTGGCATGGCGGACCTCCGATGAATGAGCCGCGATGATGCGCCGCCGCAGCGGGCGCTACAGCCCGCGCTGGATCAGCAGCTTCTGGATGTCCGACGTGCCTTCGTAGATCTGGCACACGCGCACGTCGCGGTAGATGCGCTCCAGCGGGAAGTCTTTGACGTAGCCGTAGCCGCCGAGCGTCTGGATGGCGGCGCTGCACACGCGCTCGGCCATCTCGCTGGCGAAGAGCTTGGCCATCGCCGCTTCCTTGAGACACGGCCGGCCGGCGTCGCGCAGGCTGGCCGCATGCCAGATCAGCTGGCGTGCGGCCTCGAGTTGCGTCGCGCATTCGGCCAGCCGAAAACCTACCGCCTGCTGGTCGAAGATGGCGCCGCCGAATGCCTGGCGCTCCTTGGCATAGGCGAGCGCCACGTCGAAAGCGCTGCGCGCCATCCCCACGCTCTGCGCGGCGATGCCGATGCGTCCGCCTTCGAGCGCACCGAGCGCAATCTTGTAGCCCTCGCCTTCCTGTCCGATCAGGTTCTCTGCCGGAATGCGGCAGCCGTCGAAGTTGATCTGTGCGGTGTCGCTCGAATGCTGGCCCAGCTTGTCTTCGAGCCGGGCGACGGTGTAGCCCGGTGCATCCGTCGGCACGATGAAGGCGCTCATGCCGCGCTTGCCCGCGCCCTTGTCGGTGACCGCGATGACGATCGCCACCTGGCCGTTCTTGCCGCTGGTGATGAACTGCTTGACGCCGTCGACGACCCAGCCGTCGGCGTCGAGCCGCGCGGTGGTGCGCAGGGACGACGCATCGCTGCCGGCCTGCGGCTCGGTGAGGCAGAAGGCGCCGAGCATCCGGCCTTGCGCGAGCGGCTGCAGCCACTTCTTCTTTTGCTGCGCATTGCCGTAGCGCATGAGGATCGCGTTGACCGGGCAATTGGTGACGCTGATGGCGGTGCTGGTGCCGCCGTCGCCGGCCGCGATTTCTTCCAGCACCAGGGCCAGCGTCAGGTAGTCGAGCCCGGCGCCGCCGTCTTCCTCGGGCACGCAGATGCCATAGGCGCCGAGCGCCGCCAGGCCCTCATGCGCTTCCTTCGGAAAGCTGTGCTCGCGGTCCCAGCGGGGTGCGTGGGGCCAGAGCTCGGCCTGCGCGAAGGCGCGCACTGCGTCGCGGATTGCTTCGTGGTCGGCATTCAGCAGCATCGCGGCTTACCTTGACTGGCTCAGGTCCATGATCAGCTTGCCGGCCATGTACCGGCGGCACGGGATCGCGCCGATGTCCACATACTCGGCCTTGTCGCCGTGATAGCCGAAGCCCGGCAGCCCCAGGCTCTCGATCACCGGCTTGCCCGAGAGCGCGGCATAGGCGGCGTCGGTGCCGCCGCCGGTGGACTCGAAGGAAAGCGCGTTGCGAGGAATGGCCGCGATCATGGTCAGGATCTCCGAGAAACAGCGAATCTGCCATTCTAGGTAGCGGTCCCTGCAGACGATGCCGATGCGGATGCGTCCGAACGCAGGCTTTGCCGCAGCAGCCACAGCATCGCGGTGCGGATTTCGCCCGCATCGGCGCCGGCATCGATTTCCAGCGCCGCACGGTCGTGGGCTGCAGAAAGCAGTTTCGAGAGTGCGTCAACCGAGACCGCTTCGGCATCCAGGGCTGCGGCAACCAGACCTTCGCGCAGCGTGCTGGCCGCGTTAGATTCATCCATTGCCAGGACCTCCGCCATGCCCAGTACCGCCGGGCCGTCGATCAGCAGCAGACGGGTCCGGCCGGGAACCGTCATGGCATTCAAGTAGGCCTCGCTGCCGGCAATCAACGCGGCGGCGGGTGCCAGGTCGGAGGGTGCGGCGGCCAGGATGTCGGCCGCGACGGCCTGCGATTCGCGCTCCAGCACATGCCGGAACAGGTCGCGCTTGTCGGCGAAGTGGTGGTACAGCGCACCCCGGGTCAGGCCCGCCGCAGCGCAGATGTCCGGTGTGGACGTTTCGCCATAGCCATTTCGGATAAACAGGGCGCGAGCGGCTTCGACCAGCGCCTGGCGGGTCGTGTCGCTCCGGTCCCGATTGGTTCGGGGCGTCTTGGTCACTTGCATACATACAGCCTGTAGGTTAATCTCGTATTGCATACACACTGTATGTCAAACGAAAGGACAGGCAACCATGAAAGTAACCAGCTACTACCCCGTCATCATGAGCAGCAACGTGACCGGAACGGCAGACTTCTATCGCGCCCACTTCGGCTTTGCAGCCCTCTTCGAGAGCGACTGGTACGTGCACCTTCAACTGGAGGGCGATGCGCCGGTGAACCTCGCCGTTCTGGATGGGCAGCACGCGACCATCCCCGAGCAGGCCCGTGGCCGCGCTGCGGGTGTCATCCTCAATTTCGAAGTCGAAGATCCGGATGCGGCCTACGCCCGTGCACAGGCCGCGGGGCTTCCGATCCTTCTGTCGCTGCGCGACGAGCCGTTCGGGCAGCGCCACTTCATCACGAGCGACCCGAACGGGGTGCTGATCGACATCATCAAGCCGATCCCGCCGAGCGAGGAGTTTGCCCGGCAGTACCAGGCTGAGGCGCTGCCCAGGCTGGCGTGATGGCGTGTGCGCCGCGACCTTATGCGGCGCCCATGCCGACGCAAGCCTGCAGCGAGAATTTCGTCCGCTCCAGTTCGTCGGCCAAACCCGCCAGCTCTGCAGAGTCGGTGCGCCGTGCTGCTGCGCGCAAGGTTTCCAGCATCCGCTGCGGTCCATCGGTGAGCCGCGACTCTGCGTCAATCGACAGCCAACAGTACAGCCGCGTGAGTTCGGCAGGCGAATCAGACCAGCGAGTCTGGAAGTAGGAGGCCAAACCATCCGCGTTGTGGGCATAACCGGCTCGGCGTGCATCGAGTTCCAGTTCAAGTCCACGTTTGGCATCCCTCGGAAAACCGTCGGAACCAAAGATCAAACGACGACCCAGTTGCATCTGACATTCCGGATGACCGCGCTGCGCGCCTCGCTGCAGCCAGTCGTTGGCCGCCTGCCAATACGCCGCAGAAGCCGACCTGCGTTTGGCCCGGTCGACAAGCGTCGTCATCAGGCACATCGCCCCGGTGTTCCCGGCGTTCGCGAGTTCCTCCAGGCGTTTCATAGGACCAGCGAGCGGGTAGACGAAACCGCCGTCCGGCTGCAGGACCTGCAGAACGATATGGGCCAACTCGAAACCCTCGTCCGCCATCTGCTGCCAACGATCTTCACGCCGGCCGACACCGGGCTCTGTGGGGTAGCGCCTGCTGAGCCGATTCCACTGATGCAATTCGCTGAACAGTTCTTGCTCGTACGCGGCGCGGCGCTCGGGCAGCAAAAGCTCGGCCTTGCGCGCATCGAATGCCGGCAATCCGACGCGAGGGAAGTACTCGCGAACCGACTCGTAGATCAACATGCCACATGCCGCGACGAGTACCGCGCCCGCGAGTGCCGCGGGCCACAGCTTTGCACGGCGACCTTGATGCTGCGCCATCTAGTTGCGCTCGGTAACGATCTCGATTTCGGCGGGGCAGAGGCGCGCTGGCTGCCGCCAACCCATCACCGACTTGCCCAAGCGGGCAGGCGTGAACGCGTATCCATGATCGTAGAACCCTGCCTCGCCGAGCATTGGCATGCCGGGTCGAACTCGCTCGCCGAGCAGGCGCTGAACTCGAGCGGAATCGCTATCGCAGAAACGGTGGTTCGCGAAATGCATCCGCAATCGACAAAAGTTTCGAGACGCGGCCCGGAACTCCGAGTAGGTGCCGCTCGTCTCGTTTCCGATGATTCCGGTGGACCTGACCACCGCCGAAAGGACGTCGGCGTCGCTCCGTTCGGGAGAAAGGTCGTCGATGAGAATGTGCAACTTTTTCTCGAGACTCGTCGGATCGCACAAAACGGCAGCACCGTCGCGCGAAAGCTTGGCCAGCCTCTGGAGCAATTCATCGGTGTCGGTGCCTGCGCCATTGCTGCGCGGCAAGGCCACCCAGCACGCCACGACCGTCGCGAGCGCTATCGCAAACACACAAAGCCATAGCTGCCCGGGCAACGTGCCCTCAGCCTGCACCAAACAGCTTCCGCCGACAGCATTGCCAGAGGCCGGCGTCTGCTTGATCACTTTTTCTCTCCCTGAAACCGCCACAAAGCTGCCGCAGTGGGCATCGCAGAGTGGTTTTCTAGCGCGCGCTTGTTCGCGCGGTTCTATCCTTGAGAGAAACCGATCAGCTTTCCGATGTCAAGACTTGGTAGTTCGACATGCTTCGGCCTTGTTTCTCAAGCGGGAGGATGGTGCCAAGCAATAGCGACCTTGCGAGAAAGGCGAAACAATTGATCAGATTGGCCGAACAACCAACTGGGCGTCCGACCGAGTCGAGTCACGCAAGTTCCAACGCCACCGCCGTCCCCTCGCCCCCGCCGATGCACAAGGTCGCGACGCCGCGCTTCTTGCCGCGCTGCTGCAGCGCATGAATCAGCGTGACCACGATGCGCGCGCCGCTGGCGCCGATGGGGTGGCCCAGGGCGCAGGCGCCGCCGTGCACGTTGACGATGTGGTGCGACACGTCGAGTTCGTGCATCAGCGCCATCGGCACCACGGCGAAGGCCTCGTTGATTTCCCAGAGGTCGACGTCCTTCACGCCCCATCCCGTTTTCTTGAACAGCTTCGCAACAGCACCGACCGGGGCGGTCGAGAACCACTCGGGCTGCTGGGCGTGGGTGGCATGGCCGACGATGCGCGCGATCGGCCTGGCGCCGAGCTTCCTGGCGGCGCTCTCGGTCATCATCACCAGCGCCGCCGCGCCGTCGTTGATGGACGAACTCGACGCGGCGGTGATGGTGCCGCCCTCTTTCTTGAAAGCGGGCTTGAGCGTCGAAATCTTGTCGAGCTTGACCTTGCCCGGGCCTTCGTCGATGTCGATCACGGTCTCGCCGCTGCGGCTCTTGACGGTGACGGGTGCGATCTCGGCCTTGAAGGCGCCGGAGGTGGTGGCAGCCCTGGCGCGCTCCACGCTGGCGATCGCAAAGGCGTCCTGCTGTTCGCGCGTGAACTTGTACTTGGCGGCGCAGTCCTCGCCGAAGGTGCCCATCGAGCGGCCGGCCTGGTAGGCGTCCTCGAGGCCGTCGAGCATCATGTGATCGAACAGGCGGTCGTGGCCCATGCGGTAGCCGCCGCGGCCCTTGAGCATGAGATAGGGCGCGTTGGTCATGCTTTCCATGCCGCCGGCGACCATGACTTCGTGCGTGCCCGCGAGCAGCATGTCGTGCGCCAGCATCGCGGCCTTCATGGCCGAGCCGCACATCTTGCTGAGGGTGACGGCGCCCGCGCTGTCGGGCAGTCCACCCTTGTAGGCCGCCTGGCGCGCCGGCGCCTGGCCCTGGCCGGCCATCAGGCAGTTGCCGAACAGCACTTCACCGACCGTGTCGGGCGCGATGCCCGCGCGCTCGACGGCGGCCTTGATGGCCACGCCGCCCAAGTCGTGCGCGGAGAGCGAGGAGAAGTCGCCCTGGAAGCCGCCCATGGGGGTGCGGGCGGCGCCGACGATGACAATGGATTCGTTCATGGAATTGCTCCTTCAATGGATGTCAAAAATGCGTTGCATGGCCGTCGTGGCGAAAGCGCTGCGTGTCGTCGTAGGGAAACACGTCGAGCATCTGTCCGGCCTGGATGCGTTCCTTGTGGCTTTGCCAGAACGCGGCGTCGAGCAGGTCGGCGTGGTGGGCCATGAAGGCGGCACGCACCGCCTCGTTGCCGAGCAGGAAGGGCTCGAAGGTTTCGGGAAACACGTCCTTCGGCCCGACCGAATACCAGACCTCTCCGCTCATCTCGTCTTCTTCGTTGCGCGGCGTCGGCACCTTGCGGAACTGGCAGTCGGTGATGTATTCGATCTCGTCGTAGTCGTAGAAAACGACCTTGCCGCCGCGCGTCACGCCGAAATTCTTCCACAGCATGTCGCCGGGAAAGATGTTGGCCGCGACCATGTCCTTGATGGCATTGCCGTATTCGATTACTGCATGCTCCAGCTGCTTGCCCGCGCGCTTTGCATGCTCGGGCTGGGCGAGCAGGTCGAAGGCCTCCTGCAGATAGATGTTGAGCGGGATCATGCGCCGCTCGATGTAGACGTGCTTCAGCACCAGCTCCATCTCGCCGTTGCCGTCGCGGTCGCCGATCTCGAGTTGGCTGGGGGCGAACTTGCGGATCTCGTCGATCAGCTCAGGCTCGAAGCGGTCGAGCGGAAAGCCGACGTCGCTGTACTCCAGCGTATCGGCCATGCGGCCGACCCGGTCGTGCTGCTTCACCAACAGGTATTTGCCCTTGATCTGCTCGCGCGTGGTGTCCTTCTGTGGCGGATAGAAATCCTTGATGACCTTGAACACATAGGGAAACGACGGCAGGTCGAACACCAGCATCACCATGCCCTTGATGCCGGGCGCGATGCGGAACTTGTCGGTCGAGTAGTTGAGGTGATAGAGAAAGTCGCGATAGAAGAGCGTCTTGCCCTGCTTGGCGAGACCGAGCGCGGTGTAGATCTCGGCGCGGGGTTTGCGCGGCATCAGCGAGCGCAGAAACTGCACGCAGGCCGACGGCACTTCCATGTCGACCATGAAGTAGGCGCGCGCAAAGCTGAACAGCATCTGCAGGTCTTCCTCGCCGAAGAGCGCCGCATCGACATAGAACTTTGCTGCGCTGTCGTGCAGGATCGGCAGTGCGAATGGCAGCTCGATGAAGCCGTTGATGATCTTGCCGACCACGTAGGCGCCCTTGTTCCGATAGAAGAGCCCCGACAGCACCTGCAGCTGAAAATTGGCGCGCAGCTTGACCTGGTGAAAGCGCCCCAGGATGGCGGCCGCCACGCGTTCGGCATCGCGGCGCCGGTTGGCAAAACCGCCCTGCAGTGCGTAGTCGTCGAGCACCTGCTCCACGGTGTCGGCCAACGTTTCGCGCTGCGGATAGTAGGCCCGGTAGGTCGGCGCGCCGCGCGGCTCGATGTATTCGGTGCTGATGGCCGGCCGCACGAAGATGAAGTCGTTCTGGAAGTACGTGCGGTGCAGGATCTTGGTGGTCACCGAATTGAAGAAGCTTTCGGCCAGCTCGGGCTGATGGTGATCGACCAACAGCCCGATGAAGTGCAGCTTGACCTGGTGCCACACGTCCATCGGCTGCTCGCCGGCCTTGAATTCCTTTTCGAGCCGGGCAACCGCCTCGCTCACCCGCAGGTCGTAGAACTCGATGCGCTCGCGCTGCGCACGTTGCTGTCCGTGCCAGTCGGCAGTTTCGAAACGGTGCTTCGCGCGCGCCGACTCGGCGCGAAACAGCTGGTAGTGCCGATTGAAGCCGTCCCGCATCGCACGGGCAATCTCGTAGGCGAGCGGGGAATCGAGGCGCTGCGGGAACATCGGCTCAGTCGGTGGCTCGAACGGGTTCGGTGGCAACCGCGACGGCTTCGGCCGGCTTGCTCCACTTGTAGCGGATGCGCTGCACCGTCGCGCGGTACAGCGCGTCCAGCGACTTGCTGCCGTCGACGGTGAGGCCCAAGTCCTGAAGCAGTCCGTCCTGAACGCCGAAGGCCCAGCCGTGGACGGTGACTTTCTGCCCGCGGCTCCAGGCGTCGACCATGACGGTGCTCACCGCCACGTTGACCACCTGCTCGGCCACGTTCAGCTCGCACAGCGCGTTGGTGCGGACTTCCGCTGGAAGACTCTCGAGCATGACGCGATGCCGGTCGCGCACGTCCTGGATGTGGCGTATCCAGTTGTCGGCCAGGCCGATGCGGGCGCCTTCCATCGCGGCCTGTACGCCGGAGCAGCCATAGTGCCCGACCACCATGATGTGCTCGACCTTGAGCCGCTCGACGGCGAACTGGATCGCCGACAGCGCATTCAGGTCGGAATGCACCACGATGTTGGCCACGTTGCGGTGGACGAACACCTCGCCCGGTTCGAGGCCGGTGATCTGGTTGGCCGGGACGCGGCTGTCGGAGCAGCCGATCCACATGTAGCGCGGCGTCTGCTGCTTGATCAGGCCGGTAAAGAAGCCTGGGCGGTCGCGCTCCATCCGGGCCGACCAGGCGCGGTTGTGGGCGAAAAGATCCTCGAGGTTGTCCGGCATGTCGTTGTCCATTTTCTGCGAGAGGGATGAAATCTTAAAAGACGGAGGCCCAGCGCAGCCTCTCAGCGAGGCTTGGGCCTGGCCGCACGGGCGAGCGCCGCGCGGGCCTTGGTTTCGTGTGCACGGACTTCCGCGATGTTGTCCTGCAGTTCGACCAACTGCGCCTCGAGCCGGGCGCGGTGGTTGCCGAGCACGCCCAGAAAGCGCTGCAGTTGCGCCGCGGTGTCGCGCGGACTGTCGTACATGTCGAGGATCTCTTTGGCCTCGGTCAGCTTCAGGCCGAGCCGCTTGGCGCGCAGCGTGAGCGTGAGCCGGGCGCGGTCGCGCGACGTGTAGATGCGCTGCAACCCCGAGCGCTCCGGTGCGACCAGCCCTACGTCCTCGTAGAAGCGGATGGCCCGGGTGGTGAGGTCGAACTCCTTGGCGAGTTCGCCGATGGTGAAAGTCTGCGAAGGCATGTCGATCGAGGGCTGCGGTTGCGGTTGCGGGGGCGACTGCGCGCGGCGGCCGCACTGCCTACAATATTCGTTCTTTCCCATGACGTTTACGTTAACGTCAATCGTACATGAACACTCTCGAACGCGAACTCCACTATCCCCTGGCCGATGCCCTACCCGCGCCGGGCGAAACCATCGAGGTCGCACCCGGCGTGCGCTGGCTGCGGATGGCGCTGCCGTTCGCGCTCGACCACATCAACCTCTGGCTGCTGCGCGACAGCATCGACGGCGTCGAAGGCTGGACCGTGGTCGACTGCTGCATCGCGCATGACGATTCACGCGCGCAGTGGGAGCAGATTTTCGCCACGCGGCTCGAAGGCCTGCCCATCCTGCGCGTGATCGTGACGCACATGCATCCCGATCACATCGGTCTTGCCGACTGGCTGTGCAAGCGGTGGAATGCGCCGCTGTGGATCAGCTCCACCGACTATCACGTGGCGCGCGTGCTCACCAGTGCGGGCGACACGCTGGCGGGGGGCGACGCGGCCGCCGACTTCTTTGCATCGCACGGGCTCGTCGATCCGGAATCGGTGGCGAAGATCCGCGCGCGCACCAACTACTACGCGAACATGGTGCCCTCGGTGCCGGCCAGCTTCGTGCGGCTGCTCGACGGCGCGAAGGTTTCGATCGGCGGCCACGAATGGCGCTGCATCAGCGGCTACGGCCACGCGCCGGAGCACATCGCGCTCTATTGCGAAAGCCTGAACCTGCTGCTGGGCGGCGACATGATGCTGCCGCGCATCTCGACCAACGTCAGCGTGCATGCCGGCGAGCCCGACGCCAATGCGCTGCGGCTCTTTCTGGACAGCATCGAGCGCTTCAAGGCACTGCCGGCGGACACGCTGGGCCTGCCCTCGCACGGCAAGCCCTTCACCGGCATCCATCGCCGGGTCGAGCAGCTTCAGGAGCATCACCGCGACCGCTTGGCCGAACTGCTGCAGGCCTGCACCCTCAAGCCGCACAGCGCGGCAGACGCGTTGCCGATCCTCTTCAAACGCACGCTCGACCTGCACCAGATGACTTTTGCGATGGGCGAGTCGATCGCCCACCTGCACCTGCTGCGCTTCGACGGGCTGCTGCAGCGCCGCAAGGGCGAAGACGGCATCTACCGATTCGGCGCCGTGGCATGAGCGTCGCGCACGTACGCCAATGAGCATGCTGGCCCGGCTGCGTGCGGGCCAGCTGCCGGGCGCGCAGCGGCTGGCGCTGTCGTGCGGGCTGACGGAGTTTCCGCGAGAGATCTTCGAACTGGCCGACACGCTGGAGGTGCTCGACCTGTCCGGCAATGCGCTCGGCACTCTGCCCGACGACCTCGGCCGCCTGCACCGCCTGCGCGTGCTGTTCTGTTCGAACAACCAGTTCACCGAGCTGCCCGCATCGCTCGGGCAGTGCGGCCGGCTCGACATCGTCGGATTCAAGGCCAACCGCATTCGCAGCGTTCCGGCGGCTTCGCTGCCGCCATCGCTGCGCTGGCTCATCCTGAGCGACAACTGCATCGAGATGCTGCCGCCGACCGTCGGCCAGTGCACCGGCCTGCAGAAGCTGATGCTCGCCGGCAACCGTCTGCAGGCGCTGCCGCAGGAGCTGGCAGCTTGCCGCTCGCTCGAGTTGCTGCGCATTGCGGCCAACCGCTTCGACGAATTGCCAGCATGGCTGATGTCGCTGCCCCGGCTGTCGTGGCTGGGTTTCGGCGGCAATCCGATGAGCGAGGGCCGCGAAGCCCGCATCGCGTCGGAAGCCCCGACGCCGCCGATCGACTGGCATGCGCTGTCGATCGAGCACAAGCTCGGCGAAGGTGCCTCCGGCGTGATCCACCAGGCGCAATGGCGACGCGAAGATGGCAGCACCCAGCCGGTGGCGGTAAAGCTTTTCAAGGGTGCGGTCACCAGCGACGGCTGGCCGCGCAGCGAAATGGCCGCCTGCATGGCCGCAGGCGCGCATCCCAACCTGGTGGCGGTGCTGGGCCGGGTCGGCGGCCACCCCGAAGGCAGCGAAGGCCTGGTGCTGCATCGGGTCGACAAGGCGTTCGGCAACCTGGCGGCGCCCCCGAGCCTGGCATCGTGTACGCGGGACGTGTATGCCAGCGATGACTGCTGGCCAGTCGACGCCGCCCTGCGCCTGGCCCGCGGCATCGCCTCGGCCGCCGCGCAACTGCATGCGCGCGGCATCCTGCATGGCGATCTGTACGCCCACAACATCCTCTGGAACGGCGAAGGCGACGGCCTCCTGGGCGACTTTGGCGCCGCGTCGTTCGTGCCGCACGACGACGGGTTGCAGGCGCAGGCGCTGCAGCGCATCGAGATGCGTGCCTTCGGCTGCCTGCTCGAAGAGCTGCTGGCGGGTTGCCGGCCGGCACCTGCAGGCTCGACCCGCGCCGCGTTGCTCGCAGACCTGCAGGCGCGCTGCCTGCACGCGGACCCGGCCGAACGCCCCGCGTTCGCCGACATCGCGGCCTTGCTGAACGCGGCCTGAGCGTCGCCGTCCGCTTCAAAGTCATGCCGAACCTGCCGCTGCCCACCCGCGACGGTGTCGGCCCGAGTTGCGTGGCCCTCCCGCTCGGCGCCTGGCCGACGATCACCGCGTTCCTGGTGCAGCGCTTCGCGGCGATTCCGCTCGCCACCTGGCAGCATCGGATGCGCGCCGGCGAGGTGGTCGACGAGCACGGCGTGCAAGTCACCGAATCAAGGCCCTACCAGGCGCGACTGCGCATCTACTACTACCGTTCGCTCGAAACGGAGCGACCGATTCCGTTCGAAGAGATGGTCCTGTTCCGCGACGATCACCTGCTCGTGGTCGACAAGCCGCACTTCCTGCCGGTCACGCCGGTCGGCAAGTACGTGCAGGAGAGCCTGCTGGTGCGCCTGAAGCGCAAGTTCGGCATCGACGAGCTCGCGCCGCTGCACCGCCTCGACCGCGAAACCGCTGGCCTGGTGCTGTTCTCGGTGCGGCCCGCCACGCGCGGCGCGTACCACGCGCTGTTCGCCGAGCGCCGGATGGCAAAGCAGTACGAGGCGGTCGTGTGCTGGCCCGGCGACGCCGTGCTGCCGCCGGTCCATCGCAGCCGCCTCGCGGACGATGAGCATTTCATGCGCATGAAGGAAGTGCCTGGCGAGCCCAATTCCGAGACGCGCTTCGAATTGCTGGAGAGGCGCGATGGATGGGCTCGCCTGCTTCTCGCGCCGGTGACGGGGCGCAGGCACCAGTTGCGCGTGCACTGCGCCGCGCTCGGCATTCCGATCCGAAACGATGCGATCTATCCCACGCTTCGGCCCGAAGGCGATGACGACTTCAGCCAGCCACTGCAGCTGTTGGCCAAGGCGCTGGCTTTCTGCGATCCGCTGAGCGGTCTGCCGCGGCGCTTCGAAAGCACCCGGTCCCTGGCGCTGCCGCCAAGGTGACGCCCGAACGCGCAAGCTCGCACTAAGCTGGCGCGAACATTCAGGAGACCACCGCATGGACACCAGCCGACTCTTCTCGCTGCAAGGACGCACCGCACTCATCACCGGCGGCTCGCGCGGCATCGGCCGCATGATCGCCGAAGGCTTTCTGGCCCAGGGCGCGCGCGTCTACATCTCGGCCCGCAAGGCCGCAGCCTGCGACCAGACCGCCAAGGAACTCTCGGCCTTCGGCCACTGCGTTTCGCTGCCGGCCGATGTGTCGACCGTCGAAGGCGCGAAGGGCCTGGCCGACGCCTACGCCGGACACGAGGCCACGCTCGACATCCTGGTCAACAATGCCGGTGCCGCCTGGGGGGCGCCCTACGACGAGTTTCCCGAAAGCGGGTGGGACAAGGTGGTCGACCTCAACCTGAAGGCGCCGTTCTTCCTGACCCAGGCGCTGACGCCGATGCTCAGGAAAGCCGCGATCGACCATCTGGCGAAGGTGATCAACATCGCATCGATCGACGGCATCTCGGTCAATCCGCAGGAGACCTATTCGTATGCCGCCAGCAAGGCCGGGCTGATCCAGCTCACGCGGCGCATGGCGCTGCGGCTCGCGCAAGACCGCATCGTCGTCAGCGCGATTGCGCCGGGCGCCTTTGCCTCCGACATGAACAAGGACGCGCGCGACCACGGCGACGAGGTGAAAGCGCGCATTCCAGCCGGGCGCATCGGCACGCCCGAAGACATGGCCGGTGCCGCGATCTACCTCGCATCACGGGCGGGAGACTACGTGATGGGCTCCACGCTCGTGGTGGACGGTGGCGTTACGCACGCGCGCTAGCGCAAACACAAAAAGGGCAAAGAGGACGCAGAGGACGCGAAGATTTCGCGAAGGACGCAAAAAATAAACATGCGGACGGGCTTCTTTCGCGTTCTTTGCGTTCTTTCGCGCCCTCTGCGTCCGGCCAAGCCCGCGTGCAACAGCATCACCACTTCGGAACAGGCTGCTCCTTGAGCTGCCTGCGCAAGGCGCCATAGTCGGGCATCACGCTCTCGACGGTGTCCCAGAAGCGTGGGCTGTGGTCCATCACGCGCAGGTGGCTCAGCTCGTGCGCCACCACGTAGTCGATCACCGGCATCTTGAAATGCACCAGCCGCCAGTGCAGCCTGATGGTGCCGTCCGCGCTGGCGCTGCCCCAGCGGGTCGATGCGTTCGACAACGCAAGCTTGCGCCAGACCACGTTGAGCCGCGGCGCGAAGTGGTCGAGCCGCTCGACGAAGATGCGCCGCGCCTGCCGCATGAGCCAGGCCTGTGCGGCATCGCGGATCTGCACCGGCGTGGCGCTGTTTGCAAGCGCAAGGCGCAGGACGCGCGGCCCGTCGCCGGCGCTTGCGTCGAGCACCGCACCGATGCCGTCGAAGGCATGGTGCGGATCGAGCCGCACCACCACCGTCTCGCCGAGAAACGGAAAGTGCACGCCCTCCTTCCATTCGACGCGCGCCGCCTCCATGTGCGCATGACGCTGCTGCGTCTCGGCGAGCTTGCGCAAGATCCAGTCGGCCTTTTCATGCACTGCGGCATCGACGTCGCGCAGCGTCACCCAGCGCGGGGCCCGCACCGACAAGCCTTCTGCACCGACCACGAAGCCGATGGTGCGACGCTTGCCACGGGTGAACTCATACGCCACATGCGCCTCGCCGAGTCGCAGCTCGCGCGTGGCGCGGGGGTGGACGAAGGACAGCGGGGTCGCCAGCGGCTGCAACGGCGAAGGCGCTGCCGTCGGCGGGTCGAACAAGTCCAGCGTGAATTGCATCAGGCCGCGCATGCCGGTGCGCGGCTCAGGGCACCGTGCTCGTGGTGGCCGGGACGACCGGCAAGGCCGGCGCGTACGCCTCGGGATCGAGGCGCCGCATCTCGGCTTCGATCCAGGCCTCGACCTCGCGCATCAGCTCGTCGGGCCGGCGGCCAATGCTCGGGATCGGCCGCCCGATCGACACGTCGACGATACCCGGGCGCTTGATGAAAGCCCTGCGCGGCCAGACCTTGCCCGAAGTGACGGCGATCGGAATGACGGGCGCGCCGCATTCGATCGCGAGCCGCGCACCGCCGACCTTGTACTGGCCGGCCTGGCCGCGCGCGATGCGCGTGCCTTCGGGAAACATGATTACCCAAGTGCCGTTGGCCAGCAGCCGCTTGCCTTGCGCCACCACCTTGCTGAATGCCTGCGAGCGCTGTTTGCGGTCGATGTGGATCATGTCCATGCGCGCCATGGCCCAGCCAAAAAACGGGATGTAGATCAGCTCGCGTTTGAAAACGAAGGCCAGCGGGTGCGGCATGAGGTCGACCATCAGGAAAGTTTCCCAGGTCGACTGGTGCTTGACCAGCAGCACTGCCGGGTCCTTGTCGCCCTTGGGCAGGTTCTCGAAACCCGAGATCC
This sequence comes from Variovorax sp., assembly GCA_031412135.1. Classification (GTDB taxonomy): domain Bacteria; phylum Pseudomonadota; class Gammaproteobacteria; order Burkholderiales; family Burkholderiaceae_C; genus Variovorax. The sequence goes on along the minus strand of JANOCL010000052.1, from coordinate 15,699 downwards.
GATTCCGGATACCGAGCAGCAACATGCCGCTGCGCACCGCGTTGCTGACCCAGCCGGCACACAGCCAGTAAACCCGCGTCGGGCTCGCGAACGGAGACACCAGCACGACGAACAGGCCCCAGGGAACGACGGTGACGACCATCCAAAGCAAGTGAAGAACGGAGCGGATGAAGGCCATATGGAGAGCTTTGGGTATCGAGTGGAGCGTGGGACGACAGCGCGTTCAGCCGGCCATATCGAGCGCGGCAGCGCTTTCCTCGCGCGTCAGCAGGAAATCGACGAACGCCGCCAGGTCTTCGTGGACCCGGGTGTTGGGTGGGTATTCGGGCGGCAGCGCGGCGACGCCGCGGCAGGCCTCGCCCATGCCCGTCAACAGCAGGTGCGGCTCGCAGCCGGCGGCCGCACCGGCCTGCATGTCGCGCAGGCTGTCGCCGGCGGTAGGCACGTTGGCAAGATCGACGCCGTAGCGCTCGCCGATCTGGACGAACAGGCCCGGCTTTGGTTTTCGGCATCCGCAGTTCTCGTCGGGGCTGTGCGGGCAATAGAACACCGCGTCCACGCGACCGCCCACCGCGGCCAGCATCTTGTGCATCTTGGCGTGCATGGCGTTGAGCGACACCACGTCGAACAGCCCGCGCCCGAGCCCGGACTGGTTCGAGGCGATCACCACATGCCAACCGGCGTGGTTGAGCCGTGCCACGGCCTCCAGCGCACCGGGCAGCGGCGTCCACTCGACGTCGCTCTTCACGAAGTCTTCGCGGTTCAGGTTGAGGGTGCCGTTGCGGTCGAGGATGACGAGTTTCATGGCATTGCCAGTCAAGCAGCCAGCCGCTCGAGTTGCGCCACGCGGTTCATCGCGGCATGCAGCAGCATCAGCAGGCCGAGGCGATTGAGGCGCAGGTCCGCTTGTTCGACATTGACCATGACGCCGTCGAAGAACGCGTCGACCGGCGCACGCAGCGCGGCAAGCGTCTGCAGAGAAGCGGTGTAGTCGCCGGCCTCGAACTGTGCATCGGCCGTGGGCACGATCTGCTGCATCGCGGCGTGCAGCGCGCGCTCGGCCGGCTCGTGCAGCAGCAGCTCGCTCACATGGGCATCGGCTTCCGGCGATTTCTTCAGGATGTTGCCGATGCGCTTGTTGGCTGCGGCAAGCGCAGCGGCTTCGGGCAGCAACGCAAAGGCGCGCACTGCGTCGAGCCGCTTCGGAATGGTGGACCACACGCCGAGCTGGCGAACGTACACGGCCGCATCGATCTCGACCGCCGAGTAGCCCTCTTCCTTGAAGTAGCTCTTCAGGCGCTCGATGAGGAATTCGTCGACTTCGGTGCTGCGGTCTTCCAGCACGCCAGGCGGGAACATGCCGAACGCCATGCGCGTCAGTTCGTGAAAGTGCAGCGGCAGCGCGCGCTCGATAAGGAGCCGCACCACGCCCAGCGCATGGCGCCGCAGCGCGAACGGATCGCGGTCGCCGGTGGGCAGGTTGCCGATGCCGAACATGCCGACCAGCGTTTCCAGCTTGTCGGCCAGTGCGACCACGACACCGACCTTGTTGCGCGGCAGCTCGTCGCCGGCGAAGCGCGGCTTGTAGTGGTCTTCGATCGCATCGGCCACGGCCGCGTCGAGGCCGTCATGCAGCGCGTAGTAGCGGCCCATGGTGCCTTGCAGTTCGGGGAACTCGCCGACCATGTCGGTCGTCAGGTCGGCCTTGGCAAGCTGCGCGGCCTGCGTCGCCTGGCTGGCCAGCGTGGCGTCGCCCAGCCGCTCCGCAATGGCCCGCGCGATGTGCATCACGCGCGCGACGCGCTCGCCCTGCGTGCCGAGCTTGTTGTGATAGACCACCTTGCCCAGCGACTCGACCCGCGAAGCCAGCGATTTCTTGCGGTCCTGGTCGAAGAAGAACTTGGCATCGGCCAGCCGCGGGCGCACCACCCGCTCGTTGCCGCCGATCACCGCGCTCGCATCGTCGGGACGGATGTTGCTGACCACGAGGAACTTGTTGGTGAGCCGGTTGGAAGCGTCGAGCAGCGGAAAGTATTTCTGGTTCGCCTTCATGGTGAGGATCAGGCACTCCTGCGGCACACCGAGGAACTCGCGTTCGAACTCGCAGACCAGCACGTTCGGGCGTTCGACCAGCGCGGTGACCTCGTCGAGCAGCGCGTCGTCGTGGACCGGATGCGAGCCGGCGCCCACCCGGACTGCGGCCTCGGCCAGCTGCCGCGCAATCTCGAGGCGGCGCGTCTCGAAGCCGGCGATCACGGTGCCTTCTTCGTCCAGTTGCACCGCATAGCTGTCGGCATGGCGCAGCACGATCGGGTCGACCCGCGCCTCGAAGCGGTGGCCGTGCGTTTCGCGCCCGGACTCGAGACCGAGCGCCTCGACGGCAACGACCGCCTCGCCATGCAGCGCGACCAGCCCGTGCGCCGGGCGCACGAAGCTCACGCTGCTCCAGCCCGGCAGCTCGCAGCCGGTTTCGAGCTGGTAGCTCATCAGCTTCGGGATGGGCAGCCTGGCGATGGCTTCGGCCAGCGCTTTCTGCAGGCCTTCGGCCAGGGTCGCGCCCTTGGCGGTGCTCTCGAAGAACAGCGCCTCGGCCTTGCCGTCCATCGCACGCCGAAGGCCGGGCACTGCCGACCCGTCGGTGCCGAGCGCCGCCAGTCTTTTGAGGAGCGCAGGCGTCGGGTTGCCGGATGCATCGAGCGCCACGGTCACCGGCATGAGCTTTTGCGAGACGGCGCGGTCGGCGGCCTGCGGCAGCACGTCGGTCAGGTGCGCGGCCAGCCGACGCGGCGAAGCGTAGGCGGTGAGCAACGATCCCGCATCGGCCAGGCCCTGCGCCACCAGTTGATCGCGCAGCACGGCCCCGAAGGCATCGCCGAGCTTCTTGAGTGCCTTGGGAGGAAGTTCCTCGACGAACAGTTCGACCAGCAGGTTGTTCTTGGTGCTCATCGCTCAGGCCGCCTTCTTCGAGATCTGTGCGACCCACTCGCGCGGCGCCATCGGAAATCCGAGCCGCTCGCGGCTTTCGTAGTAGCTCTGCGCGACGCCGCGCGCCAGGTTGCGAATGCGCCCGATGTAGGCCGCGCGTTCCGTCACGCTGATCGCGCCGCGCGCATCCAGCAGGTTGAAGCCGTGCGCGGCCTTGAGCACCTGCTCGTAGGCCGGCAGCGCGAGCTTTTGTTCCATCAGGTGCTTCGCCTGCTTCTCGTGCGCAGTGAACGCGGCGAACAGAAAATCGGCATCGCTGTGCTCGAAGTTGTAGGTCGACTGTTCGACCTCGTTCTGCTTGTAGACGTCGCCGTAGCTCAGCCCCGCGGTCCACTCCAGGTCGTACACGTTGTCTACCCCCTGCAGGTACATCGCGAGCCGCTCCAGGCCGTAGGTGATCTCGCCGGTGATCGGCCTGCAGTCGATGCCGCCGACCTGCTGGAAGTAGGTGAACTGCGTCACCTCCATGCCATTGAGCCAGACCTCCCAGCCGAGCCCCCAGGCGCCGAGCGTGGGATTCTCCCAGTCGTCCTCGACGAAGCGGATGTCGTTCTTGCGAAGGTCGAAGCCCAGCGCTTCGAGCGAGCCAAGATAGAGGGCGAGGATGTCGCTCGGCGCCGGCTTCAGCACCACCTGGTACTGGTAGTAGTGCTGCAGGCGGTTGGGGTTCTCGCCATACCGGCCGTCCTTGGGCCGTCGGCTCGGCTGCACATAGGCGGCCTTCCAGGGCTCGGGGCCGAGGGCGCGCAGGAAGGTCGCGGTGTGCGAGGTGCCAGCGCCGACTTCCATGTCGTAGGGCTGCAGCAGCGCGCAGCCCTGCCCGGCCCAGTACGACTGCAGTTTGAGAATGATTTGCTGGAAGCTCGACATGGAAGTGGCCGGCGTGGCCTGGACGTTGCGACGGTGGACGAAAGGCGCGAGCCGATGATTTTAGGCTCGGGCGGCATACGCTCCCCTGTTGCTCCGGGTCGAAGCGCTACCATCGCCACGCCGAATCGACCGGCCGCTCGATGACCTCTTCCACCCTTCCCCCCGTGTCAGCATCCGACCCCGTGGCGGCACAGCAGATGCCGGCGCCCGACGGTCCGCTCTCGCGCGCAAGGCCGGGCCGCGAGCGCATCCTGAGTGCGATCCGAAGCGCGGCCATCGCCGAATTCAGCCTGCATGGCCTGAAGGGCGCATCGACCCAGGCGATCGCGGCGCGCGCCGGGCTCACCAAGCCCCAGCTGCACTACTACATCGCCGGCAAGGAGGAGCTCTACGAAGAACTCCTGATGCAGGTGCTGCACGACTGGAAAGTGGTGTTCTCGTTCGAGGAGCATGCCAACGACCCGGCCGCAGTGCTGGGCGACTACATCCGCAAGAAGCTCGACCATGCCTTCGACAACCCGGAGATCTCCCGCATCTTCACGCGTGAAGTTCTGGATGGCGGACGCAACCTCGAACGCTACTGGCCGAACGCGCGCGCCTGGACGCAGAAGAAGGTGGACATCATCAATGGCTGGATCGCCCGCGGGCTGATGCGGCCGCTGGACGCGCGCCTCTTGCTCATGCACATCTGGGCCATGACCCAGAGCTACGCCGACTACGCGCTGCAGACGCGCGTGATGCTCGGCCTGCCGCCGGACGCGACGATCGAGCGCGAGCCGATTGCGCGCGAACTGATCGCCTTCGTGCTGGCCGGCTGCGGCATCAAGACCTAGAAGCTCCCGCTTTCGGTGCACCGGCGCTGGCACGCCGCTTGCGTAACCTGACCACTTGCTCTGATTGAGTGGTCAAACACACCATGCGCGTGCTCGTCGTCTATTGCCATCCGGTCGAAACCAGCTTTCATGCGGCGCTTCACCGCGAGGTGCTGCGCAGCCTGCGTGCTGCAGGCCATGAAGTGGACGACTGCGATCTGTATGCCGAAGGCTTCAATCCGGTGCTCTCGCGCGAGGAGCGCCTGGGCTACCACGAGGTGCCGAGCAACCAGCTGCCGCTCGCTCCCTACATCCGGCGGCTGCAATGGGCGGAGGGCCTGGTGTTCTGTTTTCCGACCTGGTGCTTCGGCCTGCCCGCGATGTTGAAAGGCTACTTCGACCGCCTCTTCATGCCCGGCGTGGCGTTCGACATCAGCGACCCTGCCAACGTGAAGCCGATGCTGACGCACATCCGGCGCATCTCGGCCGTCGTCACCTATGGCCGGCCGCGCTGGATGGCGTGGTACATGGGCGATCCGCCGCGCAGGAACGTGACGCGCTATCTGCTGCGGCTGACCGGGCGACGCGCGCGGGTCGACTTCCACGCCCACTACCACATGAACGTGGCGACAGAGCCCCAGCTGAAGCGCTTCATGCAGCGCGTCGGCCAGGCCATGCTGCGCTTCGCCTGAGCGCGAAAGAGGCCATGCAGACCTCCGCACCGACCCGACTCGACGACGCGCGGCTTCCGCGCTGGCTGCTGCCGCCCGACTGGCCCGAGTGCGACGGCGCGCCGGTGCCGGCGCAGATTGCACTCGACCACGGCCGCGTACAGCGCGTCGTGCCGATGCGCGCGGCCGCATCGCACGAACCCGACGGCGCATGGAACCTCGGCGGCGCGCTGGTGCTGCCCGGCTTCGTCGATGCCCACACGCACCTCGACAAGGCCTTCACGCTGCCGCGCATGAAAAACGTGCAGCCCGGTCTGCTGGGCGCGATCGAGGCCATGCTCGACGACCGCACCCGCTGGAGCACCGACGACGTGTTGCAGCGCGCATCGCGCGGATTGCAATGGGCCTGGGAGTACGGCACGACGCACTTGCGCACGCACGTGGACTGGTGGGAGCCCGATGCGGTGCCGCTCGCATGGCCGCTGATGGCCGAGTTGTCCCAGCAGTGGGCCGGCCGCGTGCGGCTGGAGCAGGTGAGCCTGATCAAGCTGCCGCTGTTCGAGGACATGGCGCAGGCGCGCGAGCTGGCGCGGCGCATCGCGGCGACCGGGCCGCAGGCGCTGTTGGGCGGGTTCGTGCACTCGACGATCTGGAGCGAAACCGCGCTGCGCAATCTGCTGGTTGCGGCGCAGGAATGCGAACTCGACGTCGACCTGCATGTCGACGAGGAGCTCAACGCGGCCGCGATCGGCCTGCCCTGCATCGCTCGCATCCTGCGCGAGATCGACTTTGAGGGCCGGGTGGTCTGCGGCCACACCTGCGCACTCGCAGCGCAGCCGCGGGCGCAGGCGCTCGCCACGCTCGACGCGGTTGCGCGCGTGCCGATCACGCTGGTCTCGCTGCCAGCCACCAACCTCCTGCTGCAGGACGCGGTGACCGGCCAGACGCCGCGCCAGCGTGGCATCACGTTGGTGAAAGAGGCGCGAGAGCGCGGCATTCCGATGCTCTTCGCGAGCGACAACGTGCAAGACCCGTTCTGCCGCCTCGGCAGTTTCGACCTGGCCGAAACCATGGGGACCGCGGCGCTGGCGGCCCAGCTCGACGAACCCTTCGACAGCTGGTCGGCCAGCCTGTGCCGCAGCGACTGGTTGCGGCGAGGACCGATCGCAGCCCGGGCGCCGTCGCTGGTCGGCGCCGGGGCCGACTTCGTGCTCTTCATCGATGCCGACATCCACGGCTGGCCTTCGCGCGCCGCGTCGCGCGTGGTGTTGCGCGACGGCGTTCGAACGCAGGGCCAGGTGCCGCCCGGCTGGCTGCGCGCCGGCGCCTCCGACTGACATTCACCGATTCAGGAACTCGTCCATGCTCCACGGCTACATTCCGCCCCACCGCTTCCTGCCCTACCTGAGCTGGACCGAGATCGACGCGCTCCCCGACCGCGAGAACACGGTGATCGTGCTGCCCTGCGGCGCCATCGAACAACACGGGCCGCACCTGCCTTGCTCCGTCGACAGCGTGATCGCGTCGGGCGTGATGGGCAAGGCGCTCGAGCGGCTGCCGGCCGAAGTGCGGGCGTTCGCGCTGCCAACCATCACCTACGGCAAGTCCGAAGAGCACCTGCACTTCCCCGGCACCATGACGCTGACCGGCGCCACGCTGCTCGCGACCGTGACCGAGATCGGCGAGTCGGTCTATCGCGCCGGCTTTCGCAAGCTGCTGTTCGCCAACGGCCATGGCGGCCAGCCGCAGGTGCTCGAAATGGCTGCGCGCGAATTGCGGCTGCGTCACGGCGACTTCGTGGTCGTGCCGCATGGCGTCTCGCGCCTGCCCAACGCATCGAGCAGGCAGATCGGCGAGCAGGAGAGGAAGCTGTCGATGCATGCGGGGCACTCAGAGACGGCGCTGATGCTTGCGCTCGCACCCGACACGGTGCACATGGAACGCGCGGTCGTCAACTTCCCGCCGCCCTTTCCGATCAAGCTGCTGTCGCCCGACGGGCGACCTGCCTGCGCCTGGACCGCACGCGATTTCGGCCCGAGCGGCGTGATCGGCGACCCGACCAGCGCCACGCGCGAACAGGGCGAGGAGATCCTCGACACCCTGTCGGCAAGCTGGGTCCAGGCGCTGACCGAACTGCATGCGCTGCACTGGGTGGTGCGCGACGAACCCACCTGGGAGCGCGGCCACCAGCAGGGCTTCATCCAGTCGTCGCGCCAGCCCGAAGCGACGCTGCCGGCCTGAGGCCCGCTCCTTGCATCGACCCTCCGTTCCGATCGTCCGTTCATTCACCGAAAGGCTCTACACCATGCGCAATTCCATCGCCTTCCGCTTCGGCCCCCTGGCCGCCGCAGTGGCTCTCGCCTTCGCCGCACCGGCGCAGGCCCAGGACAAGTTCACCTACATGACCAACTGGTACGCGCAGGCCGAGCACGGCGGCTTCTACCAGGCAGTGGCGCAGGGCATCTACAAGAAGTACGGCCTGGACGTGACCATCAGGATGGGCGGCCCGCAGGTCAACATCACGCAGATGATGGCTGCCGGCCAGGCCGACTGCATCATGGGTTCGAGCGACATCCAGATGATGCAGGTGCGCGAAGGCGGCGTGCCGGTGGTGAACGTCGCGGCCTTCTTCCAGAAAGACCCGCAGGTGCTGATCGCGCACGACGACGTCAAGAAGTTCGAGGACCTGAAGGGCAAGACGATCCTGATCGGCTCGCAGGCCAACCGCGGCTACTGGCCGTGGCTCAAGTCGAAGTTCGGCCTTACCGACGAGCAGACGCGGCCCTACACCTTCAACATCCAGCCCTTCGTCGCCGACAAGAACGCGGCGCAGCAGGGCTACCTGACCTCCGAGCCGTACGCGATCCAGAAGGCCGGCGTGAAGACCACCGTGCTGATGTTCAGCGACCACGGCTTCCCCGCCTATGCGACCACCGTGTCGTGCATGGAGAAGACGGTGAAGGAGCGCAGCAAGCAGGTGGCCGCCTTCGTCAAGGGCTCGGCGGAAGGCTGGAAGAGCTACCTCGCCGATCCGGCGCCGGCCAACGCGCTGATCAAGAAGGACAACCCCAACATGACCGACGACCAGCTGGCCTACAGCGTCGCCAAGCTCAAGGAGATGGGGATGATCACCGGCGGCGATGCGGCCACGATGGGCATCGGCGTCATCACCGACGCACGCGCGAAGGCGAGCTACGACTTCCTGGTCGCGGCCAAGCTGCTCGATCCGGCCAAGGTCGAGATCGCGAAGACGTACACGACCGAGTTCGTGAAAGACGCGAAGGTCCTGCCCTGAACCGCAGGAGCCCTCGATGAATCGCATCGAACCCGCCGTCCTCGCGCCGTCCCCCTCACCCGTCGTGCCGGCGGTCGAGGTGCTGTCGGCGGAGAAGACCTATCCCAACGGCACGCAGGCGCTGCTGCCGGTCGACCTGCGCATTGCCGAGGGCGAGTTCGTCACGCTGCTCGGCCCGTCCGGATGCGGCAAGAGCACGCTGCTCAAGATGGTGGCGGGCATGCTGGAGCCGACCGATGGGCGCCTGCTGGTTTGGCGCAAGCCGGTGCAGCAGATCGACCTGAGCGGCCGCAGGATGGCGTTCGTGTTCCAGTCACCCACCTTGATGCCATGGGCCAGCGTGCGGACCAACGTGCGCCTGCCGCTCGACCTGGCCGGCGTGCCGCGCAAGGCAGCCGACGCACGCGTTTCGGAAGCGCTCGAACTGGTCGGCCTGGACAAGTTTGCAAAGGCCTTGCCGCGTGCGCTTTCCGGCGGCATGCAGATGCGCGTTTCGATTGCGCGCGGCCTCGTCACGCAGCCCGATCTGCTGCTGATGGACGAACCCTTCGGCGCGCTCGACGAGATCACGCGCCACAAGCTCGATGCCGAACTGCTCGACCTCTGGCGCAAGAAGAAGCTCACCGTCATCTTCGTCACCCACTCGATCCACGAAGCGGTGTTCCTGTCGAGCCGGGTGGTCATGATGGCCGCACGGCCCGGCCGGGTGGTCGAGCAGTTCGAGATCGACGAGCCCTATCCGCGCAGCGCCGACTTCATGGTGTCGCCGCAGTTCAGCCGCTATGCGAAACGCCTGCAGGACAGCCTGCTGCGCGCGAGCAGCGCACACGACGAGGTGGCAGCTTGAGCGCGCGCCCGCCGCTCCTGAAGCAGCCGGGCGCGCAGCGCGTGCTGTATCCGTTGCTCGTGGGCGTGGTGCTGGTCGCGCTCTGGCAGGGCATGGTCACGGCGATGGAGCTGCCGCCGTATCTGGTGCCGTCACCCTACCTGATGATGAAGACGCTGGTGACCGACTGGGTGCCGCTGGGCATGGCGCTCCTGGTCACGCTGAAGATCACGGTGCTTTCGTTCGTTGCCGCCACCGTGGCGGGCGTGCTGATCTCGTTCCTCTTCGTGCAGAGCAAGCTGATCGAGACCGCGCTGTTCCCCTACGCCGTGCTGCTGCAGGTGACGCCGATCGTCGCCGTCGCGCCGCTGATCATCATCTGGGTCAAGGACCCGACGGCCGCGATGGTGGTGTGTGCGGCGCTGGTGGCGCTGTTTCCGATCATCAGCAACACCACGCTCGGCCTGCGCAGCATCGAGCCGGATCTGCAGAGCTACTTCAAGCTCAACCGCGCGACCCGCTGGCAGCAGCTGGTTCGGCTGCGCATACCGAGCGCGCTGCCGTACTTCTTCGGCGGGCTTCGCATCTCGAGCGGCCTCGCGCTGATCGGTGCGGTGGTGGCCGAGTTCGTCGCCGGCACTGGCGGGTCCGGGGCGGGGCTGGCGTATCAGATCCTGCAGGCCGGCTTCCAGCTCAACATCCCGCGCATGTTCGCTGCACTGCTCCTCATTTCACTGACCGGCGTCGCACTGTTCGTGCTGATGGCCTGGTTCACCAAGCTCGCGCTGGGCTCCTGGCATGCGAGCGAACTTTCACAGGATTGACTCGATGAATGCCCCCGTTACCGCCATCGAGCGGCTGCAGTTCGAACTGCCGGAACTCGACTGGATCACCGACCCCGGCCGCATTGCCCGGCTGTCGCAGGATTTCTCGTGGTTCAGCCCGGTGCTCGACCGGCAGCTGAAGGACAAGCGCGCCGACCTCGTGGTGCGCCCGCGCACCGAAGACGAGATTCGCTCGGTGGTTGGCGCGTGTGTCCGGCTCGGTGTACCGATCACCATCCGCGGCAGCGGCACCGGCAACTACGGGCAGACCACGCCGCTCGCCGGCGGCCTGGTGCTCGACATGAGCGGCTACAACGCCTTGCAATGGGTTCGGCCTGGCGTTGCGCGGGCGCAGGCCGGCATGCGTCTCGGCGAACTCGAAAAGCAGACGCAGCATTCCGGCCAGGAGATGCGCTGCGTTCCTTCGACCTACCGCAGCGCGACGCTGGGCGGATTGTTCGGCGGCGGCTTCGGCGGTATCGGCTCGATCAACTACGGCCCGCTCGCCGCGCCCGGCAATGTGCTGGGCCTGCGCGCAATGACGATCGAGAAGGAACCGCAAATGGTCGAGCTGCGCGGCGCAGAAGCGATGCGCATGCACCATCTGTGGGGCACCAATGGCCTGGTGCTCGAACTCGAGATCGGCCTGGCGCCGGCGCACCCGTGGCTCGAAACGCTGGTGGTGTTCAAGGGCTTCGATGAGGCCCTGGCATTTGCCGACGCGCTGGCAAACGCGCCTGGCATCGTGAAGCGCGAGGTCGCCTTCCTGGCGAGCCCGGTGCCCGACTACCTCGTGCAGCTCGCCGACCACCTGCCGCAGGGTTGCCATGCCGTGCTCTCGCTGGTGGCCGAATCCTGCGAGCAGCCGATGCTGCAACTTGCAGAGGCGCGCGGCGGCATTGTGAGCTACCGCAAGGCGGCGCAGGAGGTGCGCAAGAGCAACCGCACACTGATGGAGTTCACCTGGAACCACACCACGCTGCATGCGCTCAAGGTCGACAAGACGCTCACCTACCTGCAAAGCGGCTTCACGCCCGGGCGGCACGTACAGCAGGTGACCGAAATGGAAGCGCTGTTCGCCGGCGAGGTGCTGATGCACGTGGAATTCATCCGCAACGTCGAAGGCCTTACCACCTGCAGCGCACTTCAGCTGGTGCGCTTCACCACCGAGGAGCGACTCGACGAGATCATCCGCATGCACCGCGAGCGCGGCGTGCATATCAACAATCCGCACGTCAACATCGTCGAGGACGGCAAGGCGGGGGGAGCGCTGCCGCCTGAGGTCATCGCGATGAAGAAGCGCTTCGATCCGCACGGCCTGCTCAATCCGGGCAAGCTGCGCGACTGGCCGGTGGCCGCATGACCGGAATTGCGCCTGGCGATGCAGCCGTTGGCGCGCCGATGGCCCACTACGCGGCTTCGCGCCGTGTTGGCGACTTCGTGTTCATGAGCGGCATGGTCGCTTTCGATGCGCAGCATGGCCGCGCAGTGAACTCCTACGAGGACATTCCGGAGGCAGCCCGCACGATGCTTCGGTCGCTGGGCTATGTGACAGGCCAGCTGTCGGTCGATGTGTTCGAGGCGCCGATCGTTGCGCAGAGCTGGTTCGTGCTCGACCGCATTCGCCAGCTGGCCGCCGAGCACGGCGGCACGATGGCCGACGTTGTGAAGCTGGTGCAGTACTTCAGGGATCTTCACCACTATCCGGCCTACAACCGGGTGCGCGGGCTGTTCTACCCCGATGCGCCGCCAGTAAGCACCGTGGTCGAGGTCTCCCGATTCCTGCCCGGCGACAGCCTGCTCGTCGAGGTCGAGGCGACCGCCTACCTGCCGCGCTGACGCCGCAGGACCATCGCCGCCGCGGCCACGGCAAGGCCGGTGCCCCACAGCGGCCACAGACCGAAGCGCGACACCCACCACGCAAAGGGCGTAAGCCCGGCGCGCCCTTCGACTTGCGCCACCAGCACGCCGCGCGTAAGCCGCGGCAGCGCATCGGTCACGCGGCCACGGTGGTCGATGACGACCGTGGCGCCGGTGTTAGTCGCGCGCGCCATCGGCCGCTTGAACTCCAGCGTGCGCATGCGCGAGATGGCCAGGTGCTGATCGATCGCGACGGTGTCGCCGAACCATGCGATGTTGCTCACGTTGAGAAGAACCGTCGGTGCGTTGGCCTCGTCGCGAAAACTGGCGCCGATCTCGTCGCCGAACAGATCCTCGTAGCAGATGTTCGGCGCAATGCGCTGGCCCTGCCACTCGAACGGCGCCTGCGCGAGACCGCCGCGCCTGAAGTCGCCGAGCGGGATGTTCATCATGTCGGTGAACCATCGGAACAGGCCCGGCACGAACTCGCCGAAGGGCACCAGGTGGTGCTTGTCGTAGCGGTAGGGCGTTGTCTGGCCGGCGCGAAAACCGAGCACCGTATTGGCATACAGCCGGCCGTCGCCGAGTGGCAGACCCACGATGGCCGCCTGGGTGCCGGCCGCATAGCGCGCGGCGATTGCGTCGAGATAGCCGGGCGGCAATTGCGAGGGCAGAAGCGGCAGCGCGGTCTCCGGCGTGATCACGAGCGACGCGGACGCGTTTTGCAGTTGCTCGCCATACCACTGCAGTGCCGTCGCCACGCCACCGCCCGGAATGAATTTTTCGTCTTGCGGGATGTTCCCCTGCAGCAGCGCAACGTTGAGGCGGCCGCGCGACTGCGCTGCTTCGTCGCCATCACCGCGAAGCGCGCCGATCAGCGCCGGCACGCACAGCAGCACGAGCGCCGCTGCGAGCGGTGCCGCCAGCGCCCGGCCGCGTGCGCGGCGCAGCGCCAGCCCTGCCAATGCAGCAATGCCTGCTGCCACCGTGCCCAGACCGTACACACCGAGCCAGGGCGCGTAGGCGGCGAGCGGCCCGTCGACATGGGCGTAGCCGCCGGCACCCCACGGGAAGCCGGTGAACCAGCTGTTGCGCAGAAGCTCGGCCAAGGTCCACACGCCTGCGAACAACACCGCCGCCTGGGCACGGCTGGCGGGCGCAAAGGCCACGAAGAAGGCGCATGCCGTGGCGTAGTAGAGCGCCAGCCCCGCCGCCAGCGCGAGCACGGCAATGACCGCGAGCGGCGCAGCAAGGCCGCCGTAGGTATGCAGCGAAATGAACAGCCACCAGAAGGTGCCGCACAGCCATGCGGTTGCAAACAGCCAGCCGTGGAGCGCGGCGCGGCGCCACCGGGGGCGCTGGCTCGTCGGCGTGCGCAGCGCGTCGAGCAGCCAGACCAGCGCGGCGAGCGAGAGCAACTGCAGCCACCAGAGCGGCTGGCCGTTCCACGGCGCCGCGATCGATGCGGCCTGCGCAAGCCCCGCGAGCCCGAAGCCCAGCGCGCGAAGCAGCGTGTTCAACCTGCCGCGTCGTCGCCGCGTGCCGGCGAGACCTTGAACCAGCGCACCGCGCCGCCCTTGGTGTGCAGTACGACGAAGTCGAAGGCACCGAGCGCGTAGTGCTCGCCCCGCTTGGGCACATGTCCCATCTCGTGCGCGATCAGGCCGCCGATGGTGTCGAAGTCCTCGCTCAGCGCATCGGCATCGAAGGTGATGCCGAAGGCCTCGGCCACGCGCTCGATGGGCGTGTCGCCGGAGACGCGATACGTATGGTCGGCAAGGCCGAAGATGTCGCCTTCGTCTTCGGCGATGTCGAACTCGTCCTCGATTTCGCCGACGATCTGCTCGAGCACGTCTTCGATCGTGATGAGCCCGGCCACGCGGCCGAACTCGTCGATCACGATCGCGAGGTGGTTGCGGTTGCCGCGGAATTCGCGCAGCAGGTCGTTCAGCCCCTTGCTCTCCGGCACGAACGCCGCCGGGCGCAGCAGCGCGCGAACGTTGAGGCCCGGCGCACGCTGCAGCTTGAGCAGGTCCTTCGCGAGCAGGATGCCGATGATGTTTTCTTTTTCGCCCTCGTAGACCGGAAAGCGGGAGTGCGCGGTGTCGATCACCACGTGCAGCAGCGCGTCATACGGCGCATCGATATTGACCAGGTCCATCCGGGGTGCGGCCACCATCACGTCGCCGGCGGTCATGTCGGCCATGCGCAGCACGCCTTCGAGCATCACGCGCGATTCGGCGCCGATCACGTCGTTGTCCTCCGCGTCCGCGAGGGTTTCGATCAGCTCGTCGCGCGAATCGGGACCCGGGTGGATGAATTCAGCGAGCTTTTGCAGAAAGCTGCGTTTGTCTTCGCGCTCGACGGGTGCGCGTTCAGGATGAGGATCGGCCACTGCGGCAGGCAGAGTTGGGGGAACGCAAGGATACCGGATTGCGCCTGCGCGGCGACAACCCAGGACCGTGCCTCAGGGCGAAGTCTGGTCGCGGGCGGCGCGAACGCCGCTGCGAATCTCTTGCAGTCCGGCGAGGAACGCCCAGAACTGCTTGGCGCGCGTTTTGAGGTGGAAGTCGACTTGGGCGTAGTGCTCCAGCGCGATTTCGCTCATGCGGCTGTCGAAGGTGGCAACAGGCAGTTGCAGGTGCGCTTCGGATTCGGAGCCGCTGCGCACCACCGTCGCGCCGGCGTTGCGGGCGATCTTCAGCATGGCGGCGTTCTCGCTCAACGCATGGATGAAGAGCATCCCGACCCCTTCGTTGCGGGCCACCACCGCCGCACGCTCGAAAAGCCGAGCGCCGTACCCGCGCCCGCGTGCGTGCTCCGCCACCGAAACCCCGAACTCGGCGCAGTCCTTGTGCTGATCCGCCGGCGCGAATGCGAGGTGCGCCATGGCAATCAGGTCGAGCCGGCGGTTGTAGATGCCGAACAGTTCGTCGCGCTCGAAGTCGAGCCCGTCCACATAGCGCTGGACTTGCTCGTCCGAAGCCGAATAGCCGAAGCGCAGATAACGATCGTGCGGCTTGAGCGCAAGCAGATGCTGCGCGATGCGGCCGCGCTCTCGCGGACCGATGGAGCGGATTGGCACCATGACCGGCGCGGGCGCGGCGGCGCGGGGCTGCGTCTCGACCATCGGCGCTCTCAGGAACGAACCAATGCCGAGCGAAGCCTTCAAGAGGGCCTTGGCTGTAAACATGCAACAAATATAAGGGTTTCCCCTTAATAGACAAGGCCCGCCGGGCGACGAGCAAGGTCAAAAAGCACACAAATACCGGCTGCCGTCGGATGCACGCAACCAGCTTCTTCTCACACCGGCAGCGCCGTGGTCGCCTTCACCCGATCGAGCACGAAACTGGTCTTGCAGTCTTCCACGCTCGGATGTTTGAGCAGGGTGTCCATGATGAAGCGGCTGTAGTGCGCCATGTCGGCGACGACCACGCGCAGCAGATAGTCCATGTCGCCCGTCAACGAAGCGCACTACAGCCGGTTCATCATGGACACCCTGCTCAAGCATCCGAGCGTGGAGGACTGCAAGACCAGTTTCGTGCTCGATCGGGTG
>JANOCL010000051.1:0-1618 GCA_031412135.1 Variovorax sp. | reverse complement strand
CGTGGCGCCGACGGCATAGCGGCCGGCGACGATGGCTTCGCCCAACCGGTCGCGCGTGTGCCCGTGGAAGTTGCGCAGCGTCGTGGAAGCCGGATGCTCGCTCACGGCGCCGCCGACCCAAGCCAGGGCAGCACCGAAGCGACGATCGACGGTGCCGGCGCCGCGAAATCGACCGTGATGGCGGCTTCGTCGTCGCCGGGCAACTCCAGCGTGTCGAGCTGGCTTTGCAACAGCGAGGGCGGCATGTAGTGGTCGCGGCGCGCCTGCATGCGTGCGGCCAGCAGCGCGGCGTCGCCGTGCAGGTGCACGAAGCGCAAGCCGGGTGCGGTGCTGCGCAGCAGGTCGCGGTAGCTGCGCTTGAGGGCCGAGCACGACACGACGAGCCCGCCGGCCGCCTGGTTCAACCGGTGCGCGATCGCCATCAGCCAGCCTTGCCGGTCGGTGTCGGTGAGCGCAATGCCGGCTGCCATGCGCGCCACGTTCTCGGCCGGATGCAGCGCGTCGCCCTCGAGGTAGGGCAGGCCCAGCGCAGCCGCAAGCAACTGCCCGACCGTGCTCTTGCCGCAACCGCTCACGCCCATCACGACGACCCGCAGCGGCGGTGCGGCGACATCGGCCACGGGGCGCAGCTCGGGTGGCCTACAGGCGCTGGCCGGAGCCGGCGTCGAAGTTATGCGCCTTCTCCGCGTCGACGGCCAGGTGCACGGTTTGCTCGGGCTTGACATCGGTGCGGCCGTGCATCACCAGCGTGAGTTGCTGGCCGCCGACGTCGAGCAGCAATTCGGTTTCGGCACCGGTCGGCTCGATCACGATCACCTTGGCGGCGATGCCCCCTTGACCTGCACTGGCCAGCGACAGATCGCCCGGCCGGATGCCGTACTGCACCGCCTGCCCTTCGGTGACCGAGCCGGCCAGCGCAGGCAGCGGCCAGCGCGTGCCCAGGGCCTCGACCGTACCGCCGCGCAAGGTGCCGGCAAACACGTTCATGGCCGGCGAGCCGATGAACTGGGCCACGAACAGATTGCGTGGGCGGTCGAACAATTCCAGCGGCGTGCCGATCTGCTCGATCAGGCCGTCGTGCATCACGACGATGCGGTCGGCCATCGTCATGGCTTCGATCTGGTCGTGGGTGACGTACACCGTGGTCGTCTTCAGGCGCTGGTGCAGGGCCTTGATCTCGGCGCGCATCGCCACGCGCAATTTGGCATCGAGGTTCGAGAGCGGTTCGTCGAACAGGAAGACCTTCGGGTCGCGCACGATCGCGCGGCCCATTGCCACGCGCTGGCGCTGGCCACCCGAGAGCTCGCGCGGGTAGCGATCGAGCAGCTTGTCCAGGTTCAGGATGCGCGCCGCGTTGTCGACGCGCTGGTCGGTGGTCGCCTTGTCGGCGCGTCGCAGGCGCAGCGAGAAGCCCATGTTCTCGCGCACCGTCATGTGCGGGTACAGGGCGTAGCTCTGGAACACCATCGCGATGTCGCGGTCCTTCGACTCGAGGTCGTTGACCACCTTGCCGTCGATGGAGATTTCGCCGCCGGTGATGTCTTCCAGGCCCGCCAGCATGCGCAGCAAGGTGCTCTTGCCGCAACCCGAAGGCCCGACCAGCACGACGAATTCGCCG
>JANOCL010000050.1:0-9240 GCA_031412135.1 Variovorax sp. | reverse complement strand
CTGAACATGCTGATCGCGCCCATGTCGTGCAGGATGTCCTCGGCCGCGATGGTTTCTTTTCGGATGCGGCTTTCGGCGAAGGCCAGGTCTTCGGGAATGCCGGCGTCGAGGTGGTGGCACACCATGAGCATGTCGACGTGTTCGTCGAGCGTGTTCACGGTGTAGGGCATGGTCGGGTTGGTGGAGGAGGGCAGGAAGTTGGCCTCGCCCACGACCCGCAGGATGTCGGGCGCATGGCCGCCACCGGCACCTTCGGTGTGGAAGGCGCAAATTCCACGGCCGCCGACCGCCGCGATGGTGTTCTCGACGAAGCCCGACTCGTTGAGCGTGTCGCTGTGGATCGCGACCTGCGTGTCGGTGGCGTCGGCCACGTCGAGGCAGTTGCCGATGGCCGCGGGCGTGGTGCCCCAGTCCTCGTGCAGCTTCAGGCCGATCACGCCGGCATCGATCTGCTCGTGCAGCGCGGCCGGCAGGCTCGCATTGCCCTTGCCGAGAAAGCCGAGGTTCATCGGGAACGCATCGGCCGCCTGCAGCATGCGTTCGATGTGCCACGGCCCGGGTGTGGCAGTGGTCGCGAAGGTGCCGGTGGCCGGGCCGGTGCCGCCGCCGAGCATGGTGGTGATGCCCGAGGCCAGCGCCTCCTCGATCTGCTGCGGGCAGATGAAGTGGATGTGGCTGTCGATGCCGCCGGCGGTGACGATGTTGCCCTCGCAGCTGATCACCTCGGTGCCGGGTCCGATCACGATGTCAACGCCCGGCTGCACGTCGGGATTGCCGGCCTTGCCGATGGCCACGATGCGGCCGCCTCGCAGGCCGATGTCGGCCTTGACGATGCCCCAGTGATCGAGGATGAGCGCGTTGGTCATCACCGTGTCGACCGTGCCCTCGGCCCTTGTGCGCTGCGACTGCGCCATGCCGTCGCGGATGGTCTTGCCGCCGCCGAACTTGACCTCTTCGCCGTAGCCGCCGGCGCGCAGGGTGTAGTCCTCTTCCACCTCGATCACCAGGTCGGTGTCGGCCAGCCGCACGCGGTCCCCCACGGTGGGGCCGAAGATTTCGGCGTAGGCGCGCCGGCCGATGGTTGCCATCTCAGTGTTCCCCGGCGCCATGCGCCACCCGCGATGCATGAAACGCCGCTGTAGTTCCGGGCGCGGCGTCAAGGGGTGCGTGCCGAGGCCACCGGGTGACCCCCTCCGCGAATGTCCCCCGGCCTTCGGCCTCCTCCTTTATTTCGCTGCGGGGGTCACCCGATGCCCTCGGCCCGGGAAGCGCTGTCAGGGGCATGAAACCGGCGCAGGAAAATGCCAGGGATACCGCGGAACCGGCTTTGCCGGGCCGCTGATATCGCCCCCACGAGGGGGAAGCGCCGCCGGCGCTTCGGGGGTGCTTCATAGTGCTCCTTGAACGAGGCCGCGAAAGCCGTAGACCACGCGGTCGCCGGCGAAGTCCACCAGGTCGACGGTGCGCTGCTGCCCGGGCTCGAAGCGCACCGCGGTGCCCGATGCGATGTGCAGGCGCATGCCGCGCGCGGCCTCGCGGTCGAAGCCGAGAGCGCCGTTGGTCTCGGCAAAGTGGTAGTGCGAGCCGACCTGGATCGGCCGGTCGGCGGTGTTCCGCACCACCAGCGTCACGGTGCGGCGACCGGGGTTGAGGACATGGTCGCCCTCGTCGGTGAGGAGTTCGCCGGGGATCATTTGCGGCCGGACCAGAGTGCGACGCCGACGGCGATCACGAACGCGATGGCCAGGCCGGCGTCGGTCGCATGCCAATGAATGCCGCCCAGGCCGTGGCCCTCGTGCGCCCATGCGGATTGCGCAAACAGCGCAAGGGCGGCGGGCAGGATAACGAGGCTTCTTTTCATCGAATGGCTTTCGTGGGGTTCAAACGATCGGCTGGTGCACCGTCACGAGCTTGGTGCCGTCGGGGAAGGTGGCTTCGACCTGGATGTCCGGGATCATCTCGGCGATGCCGTCCATCACGTCGGCACGGGTGAGCACGCTGCGGCCGTCGCTCATGAGCGCGGCCACGCTCTTGCCGTCGCGCGCGCCTTCCATCACGGCGGCCGATATCAGCGCCACGGCTTCGGGGTAGTTGAGCTTCAGGCCGCGCGCGCGGCGCCGCTCGGCCAGCAGGGCGGCTGTGAAGATCAGCAGCTTGTCTTTTTCGCGCGGTGTCAGTTCCATGCCCCATGCTTTGCAACAGTCATGCCGTGGCACGAAATCTGCACCTGCATGACGTGGATTCCACCGCCGTTCCCCCGCTCCAGAGCGACGATGCACCGCAGCGCATCGTCAAGGTCCGGCGCGACTACAACCGCTGGGTCGCGAGCGAAACGCTCGAGGACTATGCGCTGCGCTACACGCCGCAGCGCTTCCGGCGCATGTCCGAGTGGCGGGTGGCCAACACCGCCTTCGGCGCCGCCTCGTTCCTGATCCTCGAGGCCGTCGGCGCCACGCTGCTGGTGCAGTACGGCTTTGCCAACGCCTTCTGGGCCATCCTCGTCACCGGGCTCATCATCTTCCTGGCGGGCCTGCCCATCAGCATCTACGCGGCGCGCTACGGCGTCGACATGGACCTGCTCACGCGCGGCGCCGGATTCGGCTACATCGGCTCGACGCTCACTTCGCTCATCTACGCCTCCTTCACTTTCATCTTCTTCGCGCTCGAGGCGGCGGTGATGGCCTATGCGCTCGAACTGGCCCTGGGCATTCCGCCGGCCTGGGGCTACCTGGTCTGCGCGCTGGTCGTCATTCCGCTCGTGACGCACGGCGTGTCGGCCATCAGCCGCCTGCAGCTCTGGACGCAGCCGATCTGGCTTTTGATGCTGATCGTTCCCTTCGGCTATGTGCTGGCGCGCGATCCTGGTGCGTTCGCGGGTGTCGTGCACTACAACGGCATCAAGCCCGGCACGTCCGGCTTCGACCTGCACCTCTTCGGTGCCGCGCTCACCGTTGGCATCGCGCTGATCACCCAGATGGGCGAGCAGGCCGACTACTTGCGCTTCATGCCGGCGCGCACCGCCACCAACCGCGGGCGCTGGTGGGCCGGCGTGCTGGCGGGGGGCCCGGGCTGGGTGGTGCTGGGCGTCGCCAAGATGCTCGGTGGCGCGCTGCTCGCGTACCTCGCCATCAGCCACATGGTGCCGGTCGAGCGGGCGGTCGATCCGAACCAGATGTACCTGGCGGCGTACGAGTACGTGTTTGCCGACTACGGCTGGGCGGTGGCGGCGACGGCGCTGTTCGTGGTCATCTCGCAGCTCAAGATCAACGTCACCAACGCCTATGCGGGCTCGCTCGCCTGGAGCAACTTCTTCTCGCGCGTGACGCACAGCCATCCGGGGCGTGTGGTGTGGGTGGTGTTCAACGCGCTGATCGCCTTCATGCTGATGGAGATGAACGTGTTCGAGGCGCTCGGCGACGTGCTCGGCCTCTACGCCAACATCGCCATCGCCTGGATGATGGCGGTGGTGGCCGACCTGGTCGTCAACAAGCCGCTCGGCCTGTCGCCGCCGGGCATCGAGTTCAAGCGGGCGCACCTGTGGGACATCAATCCGGTCGGCGTCGGCGCGATGGCGCTGGCTTCGGCGCTGTCGATCACCGCACACCTGGGCGTGTTCGGGCCGATGGCGCAGGCCTTCTCGGCGCTGATCGCGCTCGGCACCGCGTTCGTCACCGCGCCGCTCATCGCGTGGGCGACGCGGGGCCGGTACTACATCGCGCGGGTGTCCGACGACTGCGGGGCCGCGCCCTTCGCGCCGGCGCGCGGCAGCAAGTCCGTGCGCTGGGCGCGTGTCGAATCCGAGGCCGGCAGCTATCGCCGGCTCGGCACGCAGCGCTGCGTGATCTGCGAGCAGGAGTACGAAGGGCCCGACATGGCGCATTGCCCGGCCTACCAGGGCGCGATCTGCTCGCTGTGCTGCACCCTCGATGCGCGCTGCGGCGACCTGTGCAAGCCGCAGGCAAGCCTTTCGGCGCAATGGTCGGGCGCGCTGCGCTGGCTGCTTCCGCGCCGGGTCTGGCCTTACCTCGACACCGGGCTCGGCCACTTCCTGCTCTTGATGCTGATCGTCGTGCCGCTGCTCGCCGCGGTGTTCGGCGTGCTCTACCAGCAGGAACTGCGGGGCCTGGGCGAAAGCGCGCTCGCAGGCCTGCAGCCCGCGTCATTGCGCTCGGGTTTCCTGAAGGCCTACATGGCCCTGTTGCTGATCGCCGGCATCGTTGCCTGGTGGCTGGTGCTCGCGCACCAAAGCCGCAAGGTGGCGCAGGAGGAATCGAACCGTCAGACGCACCTGCTGGTGCGCGAGATCGCACTGCACCGCGACACCGACCGGGCGCTGCAGGCGGCCAAGCAGACGGCCGACCATGCGAACCAAGCCAAGAGCCGCTACATCAGCGCCATCAGCCACGAGCTGCGCACGCCGCTCAACAGCATCCTGGGCTACGCGCAGCTGATGGGCGAAGACGCTGCCGTGCCGCCGCACCGGCAGCATGCGGTGGCGGTCATCAAGCGCGGTGGCGAGCATTTGCTGTCGCTGATCGAGGGCACGCTCGACATCGCCCAGATCGAAGCCGGCAAGCTCACGCTCCATGCGAAGCCGATGCGCTTTGCCGAACTGATGGGCGAGCTGGCGGACATGTTCGAACTGCAGGCGGCCGAGAAAGGCCTGGCCTTTCGCTTCGAGCCGAGCGGTACCTTGCCCGAGACGGTGCGGGCGGACGAAAAGCGGGTGCGGCAGATCCTCATCAACCTGTTGGGCAATGCGATCAAGTTCACCACTGCCGGGCAGGTCACGCTGCGCCTGCGCTACGCGCGCGAGTTTGCGGCCATCGAGATCGAGGACACCGGCGCGGGCATGGCGGCCGAAGAACTGAGCCGCATCTTCGAGCCTTTCGCGCGCGGCGCCTTTGCCGGGCTTGCCGGCCCTGCAGCGCCAGGCGCTGGCCTCGGCCTCACCATCGCGAAGATGCTGATCGACCTGATGGGCGGCGAGATGAACGTGCAGAGCACGCCTGGCGCCGGCTCGGTGTTCCGGTTGCGGCTGTTCCTGCCGCGCGTGCACGAGACGCCTGCCGCGGGCCTGCGGCGCAAGCCGGACGCCGTGCCCAGGCAGCGGCGCGGCTACGAGGGCCCACGGCGGCGCCTGCTGGTGGTCGACAACGAAGAGGCCGACCGCGAGCTGCTCACGCAGGTGCTGACGCCGCTCGGCTTCGAGTTGCGCACGGCGGCCAGCGGCCATGACGCGCTCGATCTGATCGCGGCCGGCTGGCGGCCCGACGCGATGTTCGTCGACCTCGCGATGCCCGGCATCGACGGTTGGGAGACGATCCGCCGCGCGCGTGCGCTGGGGATCGGCGAGGCGGCAGTGGCGATCGTCTCGGCCAATGCCTTCGACAAGCGGCTGGACAACGACGTCGGCATCGCGCCCGAAGATTTCTTCGTCAAGCCGGTGCGCCACAGCGAGCTGCTCGACTGGCTGGAGCGCCGGCTCGGGCTGCGCTGGACCGACAGCGCCGTCGCGCCCGTGCTGGTTGCGCAACCCGCCACGGTGCTGCCCGATGCGGCCAGCGTGCGCGCTCTGGAGGAGGCCGTCGGCCTCGGCTACTTCCGCGGCATCATGAACCAGCTCGACGCCATCGACGCCGCGCAGCCGGAATGCGCGGGATGGACCGCGACGCAGCGCGCACTCGCCCGGCAGTTCAAGTTCGAGGCCATGGGTCGCGCGCTGACCGCAGCGGCGGCGGGCACGCCATGACGACTCTTGCGCGCAGCCTCCGGGAGAACGACGGCACCGGCGACCTGGTACTGATCGTCGACGACGTTCCCGACAACCTCGCCGTGCTGCACGACGCGCTGGACGAGTCGGGCTACACGGTGCTGATCGCGACCGGCGGCGAGCAGGCACTGCAGCGTGCCGCCCAGGCGCGGCCCGACATCGTGCTGCTCGACGCGATGATGCCGGGCATCGACGGTTTCGAGGTCGCGCGCCGGCTCAAGGCCGATGCCGCGACGGCACACATACCGATCGTGTTCATGACGGGCCTGACCGAAACCGAGCACCTGGTCGCCGCACTGGAAGCGGGCGGCGTCGACTACGTCACCAAGCCGATCAAGCCGAAGGAAGTGCTGGCACGCATGAACGTGCATCTGCAGGGCGCGCGCAGGGCACGGCAGGCTGCGCAGCAGGCCGGGCAGGCCCGCAATGCGCTCGATGCCTTCGGCTACGCGAG
Organism: Variovorax sp.; assembly: GCA_031412135.1. GTDB lineage: Bacteria > Pseudomonadota > Gammaproteobacteria > Burkholderiales > Burkholderiaceae_C > Variovorax. Next base: position 3,013 of record JANOCL010000050.1, on the reverse strand, counting down.
CTTCACCGTGCGCATGCCCGGGGGCAAGGTGATATGGCAGACCGCGCTGGCGCGCGACCTGCTGCTGCGCTACTGCGCGAGCGTGGCGCCCGCGACGCCGCCCCAGGTGCTCGACTGGCTGCGCCGGCACCTGCCCGATGCGCAGCAGCGGCAGATCGAGCCGCCGGTGCTGTCCATCGCCCAGGGTGCCGCGAGCATCAGCCTCCGGCTGCACCAGCAGACCGGTCACGACGACGGCGGCGACGACTGGTTGATCATCATGCGCGAGGTCTCGGGCACGGCCGTGATCGAGGCCATGAGCCTGAGCCTCAAGCTCACTGCGCGCGAGGCGGAGGTGCTGTACTGGGTCGTCAAGGGCAAGACCAACAAGGACATCGGCGAGATCCTCGGCAGCAGCCCTGCCACCGCCAAGAAGCACCTGGAGCGGGTCTACGTGAAGCTGGGGGTCGAGACGCGCACGGCCGCCGCGGGCGTGGCGATGAAGCGCATTCGCGAGCTGCAGCCGCAGTTCGAGATCTGAAGCCTCAGCCCGCGATCAGCTTGCAGTAGGCGCGGCGCGTGTCGGGCGCCACGGCGTCGACCAGCTGCGCATACGAGGTCTTGTGGCGGGCCAGCATCCGGGCCGAGGCGACCGCTTTCGATCGGCAGAACCAGTGGCAGGTGTGCTGCATGAGGAACAACTCGGCCGACATGGTGAATGCCTTGTCCCTGGGCGTGCGTCGCAGGGTGTTTGCCGCAGCGTCCGAAATGCCGCGCGCATGGACCGCAAAAACCCGGCGCGCGTCGAAGGCGCTGCCGGGGAACAGCCGGTGCACGAAGGGCAGCGCGAGCGGAAACCTGCTGGCCATCGCTTCTGCTTCGTCGATCTTCGCGAAGTCGGCGGCGAAGCTGCCGAACTGCGTCGACAGGGTCTGCTCGGTCGTATCGAGCAGGTTCCATATCTGCTCGCGCCGCGCCGGGTCGGTTTCGCCCAGCCAGCGAAGATAGCCGTCGGTCAGGCTTTCCATCAGCTTTTCGATCTGGTATTTGCCCAGATGGGCTGCAAGAAGGGCAATGCGCCGGCTCTGGTCTCTGGCCTTGAGCAGATAGACACCGACGGCGACCAGCATCGCCAGAGTGAGAAATTCCATGAATGCGATCGAAGACTTGGGGCAGGGCAGGAGTCTATGGGATGCATCTGCATTGCCCATTAGACGGTTATTTGACGAATACGCATCAAACAAGTAAAAGCATAATATTCGTTTGATTGGTAAAAAAATGAAGCAGGTAGTTTCCGTTCCTTCGCAGCTCGGCCCGGTCCTCAAGTCGGCCCGCAGGGCGTCCGGCCTGTCGCAGGCCGAGCTGGCCGTCCGCATGGACATGAGCCAGAGCCGCATCTCGCACATGGAGCTCAATCCGGGCTCTATGAGCATCGAACAGATGCTGGCACTGTCCGGGCTTCTGGGCCTTGAAGTGGTGGTCCAGTCCAGGGGCGGCAGCGCTGCAACGGGCAGCGCCAGAACTCCGGAGTGGTGACCGTGGGCCGAAAATCGCATTCCCAGGCGCTGTCGATCTGGGCGAACGGCGAGCGCGTGGGTACCTGGAGCATCCCCGCCCGGGGCGACATGCAGTTGGCGTACGACCCGGCCTGGATGGCCTCTGCGAGCGGACGGCCGCTCTCGCTCTCGTTGCCATTCGCCGGCGACCTGGCGCACAAGAGTGCCGTCGTCCGCAACTACTTCGACAACCTCCTGCCGGACAGCATCGCCATCCGGGAGCGCATCGCCCGCCGCTTCGGGACGCAGACGACGCAGGCGTTCGATCTGCTGCAAGCCATCGGCCGCGACTGCGTCGGCGCAATCCAGTTGCTGGGCGAGGACGAGGTGCCCATGGGCGTCGAGCGTATCGAGGGCGCGCCGATGGGGGTGGAAGACGTCGAAAGGCTTCTTCTGCAGACCGTCGACCCGGGACGCTTCGGCGGTGCAGCGTCGCAACAGGACGAACTGCGGATATCCCTGGCCGGCGCGCAGGAGAAAACCGCGCTGCTGTGGCACGGCGGCCAATGGTTGCGGCCGCAGGGTGCTACCCCTACCACGCACATCCTCAAGCTGCCGCTGGGACTCGTGGGGCATCGCCGGGCGGACTTCCGTACCTCGGTCGAGAACGAGTGGCTGTGCCTGAACATCCTCGCCGAATACGGCGTGCCCGTGCCGCGGACCGCGATGCTGGTGTTCGGCACGCAGAAGGTGCTCGCGGTCGAGCGCTTCGACCGGCAGCTGCATTCGTCCGGCAACTGGCTCTTGCGTCTGCCGCAGGAGGACTTCTGCCAAGCGTTGGGCAAGCCGCCGCATCTCAAGTACGAGGCCGATGGCGGGCCGGGCATCATTGACCTGGCGCGCGTGCTGAGGCAATCGGTCCAGCCCCGCGAAGACCTGGGCACGCTGATCACGGCGCAACTGCTTTTCTGGATGCTGGGGGCGCCCGATGGCCATGCCAAGAACTTCAGCATTCGTCTGTTGCCGGAGGGGCGCTACAGACTCACGCCGCTCTATGACGTGATGTCCATCTGGCCGGTCGAGGGCAGTGGGCCGAACCAGTTTTCCCGGCACGAGGCGAAGCTCGCCATGGGCTTGGCGGGCAAGAACAAGCACTATCAGCTCAAGACCATCCAGCGCCGCCACTTCAACGCCATGGCTGCCAAGTGTTCTTACGGGCCCGACGCCGAAGATCTGATCGAGCAGGTCCTGGCGCGCACGCCGGGCGTGATCGACCGCATGTCGTCCCGCTTGCCGGCCGGCTTTCCGGCGAAGGTGGCAGATACCGTATTTGCAGGCCTCGCGCGTTCGGCGAAGCAACTGGCGGCTATGCCGCCAAGCTAGGGCCTGTTAACGCTATTTCCGGAGATCGCGTTGCCCGGCCAAGGGGCTGGATGCAAGCGCACGCGCGCAGCAAGGCTTGCGCCTTGCAAGCGCGGGCAACGCCGCAGACGGCCCCTTGGCCGGGCAACCCGAAGGGAAGGCATGCCAAGGCGCGC
>JANOCL010000049.1:0-10023 GCA_031412135.1 Variovorax sp. | reverse complement strand
GGCGGATACTCCCGCCATTGCGGCATAAGGACGAGGATACCAAAGTCCAAATATGGCAACAGCTACAACTCCCACAACAACTGCACTCGCTATAAAATGCAAGCCTGCCATTCGACTTCGGTTATTGAATTTTGCGTTGAGCAAGGTCATTTTATGAAATAAAAAAAGGCGCCTAAGCGCCTTTTTGAATCTTAACTAGGTTAACTGTTTTTCTTAGTTACGGCAATTCGCAGGCACATATTTAAACACAGTATTGCTCGAGGCGTTCGCGGCAATACCCGCTCTGCAGCCCCATTCGATTGGTGCACCGTTAGTCAGTGCAGCTGCAGGTACTCCGGCCACCACAGCTCCTGAACCCGGCGTTAGGCGGATAAACAAAGCTGGCACACCGACTGCAGTGCCGTAGTTCACAGTTATGGTACCGTCTCCAACTGCGGGCGTTGCCGCGATGTTGCCGATACTCATGCCCTGCACAAACTTCGTTGGCGTGAACTGGTAGCCGAAGTCGGCGGATCCAGGAGCGGCGGTACAAGGCAGTGCGCAGCCAGTTAAGGCAACGCCTCCACGAGAAGCAAAAGTGTCAGCAACCGCAATCTTTGGCGCTGCAGCGAGCACTAAACCTTCGGTAACACGGGATCGGATCGTGTAATCCTGATAAGCCGGCAAAGCCACAGCAGCCAAAATACCAATGATCGCCACAACGATCATCAACTCGATCAGGGTGAAACCCTTTTGCACATTGCGTGCGATGGAACGACGGTTCATTCAAGAAACTCCGGTTGGTTGAGGGGCCCGAGGAAGCCCCCGGTGCGCTCTACTATCCGCAGCATCTGTGCCATCCCCGATAGCCTGTCTTCGCGCCTGCCAACTGAGAACTTGTTAACGCTTCGGTTACAACAAGTGACACTAATCGTTGCGTTAGCCTGACGAAATCTGACAAATATTGTCAGCTCTCAACCACTCTCGTCAGACGTGCAACACCCCAGCCGCCTGCAACCAACGAATGTCCCACCCCTTCGCACCCAACGCCGACGAGCCCGCAGCCAGCAGGTCGATCTGATTCATGATCTCGCCCGTTTCTGCCGGCTTGGTGTGGGTGATGTAGATCGGGTAGTACTTGCCGGGGGCGATGTTCGCGAGTTCGTCGCCCAGGGTGGCGGGCGACAGGTGCAGGCTGCGCTGCGCGAGTTCTTGCTCGCGGTTGCTGAAGGCGGTTTCTATGACGAGCATGGCCACGTCGAGCTGGTTCACGCGGTTCCAGAACAACGGATTGCGCTCGGTGTCGCCGCTGAACACCCAGTTGGCGCCGCCTTGCGCCGAGCGCACGGCGAAGCCGCAGGCGGGGACGGTGTGCACCGCCGGCAGCACTTCGATGTGCTTGAGCGCCCTGGTTCCCAATTGAAGCTGCTGGCCGACTTCGATTTCGTGAAAGCAGACGAACGGCGCTTCCAGGCTGGGGATGCGCGCAAAGTCGGGCCAGATGACGTTGTTGAAGACATGCGTGCGCAGCGCATCGATGGTGGCGCGCAGCGCATGCACGCGCAGCGGCTTGCCTCTGCGGCTGGCGACGGCGTCGACCATGAGGGGCAGGGCGGCGATGTGGTCGAGGTGCGAGTGGGTGAGCACCACGTCGTCGATTTCGGCCATCTCATTGAGGCTGAGGTCGCCTACGCCGGTGCCGGCATCGACAAGCAGGTCGCTGTCGACCAGAAAAGAGGTCGTGCGGCAGTCCTTGGCGATGGCACCGGAGCACCCCAACACGCGCACCTGCATTTGCGACTGCCTTTGCTTGCTACTGCTACTACTACTACTTGAAATCGAACCGGGTCGCGCCGTCCCAGTTTGGGTCCTTGGGCTGCAACGACATTGAGGCTAATCGCTGCGCATAGAGCTGGTAAAGGACTTTTTTGGCATCCGCCGCCACCATCGGTGCGAGCAGGGTTTGGGCGTGCTCCCAGTCTTGCGCGCGGTAGGCTGCAAGCACGCCGCCCCAGCGATCAAGCGTTTCGCCGGCGACGGCAACGGGCGTGAAAATCTGCACCGCCAGCGCCCGGCCCTTGACGCAGACGCGGTCGAGTTCCTGCCAGACAAAGCCGGGGGCTGCGGCGCAGGTGGCTTCGCTGGCGACGATTTCAGCGCCGTAGTGCCCGCACAGACCCTCCAGCCGCGAGGCCAGGTTGACCGCGTCGCCGACCACGGTGTAGCTGCGCCGCACGGCGGAGCCCATGTCACCGACGCTCATCACGCCGGTGTTGAGGCCGATGCCGACGCTGATTTCGGGCCGGCCGCTGGCGCGGTGCGCGTCATTGATCTGGTGCACGGCTGCGGCCATTTCAATGGCGGCCTGCACGGCCAGCGCGGCATGGGCAGGCGTGTCGACGGGCGCGCCCCAGAACGCCATGACGCAATCGCCCATGTACTTGTCGACCGTGCCCCGGTGCGCGCTGATGATCTGCGTGAGCCGGCTGAAGACCACGTTCAAGAAGGCCTGCAGCTCGGCCGGCGCCATCTGCTCCGACAGGTGCGTGAAGCCGCGCATGTCGCAGAACATCACCGTGAGTTCCTTGCTCTCGGCGCGCATGCTGTAGCGGCCGGGGTCGGCGCGCATTTCGTCGACCAGTTGCGGCGGCACGTAGGTGCCGAACAGCTCGGCCAGCCCCCGGCTGGCCCGCGCTTCGACGAAGTAGCCCCAGCTCATGTTGAGCACGAAGGCCAGCGCCGCCATGACGAGCACGGCGGCCAGCGGCAGCACCAGGCCTGCGCCCAGATAGAGCCAGGTGTTGAACCCGACCAGCAGCGCGCCCACCGATATGGCAAGCAGCACGGCGCGCGCGGCAGACAGCAGCGACAGGCCGAAGGCCAGCAACGCGCCTGCCGCCAGCACCATGGCCGCCTCGTAGCCAGGGGCGTAGTCGGGCGCGGAAAGAAGGCGACGGTCGAGCAGGGCCGAGATGATGTTGGCATGCACTTCCACGCCAGGGAAGGCGGCGCCAACAGGCGTGGCACGCAGGTCCTGCAAACCGGGCGCGGTGGCGCCGACCAGCACGATCTTGTCCTTGAGGTCGCCGGCCGGCAGGGCGCCATTGATCACGTCGGCCGCCGCGATGTAGCGAAACGACCCGCCTCGCGCGCCGCCTGGCCCGCGAAACGGCACCAGCACGCTGGCGCTCTGGTCGACCGGCACCGCGAGCCGCGACGCGCCGCTACCAATCTGCAGCGCTTCGAGCGGCGGCGAGCCGGCGATGGGGCCTGCCGGCGCGAACGACGGCACGATGGGCGGCGGCGCGGCGGCCGATGTCGCTGCCAGCCGGTAGACCGCGAGCGCCAGCGATTCGTAGTAGCCGGGTTGCGCCAGCGCACCCTGGTAGCGCGCAACCAGCGGCACCGACCGCACCACGCCGTCGTCGTGCGTGTCGAGCAGCACATTGAGAAAGCCGGCTGCCGGGACCGCGGCAGCCAGGCCCGCCAGGTTGCCGCCGAACCCGTTCCAGCGCGTGGCGTAGTCGCGCCCGGGCGGAAACGCCTCGGCTGGCAAGGCCGGCGTCGGAAGCCGGCCGATGCCGCGCGCATCTGCCGTCTGAGTGAAGTAGTAGCCGAGCGCCACCCGCCGGCCGGCGAGTGCCTTGGCAAACAGGGCGTCGTGATCGAGCTGCGGCGCCAGGCGTTCGACTTCGGCCGCAAAGCCGGCATCGCCGCGCAGTGGCCCGGCAGCCAACTGGCGCAGCGCAGGTAGGCCCGAGCTGGTGTCGGGCTCGACGAACAGCACATCGAAGCCGAGCACGGCCGCCTGCTGCCGGGTCATGAGTTCGTCGGCAAGGCGGGCCAGCGTGTCGCGGCGCCACGGCCACTGGCCGAGCTGCTCGAGGCTGGCGTCGTCGATGTCGACGATCACGATGCGCGAGTCGGCCGTGCGCGGCATGGTCGCGCGCAGCCGGGTGTCGTAGATGAGCTGGTCCAGGCGATCGATAAACGGCAGCCGCCAGACGCCGGCCACATGCAGCAGCGCCAGCAGCATCGGCACCAGCGTGATGGCGATGCGCGGCCAGTGCCGCTGCTGCCGTGGTTTCGTCATGGGGTGCCGCGCCTGCGGCAGTTGCCTAGCCTGCTGCGGGGCAAACGCTCAGCCGCTGACGAACTGCATCCGCGTGCCGCCGAGTTCGAGCACGTCGCCGTCTTGCAGCACGACGGCTTCGGTGCCGAGCGGTTCGCCGTTGAGTTGGGTGCCGCCGTCGATCGGCGCCACCACATAACCGTGCAGGCGCCGCGTGACGGAGGCCACGGCCACGCCAGGCTTGCCGATGGTGGTAACGACCTTCTGCAAGGGCACTTCGTGTCCCGCGCCGGAGCCGGACAGCACCCGCATGAAGGCCGCGGCGGAAGGGGCGGCGAGTGGCGATTGCACGGTGGGCGCCGAAGAAAGCGGGATCGGGCCGGGTGGCGCCATGACGATGGTCGGCGACATGCCGACGCCTTCGCCAGCGTCGGCACGACCGCTGCCCACCAAAAAACGAATCTTGTACTTGCCGACTTCGATGACGTCGTTGTTCTCAAGCGCCTGCTTCTTCACGACGCGCCCGTTCACATAGGTACCGTTCGTGCTGTTGAGATCTTCCAGGTAGACATCGCCGCCGATCATGTGGAGCACGGCGTGCTCACCGCTGATGGCGAGATTGTCGATCACGATGTCGTTGTACGGACGCCGTCCGAGCGTGGTGCGGTCCTTGGCGAGCGTCACTTCCTTGATGACGACACCGTCGATCGAAACGATCATTTTCGGCATGGCCGACTCCTGGAACTCGTCTTTTTATTCACTGCAGGGCCCTTGCGGCAGGTATGTCCTAGAAGCTGGCTATCCGGGTGTCTCGGGCGCTCCGCTAGCGCCAGCCCGGGCCAGAACAACCGAAATGTTGTCCCGGCCACCATTGTCGTTTGCCGTTGCAACCAAAAGTGTTGCTTTCTCTGGCAAGCCGATATCTTGTAACAAAAGCGTGAAAAGCTGCTCGTGCTGCACCATCTCGCTCAGCCCATCGGAGCACAGCAAGAACAGGTCGCCAGCCTTCACTTCGTGCTCGTGCATTTCGAGCTCGACATTGCGTTCGATGCCGAGCGCGCGGGTCACGAGGTTGCGGTGCGGCGACTGCAGGGCCTGTTCGGCCGTGATGACGCCGGCGTCAAGCTGTTCTTGCAGGAGCGAATGGTCGCGCGTGATCAGCTGCAGCTTGCCGTCGCGCAGCAGGTAGCAGCGCGAGTCGCCGATATGGCCGACGACGACGCGGCGCGGGCTGAAAGCGGCCAGGACCAGCGTGGTCCCCATGCCTTGCAGCTGCTCGTTGGCGACGCCGGCTTCGAGGATGGCGGCGTTGGCCTCGTCGGTGCCCGACTGCAATGCACGGCGCACCGCGCGCAGGTTGGCATCGGGCCCGGCGTGTGCAAGCCAGCGGCCAAAGCTGGCCTGCAACAGCGCGATCGCCATGCCGCTCGCGACCTCGCCGCCGTTGTAGCCGCCCATGCCGTCGGCCAAGAGAACAAGGCCCAGCGATGCATCGAACGCGAGCGTGTCTTCGTTGTTCGCCCGCACGCGGCCGGGGTCGGTGAGCGCAGCAAATTCCCAGATCAGCGACCCGGTGCTGTCGGGAGAAACGGGTGCGCCGAAGTTCGCCATGGGGAAGCCGGTGTCAGATCAGCGCCTTGAGGCGCTTTGCCAACTCCGAGAAGTTGCGCGTCACGGTGAAGCCGCACTCCTCCATGATCGCGAGCTTGGCGTCGGCGGTGTCGGCACCGCCCGAGATCAACGCGCCCGCATGGCCCATGCGCTTGCCCGGAGGGGCTGTCACGCCGGCGATGAAGCCGACGACCGGCTTCTTCATGTGGTCCTTGCACCAGCGCGCGGCGTCGGCTTCGTCGGGGCCGCCGATCTCGCCGATCATGATGACGGCATCGGTGTCGGGGTCGTCGTTGAAGGCCTTCATCACGTCGATGTGCTTCAAGCCGTTGATCGGGTCGCCGCCGATGCCCACGGCGCTCGACTGGCCGAGGCCGATCTCGGTGAGTTGCGCCACCGCTTCGTAGGTGAGCGTGCCGGAGCGGCTGACCACGCCGATGCGGCCCTTGCGATGGATGTGGCCGGGCATGATGCCGATCTTGATCTCGTCGGGCGTGATCAGGCCGGGGCAGTTGGGGCCGAGAAGCAGCGTTTCTTTTCCGCCGGCGGCAACCTTGGCCTTCATGCGGTTGCGCACTTCGAGCATGTCGCGCACCGGGATGCCTTCGGTGATGCAGATGGCCAGGGCGAGGTCGGCCTCGACGGCTTCCCAGATCGCGGCGGCGGCGCCGGCCGGCGGCACGTAGATCACCGACACGGTGGCGCCGGTCTGCGAGGCCGCTTCCTTGACCGAGCCGAAGATCGGGATGTTGAAGATCGACTCGCCCGCCTTCTTGGGGTTCACGCCGGCCACGAAGCAGTTCTTGCCGTTCGCGTATTCCTGGCACTTCTCGGTGTGGAACTGACCGGTCTTGCCGGTGATGCCCTGGGTGATGACCTTGGTGTCTTTGTTGATGTAGATGCTCATTTCGATCTCGCTGTTCTTTGGCGTGGCGTTGGACGCAGGCAGTTCAAGCAGCCGCCGCGGAACCGGCTTGGCCGGGCCGCTGGCGGCGCCCCCTGGAGGGGGAAGCGCCGAAGGCGCATCGGGGGTGGGTCATTTGACCGCCGCAACGACCTTCTGGGCCGCGTCCGCCATGGTGTCGGCGCTGATGATGGGCAGGCCCGAGTCGGCCAGAAGCTTCTTGCCTTCGACCTCGTTGGTGCCCTTCATGCGCACCACCAGCGGCACCTGCAGGTTGACCGCCTTGCAGGCCGCGATCACGCCGGTGGCGATGGTGTCGCACTTCATGATGCCGCCGAAGATGTTGACCAGGATGGCCTTCACGTTCTTGTTCTTCAGCATGATCTTGAAGGCCTCGGTCACCTTCTCGGGGGTGGCGCCGCCGCCCACGTCGAGAAAGTTGGCCGGCTCGCCGCCAAACAGCTTGATGGTGTCCATCGTCGCCATGGCCAGGCCGGCACCGTTCACCAGGCAGCCGATGTTGCCGTCGAGGCTGATGTAGGCCAGGTCGAACTTGCTGGCTTCGACTTCGGCCGCGTCTTCTTCGTCGAGGTCGCGCAGCGCCACGATTTCAGGGTGGCGGAACAACGCATTGCTGTCGAAGTTGAACTTGGCGTCGAGCGCCTTGATGTTTCCGTTGCCTTCGAGGATCAGCGGGTTGATTTCGACCAGCGACGCATCGGTTTCCATGTAGATCTTGTAGAGCTTCTGCATCACGTCGACTGCCTGCGCCTGCGTCGCCTCGGGCACGCCAATGCCGGCGGCCAGCCTGGTGCCCTGCTCCGCCGTCAGGCCGACGGCCGGGTCGACGAAGTCGGTGATGATTTTCTCGGGCGTGTCGTGGGCGACGCCTTCGATGTCCATGCCGCCTTCGCTCGAGACGATGAACGCGACGCGCTGCGTGGAGCGATCGGTCACTGCCGAGACGTAATACTCTTTCTTGATGTCGGCGCCGTCTTCGATCAGCAGGCGGCGGACCTTCTGGCCTTCGGGGCCGGTCTGGTGCGTCTTGAGCTGCATGCCCAGGATTTCACCGGCCAGCTTCTTGACCTCGTCGATCGAGCGTGCCAGCTTGACGCCGCCGCCCTTGCCGCGGCCACCGGCGTGGATCTGGGCCTTGACCACCCACACCGGGCCGCCGAGTTTCTGGGCGGCTTCGACCGCTTCCTGCACCGTGTACGCCGGAATTCCGCGCGGCACGGGCACGCCGAACTTGGCAAGAATTTCCTTGCCTTGGTACTCGTGAATCTTCATGAGGGTGTCTCTCGAAACGAGGTTGAGAACGGGAGAATTTGGCTGTTGTCGGCGGGCCACGGCGCCGGGTGGGCGGGGGCGGCAAACGACCGCGGACTGTATCATGGTGCGCCGCCCGGATGGCCTGCCGTCAGCGCGGCCACTCCCCGATTTTCCACCGCCATTTCAAGGCTCCACCATGCCAAGGTCTTCATCGACGGCGAAGCCGGCACCACCGGTCTCCAGATTCGCGAGCGGCTGCAGAAGATGCCGCAAATCGAGCTAGTCAGCATTGCCGCCGAGTCGCGCAAGGACGCAACCGCCAAGCGGGCGTTGATGAGCGGCGTCGACCTGGTCGTGCTGTGCCTGCACGACGATGCGGCGCGCGAATCGGTCGCGCTCATCGACGCGCTCGAAGGCAAGCGCCCGAAGATCATCGACGCCTCGACGGCGCACCGCACGGCAATGGGCTGGGTGTTCGGCTTTCCCGAACTCGTGGCCGGCCAGAAAGTTGCGGTGGCCCAGGCCGAGCGCGTTGCAAACCCCGGCTGCTATGCGACCGGCGCCATCGCGATCGTGCGTCCGCTGATCGATGCCGGCCTCCTGCCGGCCGACTTTGCCATCGCCCTGCCGTCCGTCACCGGTTATTCGGGCGGCGGGCGCAGCATGATCGAAGCCTATGAGAAGGGCGAGGCGCCGCTGTTCGAAACCTATGCGCTGGGCCTGAAGCACAAGCACATTCCGGAGATCATGAAGTACACCGGCCTCACCCGCCGGCCCGTCTTCATCCCGTCGGTCGGGAACTTCAGGCAAGGCATGCTGGTGCAGCTGCCGCTGCATCTCGACGACCTGCCCGGCCGGCCCCGGGCAGCCGACCTGCACGAGGCGCTGATGGCGCATTACGCCAGGAGCAACACCGAGGCGAAGTTCGTGAAGGTGCTGCCGCCCACTGCAGACGGCAAGATCGACCCGATGGCGCTCAACGACACCAACGAGCTCGAGATTCGCGTGTTCCCGAACGAAGACCACCGCCATGCCGTGGTCGTCGCCCGCCTCGACAACCTGGGCAAGGGCGCGAGCGGCGCGGCGGTGCAGAACCTCGAGTTGATGCTCGGACTCTGAGCCGCTGGCTCAGCCGCGGGCGTCCTCGCGCAGCACTTTCGCCACCACGCTACCGGCGAACCCGCGCGCCATCAAGAACCGGGCCTGCCTGGCGCGCTCGGCCGCACTCTGGGGCAGTGCATCGAAACGCCGGCGCCAGACTTCGCGGGCACGTTCGAGCTCGCTGCCCTGCAGGCCCGCCACCGCTTCGGCAACGGCTTCGGGCGCGATGCCCTTGTGCAGCAGTTCCTGGCGCACGCGCGCCGCCCCCAGCCGCGCCGCTCGCTGGTGCAGCACCGACTGCACCACTCTCTTCTCGCTGATGAAGTCCTTGGCGGCCAGTTCGTCGAGCGCGCTGGCCAGCGCGCCCGGCTCTTCCTCGTACCTGGAAAGCTTGCGCACGAGTTCGGCACGGGAATGCTCGCGCTGGCTCAAGAGGCGCAGGGCGCGGCCTTTGAGGGACGGGGCGCCGAAAGCCATGGCGGCGGCCTACTTCTTTTCAGGGGCGCTCTTTTCGGGCGCGCTCTTTCCGGGCTTGGCATCCGCTGCTTCGACCGTCTCGGCCAGAAGCGGAATACCCAGCGACTCGCGCACCTTGTTCTCGATCTCGCGCGAGAGCAAAGGGTTCTCGCGCAGGAACTCGCGCGCGTTGTCGCGGCCCTGGCCGATTTTTTCGCCGTTGTAGGCGTACCAGGCGCCCGCCTTGTCGACAATCTTGGCGGTCACGCCCATGTCGATGATTTCGCCCTCGCGGCTGATGCCTTCGCCGAACAGGATGTCGAATTCGGCCGTCTTGAATGGCGGCGACACCTTGTTCTTGACCACCTTGACCTTGGTTTCATTGCCGATGGCCTCGTCGCCCTTCTTGATGGTGCCGATACGCCGGATGTCCAGGCGCACCGAGGCGTAGAACTTGAGCGCGTTGCCGCCGGTGGTGGTTTCGGGCGAGCCGAACATCACGCCGATCTTCATGCGGATCTGGTTGATGAAGATGACCATGCAGTTGGCCTTCTTGATGCTGGAGGTGAGCTTGCGCAGCGCCTGGCTCATCAGTCGCGCCTGCAGGCCGGGCAGCGAGTCGCCC
>JANOCL010000048.1:0-6920 GCA_031412135.1 Variovorax sp. | reverse complement strand
GGACCAGATACGTTATTCACAACGTTGCACCCAGCATCAAGAACCCGCACGCTGCAAAGCGTAGCGGGTTTTTCTTCGCCTCACGCGATCGCACCATCGCCAATGCGGCACTGCGTGGCATGGGCTACGCCGGAGAAGTGTCGACTGCCCATCGCTTTCGGGCGACGGCCCGTACGCTGCGGTAGCCGTTGACCGCGCCGTCTCGGGCCGCGTCCGCGCGCGATCTCGGCAAGCGCTTCCGCGGGCACGGGCGACTGCAGATCAGGCGCGACCACGCAGGCGCGACCACGCCGCACGCACTATCGCTGGAATTGAGCGGCTCTATTCGCGCTCCGCCCGCTTCTGTCACAGAATTTGCCCCTGCCCTGAAACCGCAAAAAAAGGAGCTTTCCCATGGATCGCGACAACATCGAGACAAAGTGCCCGTTCAACCAGGCCGAAGGCGCCGGCACGACGAGCCGTGACTGGTGGCCCAAGCAGTTGCGCCTTGATCTGCTCCATCAACATTCGTCGAAGTCCGACCCCATGGGAAAGGACTTCGACTACGCCTCGGCGTTCAAGAGCCTCGATCTGGCCGCGGTGAAGGCGGATCTCGCCGCCTTGATGACGGACTCGCAGGACTGGTGGCCGGCAGACTTCGGGCACTACGGGCCGCTCTTCATCCGCATGGCGTGGCACAGCGCCGGCACCTACCGAATCGGCGATGGACGTGGTGGTGCCGGCCGCGGCCAGCAGCGTTTTGCGCCGCTGAACAGCTGGCCGGACAACGTGAGCCTGGACAAGGCGCGGCGCCTTCTCTGGCCGATCAAGCAGAAGTACGGCCAGAAAATCTCGTGGGCCGACCTGATGATTCTCACGGGCAACGTCGCACTGGAAACCATGGGCTTCAAGACCTTCGGCTTCGCCGGCGGGCGCGCTGACGTGTGGGAGCCGGACCAGGACGTGTACTGGGGCCGCGAGACGAAGTGGCTTGGCGGCGATGAGCGCTACGCGCAAGGCTCGCCCGGCGTGGCGGGCCAGAGCGTGCTCGACTCGGAGGACAACAGCGAGGTCGTGCACACCCGCGATCTCGAAAACCCGCTCGCCGCCGTGCAGATGGGACTGATCTACGTCAACCCGGAAGGCCCCGACGGCAAGCCCGACCCGGTCGCCGCCGCGCGCGACATCCGCGAGACCTTCGCCCGCATGGCCATGAACGACGAGGAAACCGTGGCGCTGATCGCCGGAGGCCACACCTTCGGCAAGACCCACGGCGCCGCGCCTGCGTCGAATGTCGGCGACAACCCCGAGGCCGTCGAGCTGGAGCACCAGGGCTTCGGCTGGAAGAACAGCTTCGGCACCGGCAAGGGCGGCGACACGATCACCAGCGGTCTGGAGGTGACATGGACCACCACGCCGACGAAATGGAGCAACAACTACTTCGAAAACCTGTTCGGCTTTGAATGGGAGTTGTCGAAAAGTCCTGCAGGCGCGCAGCAGTGGGTGGCCAAGGGCGGCGCCGGTGCCGGCACCATTCCGCACGCACACGATCCTGCCAAGCGCCTTGCGCCGACCATGCTGACCACCGACCTTTCGATGCGCATGGACCCGGCCTACGAGAAGATTTCCCGGCGCTTCTTCGAGAACCCCGACCAGTTCGCCGATGCCTTCGCGCGCGCCTGGTTCAAGCTCACCCACCGCGACATGGGGCCGCTCGCGCGCTACCTGGGGCCGGAGGTGCCTGCCGAAGAACTCATCTGGCAGGACCCGATCCCCGCGGTCGACCATCCCCTGGTCGATGCGCAGGACGTCGAGGCCCTGAAAAAGAAAGTGCTGGCATCGGGCCTCACCGGTGCGCAGCTCGTCGGGGCGGCCTGGGCGTCGGCATCCACGTTCCGTGGTTCCGACATGCGGGGCGGCGCGAACGGTGCTCGCGTGCGGCTTGCGCCACAGAAGGACTGGGCCGTCAACGAACCGCAGCAACTGGCGAAAGTTCTTCAGGCCCTCGAAGGCATCCGCGGCGAGTTCAACGCCGCGCAGGCCGGCGGCAAGCGGATCTCTCTCGCCGACCTGATCGTGTTGGCGGGTGGCGCGGGCGTGGAGCAGGCGGCCCGCGATGCCGGCCGCGACGTCATGGTTCCTTTCACGCCGGGGCGCATGGACGCCTCGCAGGAGCAAACCGACGTGGCTTCCTTCGCTCCGCTGGAGCCGGTCGCGGATGGCTTTCGCAACTACGCGAAGGCGCGCTACAGCGTGCCGGCAGAGGCGCTCCTGCTCGACAGGGCGCAGTTGCTGACGCTCACGGTGCCCGAGATGACGGTGCTCGTCGGTGGCCTGCGCGTGCTCGGTGTCAATTCAGGGCAGTCCCGGCACGGCGTCTTCACCAAGAAGCCGGGCACGTTGAGCAACGACTATTTCGTCAACCTGCTCGACATGGGCACGGAGTGGAAGCCGGTCTCGGGCGACAAGGAGCAGTTTGAAGGGCGCGACCGCAAGACGGGCGAGCTCCGGTGGACCGCGACGCGCGTCGATCTGGTCTTCGGGTCTAACGCGCAGTTGCGCGCCACGGCCGAAATCTATGGCAGTTCGGACGGACAGGAGAAATTCGTCGACGACTTTGTGGCAGCGTGGACCAAGGTGATGAATCTCGACCGGTTCGACATCGCCTGAGTCGGGGTCCGCGCGCGGACAAAGAACGAAGCTAAACTGTACAAGTTAGCTACTTCCACGCGCTCGAGCATGATCACCGTCACTTCCGTCGAGGCACAGAACCGCTTTGGCCAACTGCTGGACAAGGCGCAGCGAGAGCCGGTCATCGTCACGCGACACGGGCGCCCGGCCGCTTACATCATCTCGCCGCAAGACATGAAAGAGCTTCAAAACGCACGCGCACACGGCGATGGTCAGCACCAACGCCATATCCAATGGGCCGACGCCTGTGCCGAAGGCTGGAACGAATTCGACAGCCGCGTCGGCTCTCTTTCCGACGAGCACTCCACCCTCTGACAATCTCGATGCCGCAGTTCGATGTGCATCGCAACAACGGGAGGCAGTCGGACAGCATCCCATTCGTGGTCGTCGTGCAGTCGACCCAGTTCGACCGCTACCGTCGGCGCGTTGTCGTCCCGCTGGCGCTGCGTGCCAAGGTCCCTGCGGGGCCTTCGAGCGCGGGAACGCGGATGAATCCGATTTTTCGCATCGACGGGCTCGAACTGATCCTTCATCCGCTCGACATCGTGTCGGTTGCCATCGATCAACTGGGCGCGCCGGTCGCATCCTTGGCGGACCATGGGCAACAGATTAACGATGCGCTGGATGAGCTATTGACCCGATCATGGGGTTGAGGGGCGCGGGCGGGTGCCAGCGCGCCGACCCCCAGTCACTTCTCGCGGAGTACGCATGACCTACCAGCTTCATTACTGGCCGACCATCCAGGGCCGCGGCGAATTCGTGCGCCTGGCACTGGAAGCTGCGGGCGCGCAGTACGTGGACGTGGCCCGCCTGCCGCCGTCCAGTGGCGGTGGAGAGGCCGCGTTGATGCGGCAGCTCGGCGACCCGAACCAGCGCCGCGCCGCGTTCGCCCCACCGTTCCTGGTGGATGGCGACATCGTCGTCGGGCAGACCGCAGCGATCCTTCTCTATCTCGGCCCGCGCCTCGGGCTGGCGGGCGCCGGCGAGGCCGACGCACTCTGGACGCATCAGTTGCAGCTGACCATCGCCGACGTGGTGGCCGAGGCGCACGACACGCACCATCCGGTTTCGATGTCGCGCTACTACCAAGACCAGCGCGCGGCCGCGCTGGAACGGGCCAGGTCGTTTCGCGAGGAGCGTATTCCCAAGTTCCTCGGCTGGTTCGAGCAGGTGTTGCAGCGCAATCCCGCGGGCGATCTGCATCTGGTCGGCAACGCGCTGACCTATGCCGATCTCTCGCTCTTTCAGGTGGTGGCGGGGCTGCGCTACGCCTTTCCCCAGGCCGCGGCGCGCGCGCTCGCGAAGACGGAGGCGGTCGCCAAACTGCATGCCAACGTGAGCCGCCGGCAACGTGTGCACGACTATCTGCAGAGCCCGCGCCGCATCGCATTCAACGAAGACGGCATCTTCCGGCGCTACCCCGAGCTCGACGGCTAGTCGTTCGATTCTTCTCGCAGCCGCAGCGCCGCGTCGTACAGCGCATTGCGCGGTGCACCGCTGATGTCGGCCGCGAGCCGCACGGCGCTCTTGAGCGGCAGCTCGGCCAGCAGCAGACGCAACACGCGTTCGGCTTCGGCGCCGTCGTTGGCGGGGACCGCCATCGGGTGCAGGACCAGCGCGAACTCGCCGCGCGTGCGGTCGCGGCTGGCCGCAAACCAGCCGGGCAGCTCGACGGCAGCGACGGTCGCGATCTCTTCGAACTGCTTGGTGAGTTCGCGCCCGACGGTCACCGGCCGCTGGCCCAGTGCGCCCAGGGCGCGTGCAAGCGCTTCGATGCGGTGCGGCGCCTCGAGCAGCACCACGCTGCGCGCCTCGGCCGCAAGCGCCAGCACGGCGGCTTCGCGCTCGCCCGGCTTGCTGGGCAGGAAACCCGCAAACACGAAGGCGCTGCTCGCGTCGCCGGCAGCCACCAACCCGGCCGCACCGATAAGAGTGGTCACGCTGCTTGCGCCAGGCAGGGGCAGCACGCGGTAGCCGGCCGAGCGCACGGTAGCGACCAGGCGCGCGCCCGGGTCGCTGACGCCGGGGGTGCCGGCATCGCTGACGTAGGCGATGCGTTCGCCGTTCGCGAGCCGTGCGACCACGCCCTGCGCTGCCTCGGCTTCGTTGTGCTGGTGCACCGCAAGCAACTGGGCCGACGGCCGCTCGATGCCGTATGCGCGCAGCAGGCGGTGCGTATGGCGCGTGTCCTCGCAGGCAACCGCATTCACGAGTTGCAGCACCTGCAGTGCGCGCAGCGTGATGTCGGCCAGGTTGCCGATCGGCGTCGCCACGACGTAGAGCGTGGCCTCTGGATAATGCTGCGCACCCGCGGCATCGCGCGCCGCCTGCAGTGCGGCGCCGAACGAAGCGGGCGCGAGTGAGTTCAAGGGCTTCTCCGAAATAACAAGACGACCGCAGGGAGGTCAGACGCAGTGACGACCAAGCAGCGCGGCGATGCCGCGGAAGACGCCGCGCTCGACCATCTTCAGGCGGCCGGCCTGGTGCTGGTCGCGCGCAATTATCGAACCCCGGGCCGGGGCGGGGGCGAGATCGACCTGATCGTGCGCGATCCGCGCGACGGCACGCTGGTGTTCGTCGAGGTCCGCCAGCGTGCGAGCGCCACCCACGGCGGCGCGGGCGGCAGCATCACCGCCGTCAAGAAGCACCGCATCGTCTTTGCGGCGCGCCATTACCTGAGCCGGCTGCGCACGCTGCCGCCATGCCGCTTCGACGTGGTGCTGGTCGAAGAGCGCATCGAATGGATTCGCGCCGCGTTCGATGCGCAATGAGAAACGCCCCGGGCCTACCTTTTGTTGCACCAGCCGCAGTTATCATCGCGCCCCATGCTCGAGCAACGGATTCAGCAGCACTTCATCGACAGCGCCGACCTTAAATACCAGGCAGGTCCGCTTCTCAGCAAACCGATTGCGCAAGCGATGCAGGCATTGCTCGCGTGCGTCACCAGCGGCGGCAAGATACTGGCTTGCGGTGCCGGCGTCTCGGGGCTTCTGGCGGCGCAGTTCGCTGCCCAGTTCGTCGGCCGCTTCGAGCGCGATCGTCCGGAACTCGGCGCCATTGCGCTGCCTGGCGACACCACCGACCCCGCCGCCGACACCGCCGAAGCCACCGACGCCGGGCGCTTTGCGCGCCAGGTGCGCGCGTTGGGCCAGGCCGGCGACGTGCTGCTGGTGTTGAGCGCCAGCGGCCAGTCGGCGGCGGTGCTGGCCGCGGTCGAGACGGCGCATGCGCGCGACATGACCGTGGTCGCATTGCTCGGCAATGCCGCGGGGGGCGGCGCAAGCAGCAGCCCCGGTGGCGCCGTCGGGCGCGCGCTGCGCGAAACCGATGTCCAGATCTGCGTGCCGCACGAGCGCGCGGCGCGAATCCACGAAGTCCACCTGCTCGCGCTGCACTGCCTGTGCGACGGCGTGGACGCCCAGCTACTCGGAGAACAGGAAGGTTCCATATGACGACGACATCGATTCGACGCCTTGCATTGACATTGACCGCGGCTGCCGCATTGGCGGCCGGGCTCTCGGCCTGCGTGCCGCTGGTGGTGGGCGGCGCCGCGGCTGTCGGCATGGGCATGGTGGCGACCGATCGCCGCAGTTCGGGAGCCCAGCTGGACGACCAGGGCATCGAGCTGCGCGCCGCCGCCCGCGTGCGCGACATCGCCAACGACCAGATGTACGTGACCGTCACCAGCTTCAACCGCCAGGTGCTGCTGACCGGCACCGTCGGCACCGACGCCGACCGCCGCCGTGCCGAAGAAGTGGTGCGCAGGGTCGACAACGTCCGCTCGGTGGTGAACGAGCTAGCGGTCGGGCCTTCGAGTTCGTTCCAGCAGCGCTCCAACGACACCTTCATCAGCGGCAAGGTGAAGGCCTCGCTGCTCGATGCCAAGGACATCTTCGCCAACTCCTTCAAGGTCGTGACCGAGCGCGGCACGGTTTACCTGCTGGGGCTGGCCACCCGCCGCGAAACCGATCGCGCGACCGAAATCACCCGCGGCGTCTCGGGTGTCGAAAAAGTCGTGCGGGTGGTTGAAGTGGTCAGCGAGGCCGAGCTTGCCAATCAGACGCAGCAAGGCGGCACCGGCGCCGCGGCATCGCGTTCCAACGTGCCGCTGCCGCCGATGGAGCCGATGCAGGCACCGGCGCCCGCCCCGGCCGGTGGCGCGACGGTGACGCCGGTGCGATAAGAATCCGGGCTTGACCGGACGCAGAGGGCGCGAAGAAGCGCAAAGGTCGCAAAAACCCCAGAGAACC
>JANOCL010000047.1:0-12305 GCA_031412135.1 Variovorax sp. | reverse complement strand
CGACCGCGAAGCCCGCGCGATCGAGTTCTACGAAGTGCTCTCGTCCTTCGATTTCATGTCGAGCACGCCGACGCTGTTCAACAGCGGCACCCTGCGCTCGCAACTGTCGAGCTGCTACCTGACCACGGTGCCCGACGACCTCGACGGCATTTACGAGTCGATCAAGGAAAACGCGCTGCTCTCCAAGTTTGCCGGCGGCCTGGGCAACGACTGGACCCGCGTGCGCGCACTCGGCAGCCACATCAAGGGCACCAATGGCGAATCGCAGGGCGTGGTGCCGTTCCTCAAAGTGGTGAACGACACCGCAGTCGCGGTCAACCAGGGCGGCAAGCGCAAGGGCGCCGTCTGCACCTACCTGGAAAGTTGGCATCTCGACATCGAGGAGTTCCTCGAGCTGCGCAAGAACACCGGCGACGACCGCCGCCGCACGCACGACATGAACACGGCCAACTGGATTCCCGACCTGTTCATGCGCCGCGTGATGGAAAAGGGCACGTGGACGCTGTTCTCGCCGTCCAACGTGCCCGACCTGCACGACAAGTTCGGCATCGACTTCGAAACCGCGTACGTCGCCTACGAAGAGAAGGCTGCGCGCGGCGAAATCAAGCCGAGCCGCACGCTCCAGGCCTCCGACCTCTGGCGCAAGATGCTCACGATGCTGTTCGAGACCGGGCATCCCTGGATCACCTTCAAGGACGCCTGCAACGTGCGTTCGCCACAGCAGCACGCCGGCGTGGTTCATTCGTCGAACCTGTGCACCGAAATCACGCTCAATACCAGCGACACCGAAACCGCCGTCTGCAACCTGGGCTCGGTCAATCTGCTGCAGCATCTGAAGGACGGAAAGGTCGACCAGCAAAAGCTCCAGCGCACGATTTCCACGGCGATGCGGATGCTCGACAACGTGATCGACATCAACTATTACGCCGTCAAGAAAGCACGCGACTCCAACCTGCGCCATCGTCCGGTCGGCCTCGGTTTGATGGGCTTCCAGGATGCGCTGTACGAACTGCGTATTCCCTACGCTTCGCAGGAAGCCGTGCAGTTCGCCGACGAATCGATGGAAGCGATCTGCTATCACGCCTACTGGGCGTCGACGGACCTGGCCAAGGAACGCGGCAAGTACTCGAGCTACAAGGGATCGCTCTGGGACAAGGGCATCCTGCCGCTCGACACGCTCGACCTGCTCGAGAAGGCACGCGGTGGCTACATCGAGGTCGACCGCTCTTCCACCCTCGACTGGGACGCGCTGCGCCAGAAGATCAAGGCCGACGGCATGCGCAATTCGAACTGCGTGGCCATCGCGCCGACCGCGACCATCTCGAACATCATCGGCGTCGATGCCTCGATCGAGCCATGCTTCGGCAATCTCTCGGTGAAGTCGAACCTGTCGGGCGAATTCACCGTCATCAACCACTACCTTGTGCGCGACCTCAAGCGCCTGGGCCTGTGGGACGACGTGATGGTGATGGACCTCAAGCACTTCGACGGCTCGCTGCGTCCGATCGACCGCGTGCCGCAGGACGTCAAGGCGCTCTACGCCACCGCGTTCGAGGTCGAGACCACGTGGCTGGTGGAAGCCGCATCCCGCCGGCAGAAGTGGATCGACCAGGCGCAGTCGCTCAACATCTACATGGCCGGCGCGTCGGGCAAGAAGCTCGACGACACCTACAAGCTCGCCTGGCTGCGCGGCTTGAAGACCACCTACTACCTGCGTACGCAGAGCGCCACGCATGCGGAAAAATCGACGGTGCAGTCGGGCCGGCTCAATGCGGTCTCGTCGGGCAGCGGCAATGCATCGGCATCGGGCATGAGCGCACTCGAAGCAGCCGCGCTCGCAGCGCAAGCGCAGATGAGTGTGATGCCTGCGACCGACATCGCGTTCTGCGGCGTCGACGATCCGACGTGCGAAGCGTGCCAGTGATGTCAGCATGAAGGCGCCGCGATTGGCGGCATCGCCTGACATCTCGCGATGCATGCGAACAACATAACGACAACATAAATGGAGCGCGATGCGATGCAGCACTTTGCAACTCACATCGTTGCTCACATAATTTGAGTATTGGATTTTTCTATGTTGACCTGGGACGAAGAAGTCAAGCCCTCCTTGCCAAAGGATCTGCAACAAGGATTGCGGCACTCATCGGACAGCGGTACGCAACTCGGCCGCTCGACGGAATCTCCGACTTCGCAAAACGCTCCCTCCACTTCTTCCACCGCGCGCACGCTCGACGACGGCGCCGCGGTTCGCGCGCCGCTTACGCCGACACCTGCCGCGCCGGCTGCACGCCGCGTCAGAGCCGCCGACAAGCGCATCATCAACGGCCAGACCGACGTCAATCAGCTGGTTCCGTTCAAGTACAAGTGGGCCTGGGAGAAGTACCTCGCCACCTGCGCCAATCACTGGATGCCGCAGGAAGTGAACATGACGCGCGACATCGCGCTCTGGAAAGACCCGAACGGCCTGACCGAAGACGAGCGCCGCATCGTCAAGCGCAACCTCGGGTTCTTCGTCACTGCGGATTCGCTGGCTGCGAACAACATCGTCCTGGGCACCTACCGCCACATCACGGCGCCCGAGTGCCGCCAGTTCCTCTTGCGCCAGGCATTCGAGGAAGCGATCCACACGCACGCCTACCAGTACATCGTCGAGTCGCTCGGACTGGACGAGAGCGAAATCTTCAACGCCTACAACGAAGTGCAGTCGATCCGCGAGAAGGACCAGTTCCTGATCCCGTTCATCGAAGCCATCAGCGACCCGCACTTCCACACCGGCACGCACGAGAACGACCAGACGCTGCTGAAGTCGCTGATCGTCTTCGCCTGCCTGATGGAGGGCCTGTTCTTCTACGTCGGCTTCACGCAGATCCTTGCGCTCGGCCGCCAGAACAAGATGACCGGCGCCGCCGAGCAGTACCAGTACATCCTGCGCGACGAGTCGATGCACTGCAACTTCGGCATCGACCTGATCAACCAACTGAAGCTCGAGAACCCCAACCTCTGGACCGCGGAGTTCAAGGCGGAGATCAAGGCCCTCTTCATGAAGGCCGTCGAGCTCGAATACAAGTACGCCGAAGACACCATGCCGCGCGGCGTGCTCGGCATGAATGCCTCCATGTTCAAGGGCTACCTGCGCTACATCGCCAATCGGCGCGCGCAGCAGATCGGCCTTGAAACGCTTTTCCCGAACGAAGAAAACCCGTTCCCCTGGATGAGCGAAATGATTGACCTGAAGAAGGAGCGCAACTTCTTCGAGACCCGAGTGATCGAGTACCAGTCGGGTGGTGCGCTCTCGTGGGATTGAATTCAAGAATAGCTCTCGCCGACGATTGCACCGAAGAGTGCGGCAGCGGTGGAGCACAGGTGTTCATGGTGCTGGAGATCGATCCAACGCCATGAATCGCTTCACGCTGACCAACATGCGTGAAGTGCTTCAAAAGGTTGATTTTTTCAACTTGATCAAGGAGAAATAGAAATGGCAACTGCAAAGAAAGCGCCGGCTAAGAAAGCCGCTGCAAAGAAGGCTCCGGCAAAGAAGGTCGCCGCTAAAAAAGCGCCGGCCAAGAAGGTCGTAGCGAAGAAGGCGCCGGCCAAGAAGGTAGCCGCGAAGAAGGCTCCGGCGAAGAAGGCCGCAGCGAAGAAGGCCCCCGCCAAGAAGGTAGCCGCGAAGAAGGCTCCGGCGAAGAAGGCTGCTGCAAAGAAGGCGCCGGCCAAGAAGGCCGCAGCCAAGAAGGCCCCGGCGAAGAAGGCTGCTGCAAAGAAGGCGCCCGCGAAAAAGGCGCCCGCCAAGAAGGCTGCAGCCAAAAAGCCTGCTGCCAAGAAAGCAGCGAAGAAGCCCGCTGCCAAGAAGGCCGCGAAAGCGCCCGCCAAAGCTGCAGTAGCGCCTGCGCCTGCAGCGCAGACCACGCTGAACCCGCAGGCAGCATGGCCATTTCCTACGGCCAGCAAGCCCTGAGTCGTTCAGAGCGGCCCTGGAGCCAAAAAAGCCCGACACCGAAAGGTGCCGGGCTTTTTTTTAGCGCCGGAGGTTGGCCCGCGCTCAGAGTCCCAGCGCGTTCAGATCCACCTGGTAGTTCTGCGGGCCGCGGTGCGCAATCTTGAGCGCGCCGATGCGGTTACCGAGCGCGGCGCAGCGCGCGAGCGGCCAATCTTTCTCGAGTCCGAACAGGAGCGCACCGCGCCACGCGTCACCGCAGCCCGTCGGCTCGACGACGGCCGTGGGTTCGACGCCCGGCACGTGCTCGCGCTCGCCGCCTGTCCACACTTCGCAGCCTTCGGCAGCGAGCGTTACCACCAGGCCGCGCACGCGCTTCGATATTTCGGCGAGACTCAGGCCGATGCGCTGCGAAAGCATTTTTCCTTCGTAGTCGTTGACGACGACCCAGGTGGCCAGGTCGACGAAATGCGCCAGTTCCTCACCGTCGAACATCGGCAGTCCCTGACCGGGATCGAAGACGAATGGGATGTCTGCCGCCTTGAACTGTTCGGCATGCTGGAGCATCGCTTCGCGTCCGTCCGGCGCGACGATGCCGAGCCGGATGTCG
The DNA here is from genome assembly GCA_031412135.1 of Variovorax sp. Lineage (GTDB taxonomy): Bacteria > Pseudomonadota > Gammaproteobacteria > Burkholderiales > Burkholderiaceae_C > Variovorax. The sequence continues at coordinate 7,761 of JANOCL010000047.1, read as the reverse complement.
TCGCGCGCCACGACACGCGTGATGTGCGCCTGCTGCATTGCACCCGGGTGGAACGCGGTGATCTGGTTGTTGTCGCGGTCGTTCATGATCATCGCCTGCGCGGTGAAGGTGTCGTCGACCTGCCGCACGAACTCCGTGCTGATGCCGAGCGCCCGCAGGCGCTGCAGGTAGTCCGCGCCATCGCTGCCGACCGTCGCCATCGGCAGCGCACTGCCACCAAGTGCATTGAGGCTGTAGGCGATGTTGCCGGCGCAGCCGCCGAAGTCGCGCCGCAGGCCGGGCACCAGAAACGACACATTGAGGATGTGCAGCTGGTCGGGAAGGATCTGGTCGGCGAACCGCCCTTCGAAAGTCATGATGGTGTCGAACGCGAGGGAACCGCAAATCACTGCTGCCATGAATGAACCGTTGGTGAAGAGAGAAAGAAGCTAAAGCGCAAGGCTCAGGGATAGAAAGCGAGCACGCGGTAACCCGCCACCGGCGGCAGCGCCGCGGCCTCGGACCCCGCGAGCGCCAGCGGCAGCGATGCGCCGCGCTCTCCACGGGCGGGCAACACGGACGGCGCACCGAACTCGGCCGGCAGCAGCACGCGGCGCACCACGGCACGTTCCTGCGTGTCGAGCAGCGACAACTCGACCGCCGGCATGGCCAGTGGCACGGCGGCGGCATTGCGCAAGGTGAAGCTCAGACGGTAGGCGTCGCCGGTCTTCTCGCGTGCGAACGAGGCGCCGTCGATGGTGATGTCTCCGATCCGGCGCAGCGCGGAGAGCTGGCAGCCGGTCAGTCCGCACAGCGCGGCAAGCGCCGGCCGTAGCGTCGGCTGGCGCGCGACGATCACATCGCGCTCCTGGCGCAGCACCTGCGCAATCAACACAACGACAGCTAGCAGGGTGATGATCTTTGTCGAGCGCCACGCGAGCATGCGGCGCCAGAACGGCTGCCGCTCCGCTGCGGCACCGGACGGACCGGCGGAGGAGGAAAGCTCGGACTCGCTCGCTGCGAGCACCACCGGTGCGGATTCGCGCCCAGCGGCCCGCTCCTCTTCGCGCGCTTTCGCCTTAGCGATCTTGGCATGCTTGACACGCGCACGGCGCAGGGCCTTCTGCAGTTGCGCGTTGCCGGAATCTGCAGCCTCGGCAGGCGCTTCTCGCGCTGCGGGCGGCGGCGCCTGCAGCGTCAGATCGATGTCCGGGAAAGGCGGCAGCGACGGGTACGGCGGAACGACGTCCGCTTCGGCCGACGGCATCGGCTGTTCCCGTTCGGGCCAGGGCTCGTCGGCGAAGACGCTGGCGAGCCGCGCGGTATCGTCCGCGGGCAATGTTTCGGACTGGGTTTGGGCGTCGGGCTCTGGCGTGGATTCCAGTTCCGCCGGGCGGCTTTCCGGGTCATCGTCGAGGAAATCGGCTTCCTCAACGTTCGGCGCCGGCTCATCCATCGATGACTCTGCCGGCGTCGCGGGGACAGGCGCCGGCGCCGGTTCGGGCGCCTCGTAGAGATCGACGGTCGCATCGAACACATGGCTGCAGCGGCCGCAGCGCACCCATCCGTCGGAAATGCGAAGCTGGTCTCTCACCACCTTGAAAGCAGTGGCGCAGGCGGGACAGCGGGTGACCAGGCTCATGAGGCGCCGATTGTATTTGTTGCTCGCCCTCCAAGCGGCGTTAGAACCGCGCCGTCATCAGGACCCAGCCGTCTTCGCTGTCGCTGACCTCCAGCTTGGCGCTGGGCGAATAGGCAAGCTTCAACTCGTCCGCCTGCCGCGCGAGGATGCCCGCCAGCACGAGCGTGCCGCCCGGCGCCACATGGCCGCACAGCAAGGGCGCCAGCACCTTGAGCGGCGTTGCAAGAATGTTGGCAAGCACGAGGTCATACCCGCCAGTGGCCTGATCGGACAGACCCGCCTTCAGTTGCACGCCATTGGCTTCCGCATTGCGGCGCGTTGCTTCGATCGCGGCTTCGTCGATGTCGACCGCGTCGATGTCGAGCGCACCGAACTTCGCCGCGCCGATCGCGAGGATGCCGGACCCGCAGCCGTAGTCGAGCACGCGCGCTCGCTTCAGGTTCGCGTGCGCGGCAATCCAGCGCAGGCACATGCGCGTGGTCGGATGGGTGCCTGTGCCGAACGCGAGACCGGGGTCGAGCCGGATCACCTGCCGCGCCTGCACCGGCGGCTCATGCCAGGTCGGCACGATCCAGAACTCGGGCGTGATCTCGACCGGCGCGAACTGCGACTGCGTGAGCCTCACCCAGTCCTGCTCCGGCACGTCGGAAAGGCCGAGCAGCACGCAGTCGGCAAAGAAGTCCTGCGCCGCGAGCACGGATGCCGCTTCGCGCGCCAACGCTTCGGTGGCGAACAGCGCGATCACACGGGAACGATGCCAGCCTTCCTTCGGCGGCGGCATGCCCGGCTCGCCGAAGAGGGCCTCTTCGGCATCGGTCTGCGCATCTGCATCCTCTACCGAGACGCTCAACGCGTCCAGCGCGTCGAGGGCGTCGCCGAGCACTTCAACATGCTCTTCCGGTGCCAGGAGGCGGAGTTCGAACACCTCGCCCCCCGTCAGCGCTTGCGGGCCACGAGCCACTCTTCGAGATAGTGGATGTTGGTGCCGCCGCTCATGAAGTTGGCGTCGACCATCAGTTCGCGGTGCAGCGGAATATTGGTCTGGATGCCCTCGATCACCGTCTCGTTCAAGGCCGTACGCATGCGCGCCAGCGCCTGGTCCCGCGTATCGCCATGCACGATGATCTTGCCGATCATGGAGTCGTAGTTCGGCGGCACGAAATAGTTGGTGTAGACGTGGGAATCCACGCGCACGCCCGGACCGCCCGGTGGGTGCCACATCGTGATGCGACCCGGCGAAGGCGTGAACTTGTAAGGGTCCTCGGCATTGATGCGGCACTCGATCGAATGACCGCGCATCTCGATCTGCCGCTGGGTGAACGGCAGCTTTTCGCCAGCGGCGACCATGATCTGCGTCTTGACGATATCGATGCCGGTGGTGAACTCGGTCACCGGATGCTCGACCTGGACGCGCGTGTTCATCTCGATGAAATAGAACTCGCCGTTCTCATACAGAAATTCAAAGGTGCCGGCGCCGCGATAGCCGATCCTCTTGCAGGCAGCGGCGCAACGCTCGCCGATTTTTTCGATCAGCTTGCGCGGCACGCCGGGAGCGGGCGATTCTTCGATGACCTTCTGGTGGCGCCGCTGCATGGAGCAGTCGCGTTCGCCGAGAAAGACCGCGTTCTTGTGCTTGTCCGCCAGGATCTGGATTTCGATGTGGCGCGGGTTCTGGAGGAACTTCTCCATGTAGACCGACGGATTGTTGAAGGCCGCGCCCGCTTCCGCCTTGGTCATCTGGATCGCGTTGACCAGCGCCGCCTCGGTGTGCACCACGCGCATGCCGCGTCCGCCGCCGCCGCCAGACGCCTTGATGATGACGGGATAGCCGATCGCCCGGGCGATGCGCTTGTTGACGGCCGCGTCGTCGGACAGTTCGCCCTCCGAACCCGGGACGCAGGGCACGCCCGCCTTGATCATGGCCTGCTTGGCCGACACCTTGTCGCCCATCATGCGGATCGACTCGGGCGTGGGGCCGATGAACTGGAACCCGCTTTGCTCGACGCGTTCGGCAAAGTTGGCGTTCTCGCTCAGGAAGCCGTAGCCGGGATGGATGGCTTCCGAGTCGGTCACCTCGGCCGCCGAGATGATCGCCGGCATGTTCAGGTAGCTTTGCGACGAAGGCGCGGGGCCGATGCACACCGCTTCCTGCGCCAGCTTCACGTACTTGGCATCGCGGTCTGCCTCGGAATACACCATCACGGCCTTGATGCCGAGTTCACTGCAGGCGCGCTGGATGCGCAGGGCAATCTCTCCGCGATTAGCGACCAGAATCTTCTTGAACATGGTCACTCGATGATGAACAGCGGCTGGCCGTATTCGACCGCCTGACCGTTTTCGCCGAGGATCTGTGTGACGGTGCCGGCCTTGTCGGCCTCGATTTCGTTAAGGATCTTCATCGCTTCGATGATGCAGACCGTATCGCCCTCTTTCACCTGACTGCCGATTTCAACGAAAGCCGCCGCGCCCGGACTCGCCGAGCGATAGAAAGTACCGACCATCGGCGACTTGATCGCATGGCCTGCGGGCGTCGGCTCGGCAGGCATCGCTGCGGTCGGTGGGAGAGTTCCCATGGCGGGGGGAGCCCCCATCGGCGCGGCAGGCGCTGCCACGGTCTGAACGTACTGGACCGGTGCAGCAACCCCACCCTTCACGATCCGCACCTTGCCTTCGGTCTCGGTGATTTCGAGTTCGGAAATATTCGATTCGGACACCAAATCAATCAGTGTCTTGAGCTTGCGCAGATCCATGAGACTCCAGCACCGGCAATACCGGCATAAATGCGGCTGTAGAACTTAAGTGAGCCGAAAATCGCTGAATTTCCGTGTATAGGAGATAAATAGCGCGATCCGGGTCGCGCATTCTAGCGTGAACTAGGCTTTCCGCCACTCTTCCAGATCGCTAGGCACGAGCTTGCCCATCTTACGTGCCACGATCCCGCCGCCTTGGTCGAGCACCAGGGTGAAAGGCAGGCCGCCGCTCGTATTGCCCAATTGCTTGACGAGTTCGGTCCCTTCCAGCCCGGCGAGTCCCAAAGGATATGTCACGGGCGTCTTGCTCAGGAATTTGCGGACCGCGCTCGGCTGGTCGATGGCCAAGCCTACGACTTGCCAGCCGTTCGACGAGTTTTGACGAAAGAACGCATCGATCATCGGCATTTCCTCGATGCACGGTGGGCACCAGGTTGCCCAGAAATTCAGCAGGAGCGGTTTGCCGCGCAAGCTTTCGAATGCCAACTCACCGCCCTCGGGCCGATCGAAGCGCCGGTCCCAGAAGGCTGCATCGACCTGCTCCCCCACGGCCGTCGTGCCTTGCCGGTGCCACAGGGCACCGGACAATCCTGCGCCGGCTGCCACTGCAGCAACGGCGCCATAGAGCCACTTTCGACGGCTCGGTGTATCGACGGTCATTCGGTTTCCTTTTCGAGCAGCCGCCGGAGGGCGTCCAGATTGCCGCGCGGCGTGCGCCCTTGCGCGTCGGGTTTGAGCGCGCCGCGCAGATCGTCGAGGTCGTACACCAACAGGTGCACGCCGATCTCTTCGCCGAGCGCGCGGCTTGCCGCATGCACGCTGAGCGCCTCGACCTGCTCGCCATGAAAACCGGTGACCATGCGCGGCTCGTACTCGACACGGTGATCGATGAGCGCGATCTCGGCGGACTTGGAGTCATCGCAGAACAACTGGATGTAGATATCCGAAAGCCGGGTCGCCGTGCCGTGCCATACCGCGCCGCCGACGTGGGGCCGGAACTGTGCCATGCGCTCCATCCACTCCAGCGCCAGCATGCGCAGCGCCTGCAACTCCTGCGGTTGGGTGTCGGCGCAAAAGAGCTGGATGTAGTCGCGCACCTCGGCTTCGACCTCGTCGTTGTTGGGTAGGGGCGTGCGCGCGGAAAGCCCCAGGACACGCAGCGCGCGGCGCTTTGCGGGGCCGTATTCGAGCCCTTCCTCGACCACGAGTCGAGCCGCGGAGGCGGCGATTTCCTGCTTGGACGTGTCCATCCGGCCATTCTGCCCGCAGTGCAGCGCGCGCAGGAGACCACGCGCGGCGCGTCCCTAAAATCAGCCGATGCACATTCACATTCTCGGCATCTGCGGCACCTTCATGGGTGGCGTCGCTGCACTCGCGCGCGAAGCCGGACACCGGGTGACCGGCTGCGACGCCGGCGTCTATCCGCCGATGAGCGACCAGTTGCGAGCGCTCGGCATCGATTTGATCGAAGGCTTCGCCGCCGACCAGATCCGCCTGCGGCCGGACGTCTTCGTCGTCGGCAATGTCGTGTCGCGTGTCCGCAAACCCGACGGCAGCCCGAAATTCCCGCTGATGGAAGCCATCCTCGATGCCGGATCGAGCTACACCAGCGGCCCGCAATGGCTGGCGGAGCATGTGCTTCAGGGACGGCACGTGCTGGCAGTCGCCGGCACACATGGCAAGACAACCACCACCTCGATGCTGGCCTGGGTACTCGAACGCGCCGGACTGGCGCCCGGTTTCCTGGTGGGCGGCGTGCCGCTCGACTTCGGCGTTTCCGCAAGGTTGGGCGGTGCGCAGCGCCCGAGCGCCCGATCGGGGGGCAGCGCAGCACACGAAGTGGCGAGCGTGGGGGCCACATTCGTCATTGAAGCAGACGAATACGACACCGCCTTCTTCGACAAGCGCAGCAAGTTCGTCCACTACCGCCCGCGCACGGCGATCCTGAACAACCTGGAGTTCGACCACGCCGACATCTTCGACGACCTGGCGGCGATCGAAAGACAATTCCATCACCTGGTTCGCACCGTGCCGGCGACCGGTCGGATCGTCGTCAACGCGAGCGAAGAGAGCTTGCAGCGGGTGCTGGCGCAAGGCTGCTGGAGCGATCTCGCCCGTTTCGGTGCCGGCGGCGAGTGGCAGGCCCGTGGGTCGCATGGCGCATTCGACGTGCTTCGCAATGGCGAGCCGGTGGGCAGCGTGGCGTGGCCTCTTTCGGGGCTGCACAACCAGATGAACGCGCTCGCCGCGATCGCAGCGGCAGAACACGTCGGCGTTGCGCCGGCCGATGCGGCTGCGTCTCTGGGCAGCTTTCGAAATGTGCGCCGGCGCATGGAACTGCGCGGCAGCGTCGCCCGCAATGGCGGCGGCGAGATCACGGTCTACGACGACTTTGCGCACCATCCGACCGCCATCCGCACCACGCTCGACGGCTTGCGCAAACAGCTCGACGCGGCCGGCCGGACCAAGGATCGCATCCTTGCGGCATTCGAGCCGCGCAGCAACACGATGAAGCTCGGGACCATGGCGGCCCAGCTGCCCTGGAGCCTGGAGGCGGCCGACCTTGCGTTCTGCCACAGCGGCGGCCTGGACTGGGACGCCGCGGCGGCGCTTGCGCCGATGGGCGCACGCGCGCGGGTGATCGGCGCCATCGAGCCGCTCGTTGCACAGGTCGCGGCCGCAGCCCGACCCGGCGATCACATCGTGTGCATGAGCAACGGCGGCTTCGGCGGGGTGCACGAGAAGCTGCTCTCCGCGCTGCGCGGCCGCTAGGCACCGGAGCGCCGAGCCGATTGCCGAGCCGATTCAGCCGCGACGCTGCTCGACGGCCCGCGACAGGGTGCCGAGCACCTGCACCGAATCGTCCCAGCCCAGGCAGGCGTCGGTGATGCTCTTGCCATACTCCAGATCGCCGATGCTGTCCTTGCCGGCCGTGAACTTCTGCGCGCCGGCGCTCAGGTGGCTCTCGACCATCAGCCCGAACACGCTTCGGCTGCCGCCGGCGATCTGCGCCGAGATGTCGCGCGCCACGTCGATCTGCTTCTGGTGCTGCTTGCTGCTGTTGGCATGGCTGCAGTCGACCATCAGCGTCGGCGGCAGCCCGGCGGCTTCCAGGTCGCGGCAGGCGGCGGCCACGCTCGCGGCATCGTAGTTGGGCGCCTTGCCGCCGCGCAGGATCACATGGCAGTCCTGGTTGCCGTTGGTCTGCACGATGGCGACCTGGCCGTTCTTGTGCACCGAAAGAAAGTGATGTCCGCGCGCCGCAGCCTGGATGGCATCGGTCGCGATGCGGATGTTGCCGTCGGTGCCGTTCTTGAAGCCGATCGGTGCCGAAAGGCCCGAAGCCAGCTCGCGATGCACCTGGCTTTCGGTGGTGCGGGCGCCGATCGC
>JANOCL010000046.1:0-16364 GCA_031412135.1 Variovorax sp. | reverse complement strand
CTAGATACGCGACACCGCCGTTGACGATGATCCACGGCACGGCGGCGAAGGTTTCGGTGTTGTTGATCGTCGTGGGCTTGCCATAGAGGCCGAAGCTCGCCGGGAACGGCGGCTTGAAGCGCGGCTGCCCCTTCTTGCCTTCGAGCGACTCGAGCAGCGCGGTTTCTTCGCCGCAGATGTAGGCGCCGAATCCATGCGACGCATGCAGCTGGAAGTTGTAGCCACTGCCCATGATTGCGTCGCCCAGATAGCCCGCGGCACGCGCTTCTTCGAGCGCCTCCTCGAAGCGGTCGTAGGTCTGGAAAATCTCGCCGTGGATGTAGTTGTAGCCGACGCTGATGCCCATGGCATAGGCGGCGATGGCCATGCCCTCGATCACGATGTGCGGGTTGTACTGCAGGATGTCCCGGTCCTTGCAGGTGCCGGGCTCGCCCTCGTCCGAATTGCACACCAGGTACTTCTGGCCCGGAAACTGCCGCGGCATGAAGCTCCACTTGAGGCCGGTCGGAAAGCCGGCGCCGCCGCGTCCGCGCAAACCGGACGCCTTGACCTCGGCGATCACCTGCTCGGGCGTCAGGCCCTCGCTCAGGATCTTGCGCAGCGCCTTGTAGCCGCCGCGCGCCTCGTAGTCGGCCAGGCGCCAGTTGCTGCCGTTGAGCCCGGCATAGATCTGCGGCTCGATGTGGCGATCGTGAAAACAGGTCTGCACCCCGGTCGCCTGGAACTGGGAGAGCACTTGCTCGGGCGACATCATTGCGCGCCCTCCGTGGTCGACGAGCGCAACCCGTCGACGAGCTGGTCGAGTTTTTCGTTGCTCATGAAGCTGCACATCGTGCGGTCGTTGACCAGCATCACCGGCGAGTCGGCGCATGCGCCCAGGCATTCGCTCTGCTGCAGGGTGAACAGGCCGTCGGGCGTGGTCTCGCCCATGCGGATGCCGAGCTTGTTCTCAAGATGCGCGAGCGCCGCCGCACCATCGCGCAGCTGGCACGGCAGGTTGGTGCAGACATTGAGCTTGTACTTGCCCACCGGCCGCTGGTTGTACATGTTGTAGAAGGTCGTCACCTCGTGTACCGCGATCGGCGCCATGCCAAGGTAGGCGGCGATCTCGCGCTCGCGCTGCATGCTGACGAAGCCTTCGTCCTGCTGCACGATGGCCAGGCAGGCCATCACGGCCGACTGTTTCTGCGTTGCCGGGTACTTGGCGACCTCGACAGCAAAGCGCTCAAGCGTCGCGGCCGGCAGCTGTCGGTTGCTGCTTTGAATGGTGTCGGAAATCATTGTTCGCTCACCTGTCGATCTCGCCGAACACGATGTCCATGGTGCCGATCACCGCGACCGCGTCCGCAATCATGTGGCCGCGCGACATCTCGTCGAGTGCCGCCAGATGCGGAAAGCCCGGCGCGCGGATCTTCAGACGGTAGGGCTTGTTGGCGCCATCGCTCACGAGGTAGATGCCGAACTCGCCCTTCGGATGCTCGACGGCGGCATAGGCCTCGCCTTCGGGCACGTGAAAGCCTTCTGTGAAGAGCTTGAAATGGTGGATCAGCTCCTCCATGTTCGCCTTCATCGATTCGCGCGCCGGCGCCGCCACCTTGTGGTTGCTGGTGATGACGGGCCCCGGGTTCGAACGCAGCCATGCCGAGCATTGCTGGATGATCCGGTTGGCCTGGCGCATCTCCTCGACGCGCACGAGATAGCGGTCGTAGCAGTCGCCCGTCTTGCCGACGGGTATGTCGAACTTCATCTGGTCGTAGACGTCGTAAGGCTGCTTCTTGCGCAGATCCCATTCGATCCCCGAGCCACGGAGCATCGGACCGGTAAAACCGAGATTCAATGCGCGCTCGGGCGTAACCACGCCGATGCCGACGGTGCGCTGCTTCCAGATCCGGTTGTCGGTCAAGAGCGTTTCGTACTCGTCGACCATCTTCGGAAAGCGCAGGCAGAAGTCGTCGATGAAGTCCAGCAGAGTGCCGCGGCGGTTCTGGTTGAGCCGCTCGATGGCTTTCGCGTTCTTGATCTTGCTGACCTTGTACTGCGGCATCGCGTCCGGAAGATCGCGGTAGACGCCGCCCGGGCGGAAGTACGCGGCGTGCATGCGCGCGCCGGATACCGCCTCGTACATGTCGAACAGGTCTTCACGCTCGCGAAAGCAGTAGATGAGCATGTTCATCGCACCGCAGTCGAGACCGTGCGCGCCGAGCCACAGCAGATGGTTCAGGAGCCGGGTGATCTCGGCGAACATGACGCGGATGTATTGCGCACGAATGGGCACGTCGAGCCCCATCAGCCGCTCGATGGCGAGGCAGTACGCATGCTCGTTGCTCATCATCGAAACGTAGTCGAGCCGGTCCATGTAGGGCAGCGACTGGATGTAGGTGCGCGACTCGGCCAGCTTTTCGGTCGCGCGGTGCAAGAGGCCGATGTGCGGATCGGCGCGCTGTATGACCTCGCCATCCAGCTCGAGCACGAGGCGCAGCACGCCGTGCGCCGCGGGATGCTGGGGACCGAAGTTCAGCGTGTAGTTCTTGATCTCGGCCATCAGTGGTGTCCGCCGGCGTAGTTGTCTTCGCGGATCACGCGCGGCGTGATCTCGCGCGGCTCGATCGAAACCGGCTGGTAGATCACACGCTTCTGCTCAGCGTCGTAGCGCATCTCCACATGGCCCGACACCGGGAAATCCTTGCGAAACGGGTGGCCGATGAAGCCGTAGTCCGTCAGGATGCGGCGCAGGTCGTCGTGGCCTTCGAACACGATGCCGTAGAGGTCGAAGGCTTCGCGTTCGAACCAGCCTGCGCCGTTCCAGATGCCCGTCAGCGAATCGATGACCGGCAGGTCTTCGTTCGGCACGAACACCTTGAGACGCACCCGCTGGTTGAGGCTCACCGACAGCAGGTGGGTCACGACACAGAAGCGCTCGCCTTCCCAGAGGCCTTCACGGTACTCGGAGTAGTCGAGGCCGCACAGGTCGATCAGCTGCTCGAAGCGGCAGGCCGGCGCATCGCGCAGCAGTGTCGCGGCCGCGAGGTAGTCGGCCGCGCCGACCACCGCAGTGACCTCGCCGAGCGCAAGCGTGATGCTCCTGGCCTTGGCGCCGAGCGTGTCGGCGATCTGGGTCTGCAGTGCCTCGGGAGAAATGGCAAAGTCGGTCATCGGCTCTCGTTTCTTCAGGCACGCGCGATCGTGTTTGTGCGGCGGATTTTTTGCTGGAGCTGGATGATTCCGTACAGCAGCGCCTCCGCCGTCGGCGGACAGCCCGGCACGTAGACATCGACCGGCACGATGCGATCGCAGCCGCGCACGACCGAATAGCTGTAGTGGTAGTAGCCACCGCCATTGGCGCACGACCCCATCGACAGCACCCAGCGAGGCTCCGGCATCTGGTCGTATACCTTGCGCAGTGCAGGTGCCATCTTGTTGCACAGCGTACCGGCCACGATCATCAGGTCGGACTGGCGCGGACTCGGCCGGAACAGCATGCCGAAGCGGTCGATGTCGTAGCGCGCAGCGCCCGCATGCATCATTTCGACGGCGCAGCAGGCCAGGCCGAAAGTCATCGGCCACAACGATCCGGTCTTGGCCCAGTTCACCACCGAGTCGTAGGTGGTGGTAACGAAGCCTTCCTTCATGACGCCTTCAATAGCCATTTTTCAAGTCCTTGTCATTCCCAGTCGAGCGCGCCCTTTTTCCACTCGTAGACGAAGCCCACGACGAGGATGGCAAGGAAGATCATCATGGCCCAGAAGCCGACCGGACCGATCTCCTTGAGCGCGATCGCCCACGGAAAGAGAAACGCGATTTCCAGGTCGAAAAGAATGAAGAGGATAGCGACGAGGTAATAGCGCACGTCGAACTTCATGCGCGCGTCTTCGAAGGCTTCGAAGCCGCATTCGTAGGGCGCATTCTTTTGGGCATCGGGCCGATTGGGCCCGAGAAGATAGCCCAGAACCTGAGGTGCGACGCCGACACCGACGCCGACCAGGATGAACAACAGGACGGGAAGGTAGGAATCGAGATTCATCGGGGTTTGACACCGCTTGCCACCGGCAGAAAGCGATGCTTCCTGCCGGTGAGATTTGGTGCGGTCGGCGAGACTCGAACTCGCACAGCTTTCGCCACTACCCCCTCAAGATAGCGTGTCTACCAATTTCACCACGACCGCGGTTTTTTTTGCCCGGATGGCATGAGGAACCTGATGAGGTTTTGGCTTTCCGGGCAGCTTTGGAGTTTAACTCGAAATCGATGCGTTTTCATTCGACGACTGCATCGAATACCGCCGCGTCAGCGGCTCGGGATCTGCGCCGCGCCGGATGCCGGCGCGGACGGCGGCGATGCAGGTGCGGGTGCAGGTGCTGGTGCGCTCGCGGCGGGGGCCGGCACAGGCGTGATGCTGCCGGGAATCTGGCTGGCCGGCCCCACGGGCGCAGGCGCGCCGACTGCTGCGCGCTCGAGTAGGCTTCCGCCGCCGACCGGGCGTGCGTTGCTGAAGTAGGCGAGCAGCAACGTACATGCGAAGAACACCGCGGCAAGCACGCCGGTCGTGCGAGACAGAAAGTTGGCGCTGCCGCTGGCGCCGAACAGGCTGCCCGCGCTGCCGCCACCGAAAGCGGCACCCATGTCGGCACCCTTGCCGTGCTGGATCAGGATCAATCCGATCATCGTGAGTGCCGTGAGCATCTGAACGCCCACCAGGATATTGAGGATCAGGTTCATTCGTTCTAACTCCTAATTGTTCGACCGCTGCGCCGCTTCAGCGCGCCGCGGCAATGATCTGCAGAAAATCGGGTGCCTTGAGCGACGCGCCACCGATCAGGCCGCCGTCGATGTCGGGCTGCGCCAGCAACTCGGCGGCGTTGGCCGCATTCATGCTGCCGCCGTAGAGGATGCGGATGCCCGCCGCATGCTCGCTCGCCGCATGGTGCAACTGCGCACGCAGCACCGCATGCACCGCCTGCGCCTGCTCGGGTGTGGCAGTCTTCCCGGTGCCGATGGCCCACACCGGTTCGTAGGCAACGACGATTTCGCTGATGCAGTGGCCGTTGACATGGATGACAGCCGCAAGCTGGCGCTTGACGATCTCTTCGGTCTGCCCTGCTTCGCGTTGCGCGAGCGTTTCGCCGACGCAGACGATCGGCGTGATGCCGTTCGCCAGGGCGGCGGCAGTCTTGCCCGCCACCAGTTCGTCGGTTTCGCCGTGGTACTGGCGGCGCTCGGAATGACCGACGATCGCATAACGAACGGCGAACTCCTTGAGCATCGCGCCCGACTGCTCGCCGGTGAACGCACCCTTCGGCTCGGCCGACACGTCCTGTGCGCCCAGCGCGATCGGCGAGCCGGCAACCAGCGACTGCACCTGTGCAAGGTACGGTGCCGGAACGCACACCGCGATCTCGCATGCAGGTGCGCCGACGCCTTGCAGCAAGGCCTTCAACAGCACCTCGTTGGCTGCCAGGCTGCCGTTCAACTTCCAGTTGCCGGCAATGAGTTGCTTCTTCGTCATGTCCGCCTCGTTCACCAGGTCAGCACGATCTTGCCGATGTGCTGGTTCGATTCCATCAACGCATGGGCCTGCGCAGCACCGCTGGGATCACCTTCTGCCGCGAAGGTGCTGTGGATGACCGGCTTCACCGCGCCGCCTTCGAGCAGAGGCCAAACCTTTTCGCGCAGCGCCTTCGCGATCGCGCCCTTGAACGCGATTGGCCGCGGCCGCAAGGTCGACCCGGTGATCGTGAGGCGCCGCCGCAGCACGAGGCCGGCGTTGAACTCGCTCTTCACGCCGCCCTGCACCGCGATGATCACCAGCCGGCCGTCTTCGGCCAGGCATTCGATCTCTCGCGCGACATAGCTGCCGGCCACCATGTCGAGCACCACGTCGACACCCTTGCCGGCCGTGAGAGCCTTGATTTCCTGCACGAAATCGACCGTCTTGTAGTTGATCGCATGGTCGGCGCCAAGCTTCCTGCAGGCGTCGCACTTGTCGTCGCTGCCCGCCGTCACGATGACCGTGGCGCCGAGCGCCTTGCCCAACTGGATGGCGGTAACGCCGATACCGCTCGATCCGCCCTGGATCAACAAGGTCTCGCCTTTTTGCAGGCGGGCGCGGTCGAACACGTTGCTCCAGACGGTGAAGAAGGTCTCGGGAAGCGAGGCTGCCTCGATGTCGCTCCAGCCTTTGGGCACCGGAAGGCACTGGGCCACAGGCGCCACGCAAAGCTGCGCGTAGCCGCCGCCAGCCACCAGCGCACAGACGCGGTCGCCGATCTTCAGGCCCGCGTCGTTCATCGCGGCCGCGTCGCCGGAAACGATCTCGCCGGCGACCTCGAGCCCCGGCAGATCTGACGCGCCCGGCGGCACCGGATAGTTGCCCGTGCGCTGCAGTACATCGGGACGGTTCACGCCGCTCGCGGCCACGCGGATGAGCAACTCGCCCGCACCCGCGACCGGGTCGGGACGCTGCGCCATGCGCAGCACCTCGGGAGCGCCGAACGAAGTGATTTCAATGGCTTTCATGGTCTTTCCGGCTTCGGCGCCGGCCCGTGGCGGGCACAGCGCGATATGAAGTTGCGGCAGCGGCAGGAGCCGCCGCCGAATCTCGGTTTCAGCCCTGGCGATCGCCGCCGTTCGGCTCTTGAGGCCGCTGGTCCTGCTCGGTCATTGCCGTCTGCTCAGCAGGCTGCTGCTGGTCGCCACGCTCGTTGTTGTTGTCGAAACGCGGCGCGCGCTCGGCGCGCTGCGGGCGCTCGCCACCGCGATCCGGGCGGTCGCGGCGATCGCCACGATCACCACGGTCGCCGCGATCCTCGCGCGGCGGACGGTCGTTGAACTCCATGCCGGCGGGACGCTCGGAAAGCGCCTTCATCGACAGCTTGACCCGGCCCTTTTCGTCGGTCTCGAGAACCTTGACCTTCACGATCTGGCCTTCGCTCAGATAGTCGGTCACCTTCTCGACGCGCTCGTGCGCGATCTGGCTGATGTGCAGCAGGCCGTCCTTGCCCGGCAGCAGGTTGATCAGCGCGCCGAAATCGAGAATCTTCGTGACCGGACCTTCATAGGTCTTGCCGATCTCGACTTCAGCGGTGATCTGCTCGATGCGCTTCTTCGCTGCTTCGGCTTTCTCCGGATCGGTGGACGCGATCGTGATCGTGCCGTCCTCGTCGATGTTGATCTGGCAGCCGGTTTCTTCGGTCAGCGCACGAATGACGGAGCCGCCCTTGCCGATCACGTCACGAATTTTCTCGGGATTGATCTTCATCGTGAACAGGCGTGGCGCGAAGCTCGACACCTCGGCCTTGGCCTCGCCCATGGCTTCCTGCATCTTGCCCAGGATGTGCATGCGCGCTTCCTTGGCCTGCGCCAGGGCGACCTGCATGATTTCCTTGGTGATGCCCTGGATCTTGATGTCCATCTGCAGCGCCGTGATGCCGTTGGTCGTGCCGGCCACCTTGAAGTCCATGTCGCCCAGATGATCTTCGTCGCCCAGGATGTCGGTCAGCACCGCAAAGCGGTTGTCTTCCTTGATCAGGCCCATCGCGATGCCGGCCACGTGGGCCTTCATCGGCACGCCGGCGTCCATCATCGACAGGCAGCCGCCGCAGACCGAAGCCATCGACGACGAACCGTTGGATTCGGTGATCTCCGACACGACGCGGATGGTGTACGGGAACTCTTCCTTGGTCGGCAGGCAGGCCGCCAGGGCACGCTTGGCAAGCCGGCCATGGCCGACTTCACGGCGCTTGGTCGAACCCATGCGGCCCGTCTCGCCGGTGGCGAACGGAGGCATGTTGTAGTGGAACAGGAAGCGGTCTTCGTACTCGCCCATGAGCGCGTCGATGCGCTGCGCGTCGCGCTCGGTGCCGAGCGTGGTGATGACCAGCGCCTGCGTCTCGCCGCGGGTGAACAGGGCCGAGCCGTGGGTGCGCGGCAGCACGCTGTTGCGGATCTCGATCGGGCGCACGGTGCGGGTGTCGCGGCCGTCGATGCGCGGTTCCCCCGACAGGATCTGGCTGCGCACGATCTTCGATTCGATGGAGAACAACAGGTCGTTGACCTTGCCGGCATCGAAGGGCTCGCCGCTTTCCTTCAGTGCGCTCATCACGCCGGCATTCGCCTCGCGCAGCGCCTGGGTGCGGGCCTGCTTGCTGCGGATCTGGTAGACCGCGCGCAGCTTCTCTTCGGCCAGGCCCTTGACCTTGGCGATGAAGGCTTCGTCTTCGGCAGGCGGCTGCCAGTCCCACACCGGCTTGCCGGCCTCGCGCACGAGTTCGTGGATCGCGTTGATCGCAATGCCCGCCTGCTCGTGGCCGAACACGACACCGCCGAGCATGATTTCTTCGCTCAGTTGCAGCGCTTCGGACTCGACCATCAGCACGGCCGCTTCGGTGCCCGCAACGACCAGGTCCATCTGCGAATCCTTGCGCGCCGTCTGCCCGGGGTTCAATACGTACTGGCCGTTGATGTAGCCCACGCGCGCAGCACCGATCGGGCCGCTGAACGGGATGCCGGAGACCGAGAGAGCGGCGCTCACGCCGATCATGGCGGCGATGTCGGCATCGACTTCCGGGTTGAGCGACAAGGTGTGGATCACCACATGCACTTCGTTCAGGAAGCCTTCGGGGAACAGCGGGCGGATCGGACGGTCGATCAGGCGCGAGGTCAGCGTCTCGTGCTCGCTCGGCTTGGCTTCACGTTTGAAGAAGCTGCCGGGGATCTTGCCGGCGGCATAGGTCTTCTCGATGTAGTCGACGGTCAGCGGAAAGAAGTCCTGGCCGGGCTTGGCAGTCTTGGATGCGACCACGGTCGCCAGCACCACGGTGCCTTCGATGTCCACCACCACGGCGCCGCCGGCCTGGCGGGCGATCTCGCCGGTTTCCAGGACGACGGTCTTGTCACCCCACTGGAAGGACTTGGTGACTTTATTGAAGAGGCTCATGTTTTAGCTCCTGTTTGGATGGCGGTTCGGCCTGTGGCAATCACGGCGGCCGCGGGGCTGGAGCGCTTTTCAGAACACGATGCCATTCCAGAGAAGCTCGGGCTTGAGAGCTTCGATGGAATGACACAGCTTCGCTCTGTTTTGCACTCCTGAATCGATTCGCGAAGTAAAAAACGCCTGAGCTAGCGGACTAACCCAGGCGTTTTTTCATGCGATTCGGCTTACTTGCGCAGACCCAGCTTGGCGATCAGCGCGGTGTAACGTTCAGCATTCCTGGACTTGAGATAGTCCAGCAGCTTGCGGCGGCGGCTCACCATGCGCAGCAAACCGCGGCGGCCATGATGGTCCTTGGCATGCGTCTTGAAGTGAGGCGTGAGCTCGTTGATGCGGGCGGTCAGCAGTGCGACTTGCACTTCGGGACTGCCGGTATCGTTGGCGGCGCGGGCGTTGTCCTTGACAACTTCGGCCTTGATGGAGGCTGCAATCATTTGGCTTTCCTGTTGATACCCGGAGTTCGGGTGTTTGACTTGCGGTGTGCACTGGAACTGCGCGCACCGTGCGCCTTGCGGCAAAGCCAAGGAGTATAGCTCGCCCCCAGGCTGCGCGCACTTCGTGTCGCTTCGCCAACCCCCTGCCGGGGGCGATGCCGACCGACCGGCGGAGCCGGATCGGCGGCATCTCTGGCCTACTCCGCGCCTTTTTGAGCCGCCAACCAAGTGCCGAGGCGCTTCACGCCCTCCACCAGCCGCGCGGGGTCCTTCGATGCGAAGCACCAGCGCAGCCAGCCTTGCGCTTCGGGGGCGAAGGCGCTGCCGGGAGCGAGGCCGAGGCCGGCTTCGGCAACCAGGCGCTTGGCGACGTCGAGCGAATCGTCGAAGCCTTCGAGGCGGAAGAAGGCATACATGCCACCGCGCGCCGGCACCGCCTGCACGCCGGGCAGCGCCGCGAGCAGCGGCAGCAAGGTGTCGCGGCAGGTCTTCAGGTGCGCAACCACGCGCGGCGTGATGTCCTGGCTGTGCGCAAGCGCGGCAATGCCGGCGCGCTGCGTGAAAACGCTCGTGCAGGACGTGTTGAACTCGATCAGCTTGCCCATGCCCTCCATCAAGGCGGGCGGCAGCACCAGCCAGCCGAGACGCCAGCCGGTCATCAGGAAGCTCTTGGAAAAGCTGTGCGCAACGACGAGCCGGTCGCCCGCCGCCGCGACATCCAGAAAGCTCGGCGCGCATCCGTTCGGCGTCGGCTCGAAGTACAGCCTCTCGTACACCTCGTCGGCAAGGACCCAGGTACCGGTCTGCCGGCAGTGATCGAGGATCGCCTGCTGCTCGGGCCTCGTCAAAGTCCAGCCGGTCGGATTGTTGGGTGCGTTGACGATCAGGAGCTTGGTCGCCGGCGTGACTGCGGCGCGCAGCGCGGCGAGGTCGAGCGTCCACTCCCCTGCTTTCGGCACCAATGGCAGGCAGCGCACGCGGGCGCCCAGGATGGCCGGCTGCGCCGTCAGGTTCGGCCACACAGGAGTAACCGCGACCACCTCGTCGCCGGCATCGACCAGCGCCTGCACCGCCAGCATCAGCGCGTTCACGCCGCCGGAGGTGATGGCGATGCGCGAGGCCTCGATCTTCGGATGCAGCCCGCTCATGTACTGCGCAACCGCCTCGCGCAATTCCGGCAAGCCGAGGTTGTGGGCATAGAAGGTTTCGCCCCGCTGCAGGGAGTCGATGGCAGCCTGGCGGATGACGTCGGGCGTTACTTCGTCGCTCTCGCCGAACCAGAACGCCAGCACGTCGCTGCGCCCGAGGCCGGCGTTGGCGACTTCGCGGATCTTGGAGGCCTCAAGCTGATGGATGGCGTCGCGCATGTGGGTGGTTCCTTGGGGCGGATCAGGGCCGCTGCATCTTGCAGGTGGTGGGCATCTCGGCTTGCTCGGCGGCGATCGTCTTCACCACCCGAAAACCGTAGCCGGAGCCTTCGACGTCGAACTCGACGCCAGGCGTTCCCTGCCTGTCCATCACGCCGACCACCAGCGGCTGCTGGAACTGGTGGTCCGACGCACGCATGCGACCGCGCTGGCCCGCAAGCGCAACGTCGGCCTGTTCCAGCGCGCGCGCAACCGCCACCGTCTCGACGCTGCCGGCGCGCTCGAGCGCCTGCGCCAGCGATTCGACGACCAACTGCATGCGCATGTGGACGTAGTCGTCGGCCGGCTTCGGAAACCGCGCCCGGAAGCTGCGGTAGAACGCTTCCGACTGCTTTGTCTGCACGTTCGGCAGCCAGTCGGCAACCGCGACCACGCGGCCGATGCCTGCGTCGCCGATGGCCGCCGGCGCGCCCAGCGCATTGCCATAGAAGGTGTAGAAGGTGCCGTTGAAGCCGGCCTCGCGTGCCGCCTTCACGAGCAGCGTGAGGTCGTTGCCCCAGTTGCCGGTGATCACGGCCTGCGCGCCGCTTGCAAGGATCTTGGTGGCATAGGGTGCGAAGTCCTTTACTCGGCCGATCGGATGCAGTTCTTCGCCGGCGATCTGAACCTCTGGCCTCAGCACGCCGAGCTGCCGCTTCGACTCACGCAGCACGGCCTGTCCGAAGCTGTAGTCCTGGCCGATGAGGTAGACCCGCTTGAGCGCCTGGTCGCCCTTGACGACATCCATCAGCGCAGTCACCCGCATGTCGGCATGCGCGTCGAAGCGGAAGTGCCAGAAGCTGCAGCGCTCGTTGGTGAGCGCTGGATCGACCGCCGAATAGTTGAGAAACAGCACGCGGCGCGAGACGTCGCGTTCGTTGTTCTTTTCGATCGCGTCCAACAGCGCCGCCGCCGTGGCGGACGAGTTGCCCTGCAGCACGATGCGGGCGCCATCGTCCATCGCTGCGCGCAGTGCCGACAGCGCCTCTTCGTTCTGGCCCTTGCTGTCGTAGCGGTCCAGTTGCATAGGGCGCGCACCGCCTGGCAGCTTGACGCCACCGCGCGCATTGACCCGCTCGACCGCCCACAGCAGGTTGCGAAACACCGCCTCGCCGGTGTTGGCGAACGGCCCGCTCATGCTCTCGATCAGCGCCAGCCGGATCGGTTCGGCCGATTGCGCATGGACCACCGGCGCAAGCAGCACCGCGCATAGCGCCAGCGCCGCGAATTTCAAGGCTCTACGCCACCAAATAAAGCTGCAAACCATCATCTTGAAACCCCTCCCGCCGCGCCTAGATATACCGGCATGCGGCATTGATGTTGTTGGAAACGCCGCGCAGTGTAAGGGACACACATTCTTGTCCCGGTTGTGTTCACTCCAGGAGTCTTCATCATGTTTTTTGCACCCGCAATTCGCACCGCACGCTACGTTCCCCGCTCTCACGATCGCAGTCTCGAGCGCTTCGTGAACGACGCGTTTTCCGCCGCCAGCCGCTCGCTCAATGTCGAGCAGGACGAAAAGACCTGGACCATGACGCTCGATGTTCCCGGCCTGTCGCGTGAAGACCTGACGGTCGGCATCGAAGGCACCGTGGTTCGCATCGAGAGCAAGGCCGAGGCCAAGCGCCAGTTCAAGGCCGCCTACGAGCTTCCGCAGGATATCGATGCGGCCGCAAGCGAAGCCAAGCTCGAGAATGGCGTGCTGACGCTGAAGCTGGGCAAGCTGGTACCGGTGAGCAACGTTGCACACCTCTCGATCAGCTGAACTTTAATGCTTCAAAAAGCTAGAGACGTCAATAGGCGGTCAGGCCGGTAACGTTTTGTTGCCGGCCTGAAACGCGTTTCACCTGACAATAAGTGCTTAGAACGTCACATTTGTGGCGTTTTTTCAAATGCTTTCTTCTTAATTTGCGTCAAACGCTTGACTGCAGCGGCAGCGAGCGCATGGCGCCCACGAAGCGCTATGAAAACGCACTTGAAGCTGGCCAGCGACGATGCCCGTTCAGAAACACTTCTCGTGTTCTTGCCCGGTGCCTTCCTGAAGCCCGAAGAATTCGAGCGAGAAGGGTTCATCAACGCCGTCAGGGAGCGCGACCTTGCAGCCGACGCCCTGCTGGTCGATGCGGACGTGTCGTACTACTACGACCAGACCTTCATCGAGCGGCTTCATCACGACATCCTTTCGCCGCAACGCGCATTGGGCTACCGATCGATCTGGCTGGTCGGTATTTCGATCGGCGGCTTCGGTGCCTTGATCCACGAACTTGCCAACCCGGGCGCGGTCGATGGGATCGTGGCGCTCGCGCCCTATCTGGGCCGGCGGCCCCTGGGTGCGGAGATACACAAGGCCGGCGGCCTGCGGACCTGGAAGGCTCCCGAAGGTCCGCCGCCGGATCAGGAAGTCGATCGCAAGCTCTGGCCCTGGCTTCAACAATACGCGGCGGCGACGCCTGCCAAGGGTCTTCCGCCGCTGTACCTCGGTTTCGGACTCAGCGACCGTTTTGCCTCCAACCACCGGCTGCTGGCGGACGCGTTGCCCGAGGGCCGGGTGTTCACCACCGAGGGCGGGCACGACTGGCCGCAGTGGTCTCAGCTCTGGCGCAAGGTGCTCGACGTGCTGCCGCTGCCGGCGCGCGTCAAGGAAACCACCGTCAGCCGAATGGTTCGAACGCAGCCAGCGACGCAAGTGGCCATCGCGGCTTGACGTCGAAGGCGTAGCGCTCGGTCGCCGGCTCCACGCCGGCCTGCAGGCGCATCGCCGCAGCCATCGCGATCATGGCGCCGTTGTCGGTGCAAAGATGCAGTTCGGGATAGTGCACCCGCACGCCGCGTTTCGCACATGCCGTGTTCAATTGCTCGCGCAGTGCCCGATTAGCGCCCACGCCACCGGCAACCACCAGCCGTTCCAGCCCCGCCCGCTCGACGGCAGCGATCGACTTCCTGACCAGCACCTCGACGATGGCAGCTTGCGTCGAAGCCGCCAGATCGGCCTTGCGGGCTTCGAGTTCGGCACCTAGTTTTTTGGCCTGGGTGAGCACCGCCGTCTTCAGGCCGGCGAATGAAAAGTCGAGGTCGCCGCTGTGCAGCAACGGCCGCGGCAGCTTGAAGGCGTTGGCATCGCCCTCTTCGGCCAGCTTGGCGAGCCACGGTCCGCCGGGATAGGGCAGGCCCATCAGCTTGGCGCTTTTATCGAAGGCCTCGCCCGCGGCGTCATCGATGGTTTCGCCGAGCAGTTCGTAGCGGCCCACGCCCTCCACCCGCATCAGCTGGGTATGGCCGCCCGACACCAGCAGCGCCACGAACGGGAACTCGGGCGGATCGGCACTCAGGAAGGGCGACAGCAGATGCCCTTCGAGGTGGTGCACACCCAGTACCGGCTTGCCGAGCGCCGCGCCCAGCGCACACGCGACGCCCGCGCCGACCAGTAGCGCGCCGGCCAGACCCGGGCCGCGCGTATAGGCCACCACGTCCGCATCGGCCAGTTGCCGGCCTGCGTCCGCGAACACGCTTTGCGTTAAAGGCAGCACGCGCCGGATGTGATCGCGGCTGGCCAGTTCGGGCACCACGCCGCCATAGGCCTGGTGCATCGCGATCTGGCTGTGCAGGGCATGTGCTGCAAGCGTGGGCAGTGCAGTGCTGCCGGCCTGCGTTTCGACCAGCGCCACCCCGGTTTCGTCGCAAGACGATTCGATTCCCAATACGAGCATGCGGCGAGTGTAGAACCCGCTGCGATGCGGGGCACGGATGTTGCTGCATGCCCATGCGATGAAGTCCGGACTGAGCTTTCTGGTCGCCGCGCTGCGATGCGAGATCGACGCGCTGGACCAGCTCGGCCGCACCAGTGCGCTTGTGGGCGACATCGGCCGGCTGGTCCATGCGCTGCAGCGGGAGCGCGGCATCTCCAACGTGCTGCTGGCATCGGGCGGGCTGCGCTTCGTCACCGAGCGCAGCGAGCAGATTGAGCAAAGCCTGCGCGTCGAACAAGCCGTGCGCGCGTCCTTCGACCAACTCGAAGCACAGGCTGGCCGGGTCGGCAACGGCGCCCGGCTCTTCAGCCGCATCGCCTGGGTGCTGCCGGGGTTGGACGCGCTGCCGGCGCTGCGCCACCGCATCGGGTTGATGCAGATCGGCGCGCCGGAAGCGACCGCCGCCCTCGTCAAGCTGGTCGCCGGACTGCTGGCGGTGGTGTTCGAAGCTGCCGACGGCGCCACCGACCCGGAAATCTCGCGCCTCCTGGTGGCGATGTTCAATTTCATGCAGGGCAAGGAATTTGCAGGCCAGGAACGCGCCTGCGGCGCCGCGGCTTTCGCCTCGGGCCGCAACGACAGCGATCGCCAGCAGCAATGGCTGCATCTGATCGAATCGCAGGAGCGCTGCTTCCAGGTCTTCGCCGAATTCTCGGGCGGGGATCTGGTGGCGCTCTGGCAGGCGAGCCTGCCGGCCGCGCAGGCAGCCGAACAGGAGCGGCTGCGCCGGATCGCCTGTGCGGCGCCCGCCGGCGTGGCGCTCGACACCGAACTGAGCCATGCATGGTTCGACTGCTGCACACGGCGCATCGACGCCATGCAGGCGGTCGAGGAGCGCCTGGCAGCCGACTTGCGCCGCATCTGCGAGCAGAAGACCGCGCAGGCGCGCACCGAATTGCAGGCGCACGAGGCATTGCTGGCCGCGCTGGCACTCGAAACTGGCGCGCCAGCCGCTGGCTTTTTCGACGAGAAGCCCGCCCCTGACGCACCCGGTCATCCGCAGGCGCTCGGCGCCGCAGCGCCTTACGGCCGGCAACTCGAGCGATCGATCCTCGAAATGGTTCAGGAGCAGGCGCACCGGCTGCAGGCCATGAGCGACGAACTGGAAACCGTTCGCGCGGCGCTGAACGAGCGCAAGCTGGTCGAGCGGGCCAAGGGGCTGCTGATGGCGCACCGCGGGCTTGGCGAGGAAGAGGCGCACAAGATGCTGCGCCAGACCGCGATGAACCAGAACCGCCGGCTGGTCGACGTCGCCGAGTCGGTGCTTGCGATGGCCGAATACCTGCCCCGCGGCACTGCATCCTGAACCGGGCACCAACCTGAATGGTGCACTGCACAACAACCGTGCACTGGCCGCGAAACCGCAGGGTTGGCCCCGCAAACTGCCTGACGGCGCGCATAACGCGCTATTGATTCCATAGCAATTCGACGGTTCAAGCGGCTGGCACGCAGCTTGCAACCGAAACCACAAAGGCAGGTGGCATCCAACGGCGGGTGCGATTCGCCAACCGGACAAAGGCGTCCCCACCTCTGGGCTGTTCAAGAACAGTTCCCGACGGTGAGGGCGCCTTTTTTATTTGTTCCTGTCCTCTTCATTCCGGAGTTCATCCATGACCGATCTGCTGAAACCGAAACTGAGTCGCCGCCGGGTGTTGCAAGCCGCCGCAGCCGGCGCGATCGGCATCGATCCCGCCCTGCGTGCCGCCGTGTGGGCGCAGGGCTCCGACAAACCCGAGAAGGAAGAAGTCAAGATCGGCTTCATTCCGCTGACCGATTGCGCCAGCGTGGTGATGGC
>JANOCL010000045.1:0-22419 GCA_031412135.1 Variovorax sp. | reverse complement strand
GTGCTCGGACAACGCGTCGATCAGTTCCCGGCTCACTGCCTGGCTGGTGATCAGCGCCGGGGGCGCCGGCACGCCGATGTAGTGCTGCGCAATGAACGCCTCCAGCACCTGCACTTCAACGGCCAGGGGCGGCGCGGGGCTGGCGCCGTCGTCGCCCTCGGCGCTGTCGAAGCCCTGCACCGCTGCGGCGTCCTCGATGTGGGTCGGGAAGTACGGCCGGTCGCCCAGGTGCCGGCCGCCGCGCACCATCGCCAGGTTCACGCAGGCGCGGCCACCCTCGACCTTGACGGCGAGGATGTCGGCGTCCTTCGTCGTCACGCCGGTGTTGTCCTCCACCGACTGCTGGTGCAGCACGCGCGACAACGCGCCGATCTGGTTGCGGATCTCCGCGGCCTGCTCGAACTTCAAGGCCTCGGCGTGCGACATCATCTGCGCCTGCAGATCGGCCATCAGCTCCTGCTGTTCGCCGAGCAAAAATCGCTCCGCGTTATTCACGTCCTGCGCATAGGCCTCCGGCGTGATGTAGCCGACGCACGGGCCGGTGCAGCGCTTGATCTGATACAGCAGGCAAGGCCGGGTTCGGTTGCCGTACACCGTGTCTTCACAGGTGCGCAGCCTGAAGACCTTCTGCAGCAGCTGGATCGATTCCTTCACCGCCCATGCGCTCGGATAAGGTCCGAAGTAGCGGTGCTTGCGGTCGACCGCGCCGCGGTAGTAGGCCAGCCGCGGGAAGGCATGCGAGGCGATCTTCAGGTAGGGATAGCTCTTGTCGTCGCGAAACAGGATGTTGTAGCGCGGCTTGAGCGTCTTGATCAGGTTGTTCTCGAGCAGCAGCGCCTCGGCTTCGGAGCGCACCACCGTGGTCTCCATGCGCACGATCTTCGAGATCATGTGGCCGATGCGCGTGCCACCGTGGCTCTTCTGGAAATAATTGGCCACGCGCTTCTTGAGATCGCGCGCCTTGCCGACGTACAGCACGGCGCCCGCCGCATCGAAATAGCGGTAGACGCCGGGCAGATGCGGCAGGGCCGCCACTTCGCTGAGCAACTGGTCGGAATGCATGTCGGACATCGCTGTAGAGTATCCCGCGATGCGCTGGGATATTTTCTGCAAGGTCGTCGACAACCACGGCGATGTGGGCGTGTGCTGGCGGCTGGCCTGCGGCCTCGCGGCTACCGGCGAAGCGGTGCGCCTCTGGATCGACGATCCGTCCGCGCTCGCCTGGATGGCGCCCGATGGATTTCCGGGCGTCGAGGTCGTGCTGTGGAACGAAACATCCGCGGCGCAGCCCCCGGCCGGCCAGGCCGCGCCCGACATCCTGGTCGAGGCCTTCGGATGCGAACCTGCGCCCGAAGTCGTCGCGCAATTCATCTACCGATCCAGACGTACCCCGGGCACAAGCCATGCGTGGGTGAATCTCGAATACCTTTCGGCCGAACCGTACGTCGAGCGGCTTCACGGGTTGCCCTCCCCCGTCTTCAAGGGGCCGGGTGCCGGCGCAACCAAGCACTTCTTCTATCCGGGCTTCACCGCGGAAACCGGCGGCCTGCTGCGCGAGCCCGGTTTGCTCGCGCGCAGGGCAGGTTTCAACCGCCGCGACTGGCTGGCGCAGCAAGGAATCGAATGGCACGGCGAACGGCTGGTCAGCCTGTTCTGCTACGAACCGCCGGCGCTCGACGCACTGCTCGCGCAGTTCGAGCGCGCGACCCGACCGACGCGCCTGTTGGTGACCGCCGGGCGCGCAAGCGCCGCACTGCCGCCCGGTCCGGCGCAGCGCGGCGCCCTCGTGATTTCGTGGTTGCCACACTTGCCGCAAACCGAGTTCGATCACCTCCTCTGGGCTTGCGACCTCAATTTCGTGCGGGGCGAAGATTCGCTGGTGCGGGCCCTGTGGGCCGGTGCGCCCCTGGCTTGGCAGATCTATGCGCAAGACGACGACGCGCACCACGCCAAGCTCGATGCATTTCTCGACTGGCTGGACGCGCCGCGCTCGATGCGCCGTTTTCACCACGCCTGGAACGCCATGGACGACGGCGATCTGCCGGATGTGGACGAACACACGCTGGAATCCTGGCGCGCCGCCGTCGTGGCCGCGCGCACCCGCCTTGCAGCACAGGACGATCTCGGCACGCGGCTCACCCGGTTCATCGCCCAAAAAAGCTAAAATCGCGGGCTTTGCGGATTCTGGCCGAGCGGATGGGGATGGGGTTTGCCCCCGCTCGCCGCCACATCCGCTGAACCCGCCGCGGTGAACGTGTCACGAGCGGCCAAACATTCAGAGACCCTGTTTATGAAAATCGCTCAAGAAATCCGCGCCGGCAACGTGATCATGCACGGCAAGGACCCGATGGTGGTCCTCAAGACCGAATACAGCCGGGGCGGGCGCAACTCCGCCACCGTGCGCATGAAGCTCAAGAGCCTGATCGCCAACTTCAACACCGAAGTCGTGTTCAAGGCCGACGACAAGATCGACCAGATCGTGCTCGACAAGAAGGAGTGCACCTACTCCTACTTCGCCGACCCGATGTACGTCTGCATGGACACCGAGTTCAACCAGTACGAAGTGGAAGCCGAGAACATGGGCGACTCGCTCAACTACCTCGAAGACGGCATGCCGGTCGAAGTGGTGTTCTATGACGGCAAGGCCATTTCGGTCGAGCTTCCGACCAGCGTCGAGCGCGAGATCACCTGGACCGAGCCGGCCGTCAAGGGCGATACCTCGGGCAAGGTCATGAAGCCGGCCAAGATCGCAACCGGCTTCGACGTCGGCGTGCCGCTTTTCGTGGCGCAGGGCGACCGCATCGAAATCGATACGCGCACGGGTGAATACCGTCGGCGTGTCTGACCGCGTGCATCGCTGACATGGACAAGAACGGCACGCACGATCTCCACGACAAGCGGCTCGCCGACGCCTGGGCAACGCTGCAATCGCACGCCGACAAGGGCCTGCCGCTGGGGCCGGACCCTTCGCGCCTTGCCTTTGCCGATCCGGAGTTCCTGCTGCGGCGCGAAACCCGCGGGCTGCGCATGCAGCTCGAACTGATGAAGCCCGACCTCGAGATGCGCGCGCATGGCATCGAGAACACCGTCGTGGTGTTCGGCAGTGCGCGTTTTCGCAGCGAAGAAGAATCAAGTGCCCTGATCGCCCAGGCCGACGCGGCCGGCGACACGGTGGCCGCGGCCCGCTGGCGAAAGCTCGCACGCAGTTCTCACTACTACGAGAAAGCGCGTGCGTTCGGCAAGCTGGTGGCCCAGTACAGCCAGGACAAGGAACCGCAGGACAAGCTCTTCGTCTGCACCGGCGGCGGCCCCGGCATCATGCAGGCGGCGAACCGCGGCGCCCATGAAGGCGGCGGGCTTTCCGTCGGTCTGGCAATCGCCCTTCCGATGGAGGAAGAAGCCAACCCGTATGTCACGCCGGCGCTCAGCTTCAAGTTTCACTACTTCGCCATCCGCAAGATGCATTTCATGATGCGTGCGAAGGCGCTGGTGGCGTTTCCAGGCGGCTTCGGCACGCTCGACGAACTGTTCGAGGTGATCACGCTGGTGCAGACCCGCAAGGCCAAGCCGGTACCGATCGTTCTCTGCGGCGCCGACTACTGGAAGCAGTTGATCGACTTCGACTTTCTCGCCGAGGAAGGCGTGATCTCGCCCGACGACGTGAAGCTGATCGAGTACGTGGACGCGCCGCAGGACGCGTGGGACACGATCAAGCGCTTCTACAAGCTCTGATCTTCGCGCGGCGCCGGCGCAACCCGCAGGCCCCACGCAGCGCGCGCACCCAGCGCGACCACACCGCCGACCAGCCAGAAAACCCCCGCGATACCCACGAGCGCGCCAGCGGAGCCGAAAAGCATCGGCATCGCGACGCTCGACGCGTTGATGGTCATGAGCCGCAATCCAAGCGCCTCGCCGTGGCGTGCGTGCGGCGTGATCTGGTGCAGCATGCTCATCACCATCGGCTGCACGGCACCCAGCGCAAAGCCCAACACGACCGAGCAGGCGCCCATTGCGAGCGGCGACGAGAGCAAGGGATAGACGGCAAACACGACGGCGGTGACCACCGTCGATGCAGCGATCACGCTGCGCTCGGACGCACGCGACGCGATCAGCGGCAGCAGGACCCGGATGACGGCGGCTGCGATCGCGAAGGCGCCGAGGATCGAGCCGATCACCGAAGCGCCCAGCCCGAGTTCGTGACCGAGGATCGGCAGCACGAAGGCATGTACGTCCCAGCTCGACGACTGCAGCCAGTTCACGAACAGCAGGCGGCGGAACATCGGCTCCTGCAGCAGGTCCCAGGCACGCGGCTTTGCACCATTCGCGGGGCGCGGCATGCTCGGCAGTTCGCGGGTCTTGCGCGCGAACAGCCAGCCGGCCAGCGGCATCAGCGCCAGCACGGCGAACGCGATGCGAAAGCCCGGCAGATCGCCCGGGCTTCGGCCCGCATGGTCGATCAGCAGGCCGGCGCAGAACGGGCCGACGAAGTTGGCCGCCGCCGGCGCGATCGCGAGCCAGCTGAAAACCTTCTTGAGTTCGGTCGGATTGCGAGCGGCCCGACCGACATGGCGCTGCAATGCGATCACCGCCACGCCGGTAGCGCCGCCGGCGAGCAGGGCCGCAACGCACATCGCAGGGAAAACCGGCAGCGCCGCCGCGAGCGCCGCGCCGCCGGTCGCTGCGACGACTGCCAGCATCAGCGGCCGTTTCAAGCCGTGCCGATCGGCGAAGCGCCCCGCCGGCAGCGCCAGGAAGACCTGCGAAAGCGCGAACAGTGCGATCAGCACGCCCACCGCCGCAGCGCTGTAGCCCTGCTGCAGCGCGAGCAGTGGCGCCGCCAGCCGCATGCCGGCCATCGCAGCGTGCAGCAAGATCTGTGCGGCGATGAGCCGGAGCAGTTCAGGGTTCACTGAGTACCTTCGTGCTTCGCACTGCGGTGCGAGCTTGCTAGGGGGCGGCCCGGCGCGGCGCTCGATCGGCTCGCGCGTTTCAGGGAAGCGCTTCGTCGCTGTCCTCAGGTGATGGCAGGAGCGATTGCGCCTGCGTCTCCGGCAGTGCCTCGACCTTGCGCAGCGCCAGACGCATCTGCTTGGCGCGGGTGTCGGCCTTGTCGAGCGTGTCGGAGGCCTTGGCCACCTGCTCCTTGATGCGCGCCACCCATTCGCCGTAACGCTCGAACTCGGTCTTGACCGCGCCCAGCACCTTCCATACTTCGGACGCCTGGTGTTCGAGCGCCAGCGTGCGAAAACCCATGTGAAGGCTGTTGAGCATGGCCAGCAGCGTGGTCGGCCCGGCGAGCGTCACCCGGTACTGTCGCTGGATCGCATCCATCAGCCCCGGACGGCGCAGCACCTCGGCGTAGAGGCTTTCGACCGGCAGGAAAAGAATCGCGAAGTCGGTGGTGTGCGGTGCAGCCAGGTAGTTCTCGGCGATCGACCGGGCCTCGCTCCTGACGCGCGCTTCCAGCGCCTTGGCCGCGAGTTCGGCGGCGACCGGGTCGACGCGGTCGTGGGCGTCGAGCAGCCGCTCGTAGTCGTCGCGCGGGAACTTGGCATCGATCGGCAGCCAGACCGGCGCGCCGTCTCCCCCACGGCCCGGAAAGCGGATCGCGAAATCCACGCGCTGCCCGCTACGCGGCTTGGTTTCGACCTGCTTGGCGTACTGGTCGGGTGTGAGCACCTGCTCGAGCAGCGCCTCGAGTTGCACTTCACCAAAGATGCCGCGCGTCTTCACATTGGTCAGCACGCGCTGCAGGTTGCCGACACCGACCGCCAGCGTCTGCATTTCGCCGAGTCCCTTGTGCACCTGTTCGAGCCGGTCCGCCACCTGCTTGAAGCTTTCGCCCAGCCGCGCCTCGAGCGTGCTTTGCAGCTTCTCGTCGACCGTCTTGCGCATTTCTTCGAGCTTGGCCGTGTTGCTCTGCTGAAGCAGGGTGAGCTGGGTTTCCATCGTGGCTCGAACTTCGGCAAGCCGGCGCGCATTCGACTCGCTTAGGCCCTGCAGCTGGGTGTTGAGCGTGTCTGCGAGTGTTTTCTGCAGCAGGGTGAGCTGCTGCGCGAATGCATCGATCTGCGCGTTCTGCGTGCGCGTCGCCTCTGCGCCCTGCTGTACCAGCGCATGCTGGAACGTCGCGAAGGCTTGCGCCGTTTCCTGCCGCGCACCGCGCGACGACTCGCCTATTTCATGGCGCAGTTCGCGCTCGGTGCGTTCGTTGGCCGCAACCAGCGTGGCGACCAGCGCCCCGTTGTCCGGCGGTGCCGGCTTGCGCACGAGAAGCCATAGAACGATGGCGACATTCAGTACGGCGAGGCCCAGCAGGAGCCAGGTTTCCGTTACAGGCATTTCCATCTACTTGGCCGCAAGCGCCTCGGGATTGAGCGGCGTCAGCGGCTTGCCGTGGACGAGAAAGCCGATCAGGTTGTCGGCGGCCAGATCGGCCATGGCCAGCCGCGTCGGAACCGTGGCGCTTGCTATGTGCGGCGTGAGCACGACGTTCGGCACCCCGAGCAGCGCCGGATGCACCTTGGGCTCGCCCTCGAAGACGTCCAGCCCGGCGGCGGCGATGCGCCTGTCGCGCAAGGCCTGTGCAAGCGCGGCATCGTCGACGATGCCGCCGCGCGCGATGTTGACCAGCGTGGCGGTCGGCTTCATCAGCGCGAGTTCGGCAGCACCGATGGTGTGGTGCGACGCCGGCGTGTAGGGCACGACGAGCACGACATGGTCGGCGGTCTTCAGCAGCTCTTCCTTGCTTGCATAGGTGGCCTTGCATTCGGCTTCGGTCTTCGCATCGAGCCGCGAGCGGTTGTGATAGATGACCTTCATGCCGAAACCGTGCGCGCCGCGCTTGGCGATGCCCTGCCCGATGCGACCCATGCCGATGACGCCGAGCGTGGCGCCGTGGATGTCGGAGCCGGCGAACATGTCGTAGCTCCATTTGGTCCACTGGCCGGCGCGCAGGAAATGCTCGCTTTCGGTGATGCGGCGCGCGGTTGCCATCAGCAGCGCGAAGCCGAAGTCGGCCGTGGTTTCGGTCAGCACGTCGGGTGCGTTGGTGGCGAGCACGCCGCCGGCCGTCATCGCATCGACATCGAAATTGTTGTAGCCGACGGCCATGTTGGCGCAGATCTTCAGATCGGGGCATGCCGCCAGCACTTCGGCGTCGATGCGCTCGCTGCCGGTGGTGAAGGCACCCTGCTTGCCCTTGAGCTTTTCGATCAGCTGGGCCCTGCTCCAGCTTTCGTCGTCCTGGTTGGACTCGACTTCGAAGTGTTGTTCTAGACGTGCGATGGTCTCGGGAAAGATCGACCGGGCAACGAGGATTTTGGGTTTGCTCATGATCAGCGCAGGAAGATAAAGGTGACAAGAATGAAGATTGGCACCAGGATGGCGCCCGACCACAGCATGTAGCCGAAGAAGCTCGGCATGCGGATGCCGCGGCTTTCGGCGATGGCCTTGACCATCAGGTTGGGCGCATTGCCGATGTAGGTGTTGGCGCCCATGAAAACGGCACCGGCAGAGATCGCCGCCAGCGTGGACGCGTAGGTGGTCATCAGCGTCTGTGGATCACCGCCTGCCGTGTTGAAGAACACCAGGTAAGTCGGCGCGTTGTCGAGAAACGAACTGAGGATGCCCGTGGCCCAGAAGTACATCACCGGGTCGGGTTGCCCGTCGGGCCGCGTCACCGCCGCAACAATGGCGCCGAAGGGGCCGTCGACGCCCGCCCTGAGCATCGCGATCACCGGAATGATGGTCAGGAAGATGCCCGCGAACAGCTTCGCCACCTCGGCCATCGGCTCCCAGCCGAACTGGTTGTCTGCATGCACCTTGGCCGCGGTGATCCTGAGCGAGAAAAGCGTGATCCCGATCAGGCCGAGGTCGCGCACGATTCCGGGCAGCCCGACTTCGGTGCCGTAGACATCGAAGCCGATCGGAGATTTCCAGAAGCCGCTCAGCAGCACGAAGGCAACGATGGCACCGAGGAGCCAGAAGTTCTGCGCCCCGTCGAAACCGATCGCGCGCGTGTCGGGCGTGGGATCGACGGGCAGTACGCCTTCCCTGCGGTAGTACCAGCTGTCGACGGCATAAAAAAGCGCCAGCAGGATGCCGACGATGAGGAGCGTCTCCGGGTAGATGTTTTTCGCAGTCCAGAAGAAATCCACCCCTTTGAGAAAACCGAGGAACAGCGGGGGATCGCCCAGCGGCGTCAACGAGCCGCCGGCGTTCGACACGATAAAGATGAAGAACACAACCACATGCGCCTTGTGAAAGCGGTTGTCGTTGGCCCGTATCAACGGCCGGATCAGCAGCATGGATGCGCCGGTGGTGCCCATCAGGCTTGCCAGCACCGCGCCGATCGCGAGGATGGCGGTGTTCAGGCCAGGCGTGCCGTGCAGATTGCCGCGAATGTGGATGCCTCCGGCCACGACATACAGCGCGGTGAGCAGGATGATGAACGGTATGTACTCCGCCATCAGCGCGTGGACCAGTTGAGCCCCCGCCAGTCCAAGGCCGTAGGTCGCCGCGAACGGCAGCAGGAACGCGAGTGCCCAGCCCGCCGACACCTTGCCGTAGTGGTGATGCCAGAACGAAGGTGCCAGAAGCGGCATCAGCGCGATCGACAGCAACAGCCCGGCAAAGGGCACCCCCCACAACGGCGACAGCGCGCGGGCGTCGAAGTCGGCGGCCAATGCCGCGGCCGGAATCAGCATCGCAAGCGCAGCGGCCGCAGACCTGCCGAACACCTTCTTCATGCCGCGGCCACCGCGTTCCGGTGGGCCGGCTGGGCAATGTCGAACACCTGGCGCAGGTAAGCCAGGTAGCGCTCGTCCTCGCACATGTTCTTGGATGGCGTATCGGACAGCTTGGCCACCGGCTGGTCGTTGCAGCGAACCATCTTGATCACGATCTGCAGCGGCTCGTAGCCGAGGTCGTTGGTCAGGTTGGTGCCGATGCCGAAAGCCAGCTGGCAGCGTCCGCGGAACTGCTGATAGAGCTCGACCGTCCGCGGTACGGTGAGGCTGTCGCTGAAGATCAGCGTCTTGGTGCGTGGGTCGACACGGTTGGCCGCATAGTGGGCCAGCATGCGTTCACCCCACTGGAACGGATCGCCGCTGTCATGGCGGGCGCCGTCGAAGAGCTTGCAGAAGTACATGTCGAAGTCGCGCAGGAAAGCGGTCATTCCGTAGACGTCGGACAGTGCGATGCCCAGGTCGCCCCGGTATTCGCGCGCCCACGACTCGAAGCCGAACACCTGGCTGTCGCGCAGCCGGGGGCCCAGCGCCTGGCAAGCCTGCAGATATTCGTGCGCCATTGTGCCGAGCGGAATCAGGCCCAGCTTCATGGCATACAGCACATTGCTGGTGCCGGCAAACTGCGGCTGCTTCGCAGTGCGCTGCGGCGGCGTGGTCACCGCGCCGAGCTCGGCGGCGAGTGTGCGCAACACCTCGTCGTGCCATTCGTTGGAGAAGCGGCGCCGCGTGCCGTAGTCGGCGATCTTGTGGTCTTCGAGACCGGGCGCCCGCAACTGCTCGATCTTGGTTACGAGCCGCCGGCGGCCTTCTGCGACGTCGGGCTGCGGCTGCGTGTTCCGGAAGTACACCTCATTGACGATCGCAAGCACCGGAACCTCGAACAGGATGGTGTGCAGCCACGGTCCCTCGATCCGGATCTCGAGTTCTCCGGAGGCCTGGGGAATGATCTTGATGTACTTCTCGTTCAGCCGGAACAGGCCGAGAAAATCGACGAAGTCGCTCTTGATGAAGCGCATCGAACGCAGGTAGCTCAGCTCCGGGTCCTTGAACTGCAACGAGCAGAGATGGCGCACCTCCTCGCGGATCTGCGCCGCGAACTGTGCCAGGTCGACTCCCGGGTTGCGGCACTTGAACCGGTATTCGACACGGGCGCCGGGAAAGTGGTGCAGCACCACTTGCATCATCGTGAACTTGTAGAGGTCGGTGTCGAGCAGGCTTTGAATGATCATGGTGCGGCGCGGTGTCCGGATTCGCAGTGCGGTCGATTATCACGGCCGCCGTCAGCATGTGCCTACGGGGCCTTCCCCGGGCGTCCTACCGCGGCGCTCCGGATGCCGCGGGAAAGTCAATGCACGCCGGCAAAGACGTGTTTGCGCCGGCGGCAAGGCAAACCACTTCAGGAGATACGTCAATGAACAACGACACCGTTGCAGGCAACTGGAAGCAGCTCAAGGGCAAGGTCAAGGAGCAGTGGGGCAAGCTGACGGACGATGACTTCGACGTGATCGCCGGCAAGCGCGACCAGTTGCTGGGGCGCATCCAGGAGCGCCACGGCATCAGCAGGGATGAAGCCGAGACGCAGGTGAAGGACTGGGAGAGCCGCGATGGCCGCACGTCTGCCGCCGTCTGGGCCGAGAAGTATTGAATTTCAACAACCTCAGAGGAGAATTCCATGAAGAAACATTTGCTCATGCTCGCGATCGCATCGTCGTGCTTCGTTGCGACGCACGCCAGTGCGATGACCGAAGCCGAACACAAAGTCGCCAAGGAAAAGGTCGAGGCCAACTACAAGGTCGGCAAGGCCCAGTGCGACGCGATGAAGGACAACGCCAAGGATGTCTGCGAAAAGGAAGCCAAGGGCAAGCAGAACGTGGCCAAGGCCGAACTCGAGCAGCAGTACAAGCCGAGCGACAGCCGCGCGCGCAAGGTCGCGGAAGAGAAGGTGAAGGCCAACTATGAAGTCGCGAAGGAAAAGTGCGACGACATGAAGGGCGACGCAAAGAACGCGTGCGAAAAGGAAGCCAAGGCCGCTGAAGCCCGCGGCAAGGCGGACGTCAAGGCGATGACCGCCAAGAAGTGAGTCTGGCGCTGCGCTGACTCTGCACAAGCGGCGCCCAACGGCGCCGTTTTTCATGAGGCCGGGGGAACCCGAAGTTCGAGCACGATCTTCTTCAGCGCTGGCGGTAACTCCACCGGGCGCTGCGTCGAACGATCGACATACACATGCACGAAATGGCCTTGCGCCGCCGCCGAATCGGCTCCTTCAGCGAACAGCGCGATCTCGTAACGCACACTCGAACTCCCTGCATGGGCGACCCGTATGCCCGCTTCCACGGTTTGCGGAAACGAAATCGGCGTGAAGTAGTTGCACTGCGTCTCGACCACGAACCCGACCGTGTCGCCATGGTGGATGTCCAGCGCGCCGCGCTCGATCAGCAGTGCGTTGACGGCGGTGTCGAACCAGCTGTAGTACACGACGTTGTTCACATGGCCATACATGTCGTTGTCTGCCCAGCGCGTCGGGATGCTGCGGAATGCGCGAT
Organism: Variovorax sp.; assembly: GCA_031412135.1. Lineage (GTDB taxonomy): Bacteria > Pseudomonadota > Gammaproteobacteria > Burkholderiales > Burkholderiaceae_C > Variovorax. The sequence continues at coordinate 11,126 of JANOCL010000045.1, read as the reverse complement.
AGCTGCTGCGCTGATGGGGTACGGGTCTTGCGCCCACGGGTGCACTCATCGCGCGGCATTCTGCCATCGCCGCCAGTAGTCGAAAGCCACGCGGAAGGTGCCGAGCTGCACCTGCACCGTCTCTGCAATGTCGTTCGCGTAGCCGCCAGCCATCGCGAAGGCGAGTGGAATACGGCGCTGCCAGGCGAAGTCGAAGACGCGCCGGTCGCGCGCCTCCAGCCCGTCGAAACTCAGTTTGAGACGTCCGAGGCGATCGCGCTCGAACGGGTCGGCGCCGGCGAGATAGATGACCAGGCCGGGCGAGAAGCGCCGCTCCAGTTCGTCGAGCGCATGCTCCAGTGCCGCGAGATAGTCGGCGTCCCCGCAACCGTCGGGCAACTCGACGTCGAGATCGCTGGCTTCCTTGCAGAAGGGAAAGTTCTTCTGTCCATGCATGGACAAGGTGAACACGCTCGCGTCGTCGCGAAAGATCCGTGCGGTGCCGTTGCCCTGGTGCACGTCGAGGTCGATCACCGCCACCTGGAGCGGCGACCTTCCCCGCCGCCCGTGTTCGGCTTGCATCAGGCGCGCCGCAACCGCCGCGTCGTTAAACACGCAAAACCCGCCACCCTTGTCGGCGCTCGCATGGTGGGTGCCGCCGGCCATGTTGGCCGACACGCCCTGTGACTGCGCCGCGCGGCAGGCGGCGATGGTGGCGCCGGTCGAGCGGCGCGATCGCTCCACCATGGCTTCGCTCCACGGAAAGCCGATCTCGCGCATGGCGTGGGGCTCCACCGTACCGTCGCTGATTGCGCCGATCCACTGCGGCGTATGCGCCAGGGCGAGTTCACCATCGGAAGCGCGTGGCGCCTCGAACATCTGCACTGCCGGCAGCTGCTGCATCAGCCGCTCGCGCAGCAGCGCGTAACGCCCCATCGGGAATCGGTGACCCGAGGGAAGCGGCAACACGAACTGGCCTGAATAGAAAGCGTGCACGAGCGGATTGTCGATGCGGCACGGGTTTTAGAAAGCGCGTTCTAATTTGCTGCGGCGCAGCAAAAACCACTTGATCGAAAAGCCGGACTGCCTATAATTCAGGCATGCTGCGCCGCAACATAAAGTGACGGGGGCAGCTCATTGCACTCAACTTCTTTTATTGACTGGAGCTTCCCCATGGCACTGACCGCCGACCAAATCATCGCCGCCCAAAAGGCCACCCTCGAAACCCTGTTCGGCCTGACCACGAAGGCCTTCGAAGGCGTCGAGAAGCTGGTTGAACTGAACGTCACCGCTTCCAAGGCTGCGCTGACCGAAGCCGCCGGCACCACGCAGGCTCTGCTGAGCGTCAAGGATGCGCAGGAACTGCTCGCCCTGCAAGCCGGCTTGTTCCAGCCGTTGGCCGAAAAGACCGCTGCCTACAGCCGTCACCTGTACGACATCGCTCAAGGCACCAGCGCCGAATTCGGCAAGGCTTTCGAAGTCAAGGCTGCCGAAGCCCAGCAAACCTTCGTCGGCCTGGTCGACAGCGCCGCCAAGAACGCTCCTGCCGGTTCGGAAACCGCGGTCGCCGTGATGAAGAGCGCCGTGGCCGCAGCCAACAACGCTTTCGAGTCGGTCCAGAAGGCCGTCAAGCAAGCGTCGGACGTGACCGAAGCCAACTTCCAGGCTATGTCGACCACCGCCCTGAACGCTGCCAAGAGCACCGCCCAGACCGCAGCCCGCAAGCGCTGAAATTGAAAGCCCGCTCCAAGCGGGCGCCGATTGTCTCCTTGGGTCCTTCGGGACCCAATTCAGGGCCTCGTCTTCGGACGAGGCCTTTTTTTGTGGCTCTATGATCGACAGCCATCGGGTTCTCACAGGAGATTGAGCATGCAGATCCAAGGCAAGGTTTTCATCGTCACCGGCGGCGCTTCGGGCCTCGGCGAAGGCACGGCGCGCATGCTGGCGGCCAACGGCGGCAAGGTGGTCATCGCCGACATGCAGGCAGACAAGGGAGAAGCGGTCGCCAAGGAGATCGGCGGCGTTTTCGTCAAGTGCGACGTCAGCCAGGAGGCCGACGCACAAGCCGCGGTGGCCGCGGCGCAGAAGCTCGGCAAACTGTTCGGCCTGGTCAACTGCGCAGGCATCGCGCCAGCCGAAAAAACCGTTGGCAAGACCGGCCCGCATGCTCTGGCGGTGTTCAGCAAGACCGTCACGGTCAACCTGATCGGCACCTTCAACATGATTCGCCTCGCAGCCGATGCGATGGCAAAGAACGAACCCGAGGCGACCGGCGAGCGCGGCGTGCTGATTTCGACCGCATCGGTCGCGGCCTACGACGGTCAGATCGGCCAGGCCGCGTACAGCGCATCCAAGGGCGGCGTGGTCGGCATGACGCTGCCGATCGCACGCGACCTCGCGCGCAGCGGCATACGCAACATGACCATCGCCCCCGGCATTTTCGGCACGCCGATGCTGTTCGGAATGCCGCAGGACGTGCAGGACGCGCTGGCTGCCAGCGTGCCCTTCCCTTCGCGCCTCGGAACACCGGAGGACTATGCGAAGCTAGCGAAGCACATCATCGAGAACGACATGCTCAACGGCGAGGTGATCCGGCTCGACGGGGCGATCCGGATGGCGCCGCGCTGACCGGCCCGGCGCCGGCCGCCCCAAGGCGGGCTGCGCCCCCTTGGGGGGCAGCGAGCACACGAAGTGGCGAGCGTGGGGGCTTCATTGCTCCTGCGAAATCTCGGCCTCGATCGGGCGCGCGCTGCCGGTGCGCTCGAGCCGCTCGTACTGTGCGATCACCTGGGCGCCGAAAAGCACCAGCGTGGCGGCGATCTCCAGGCTCAGGAGCACGACGATGGCGGTCGTCAGCGAGCCGTAGACCACGTTCACCTGCGACAGCGTCGCGAAGAACAGCACCAGCAACCGGCGCGTGACTTCCCAGAGCAGTGCCGCGGTCACCCCGCCGAGCAGGGCATGGCGCAGCCTGAGGCGTCCCACCGGCATGACGAGGTAGAGCGAGGTCAGCATGAAGATCTCGCCGCCGAGGCCCAGCAGGTACAGCAGCACCCCCGACACACCCGACAGCGACCAGCTGCGGCCGAACAGTTCGACGCTTTCCTGCCCGATCACCTGCAGCGCGCCCGACACCAGCGTCACCAGCAGCAGCCCGACGCACAGGCTCAGGATGTAGAGGTACGGCATGACCGCCGAAATCAGGAAGTGCCGCGAATGGTCGGCCTTGCGGTGGTGAAAGATCACCGCCATGGCGCTTTCGAGCACGGTGAACGCCAGCGAACTGAAGAAGATCATCGTCACCAGCAGCACCGGGCCGAGCACATCGCGATGGGCCAGAAAATTCGACAGCTCGGCGACGACGGCGCCCGATTGGCTTGGCAGCAGCCACCCCAGATAGCGACCGACCGCGTCCAGCAATTCGGCCTGGTCGATGACATGCGACAACGCGATGACGCTCACGATCAGCAACGGCACGATCGACAACAGCGCGTAATAGGCAACCGCGCCCGCGAGCAGCAATCCCTGGTTGGCCCGAAAGCTCTTGAGCGCCTCCCATGCGAACTTCAATGGGTGGCGCAGCAAGGGAGCGGTGTGTGTGACGGGGCGGCGAATCATGCGGTGCGCTCAGGTGCAGCCAGTATGCCGCCGGGCTGTGACCGCACCACGGCTTGCGTATGATTTGCCGCTCCCCGCCTACATGACCATCCCCGCCTCTTTCATCCAGGAACTCATCGCGCGCGCCGACGTGGTGGAAATCGTCGGGCGCCACGTGCAGCTCAAGAAGGCGGGCGCCAATTTCATGGGGCTTTGCCCCTTCCATGGAGAAAAGTCGCCCTCGTTCTCCGTCAGCCCCACCAAGCAGTTCTATCACTGCTTCGGCTGCGGAGTGCACGGCAACGCGATCGGTTTTCTGATGGAGCATGCCGGCATGGGCTTCGTCGAGGCGGTGCACGACCTGGCGGGCGAGTACGGCATGCAGGTGCCCGAAGACGACGCTTCGCCAGAGGAGCGCGCCCGCGCCGCTGGCCAACGCCAGAAGCAGGCCACGCTTTCCGAAGTGCTCGAGAAAGCCGGCGAGGCCTACCGCAAGCACCTGCGCCAGTCACCCGGCGCGATCGACTACCTAAAGGGCCGCGGCGTGTCCGGCGAAATTGCCAAGCACTTCGGCATCGGCTATGCCCCCGCCGGCTGGCGCACGCTGGCGAGCGTGTTTCCGGACTACGACGATCCGCTTTTGGCCGAAAGCGGAATGGTGATCGCCGGGGAACCCGACGACAACGGCGACGGCAAACGCTACGACCGCTTTCGCGACCGGGTGATGTTCCCGATCCGCAACGTCAAGGGCGAATGCATTGGCTTCGGTGGCCGGGTGCTGGGCGACGAAAAGCCAAAGTATCTCAACTCGCCGGAGACGCCCGTCTTTAGCAAGGGCCGCGAGCTCTACGGCCTGCACGAAGCGCGCGCCGCCTTCCGGCAGCACGGCTACGCACTGGTGACCGAGGGCTACATGGATGTGGTGGCGCTGGCGCAGCTTGGCTTTCCGAATGCAGTCGCCACACTGGGCACCGCGTGCACGCCCGAGCATGTGCAAAAGCTGTTCCGGTTTACCGAATCGGTGGTGTTCAGCTTCGATGGTGACGCAGCCGGCCGGCGCGCGGCGCGCAAGGCGCTCGATGGCGCCCTGCCCTATGCCAGCGACGTTCGCAGCATCAAGTTCCTGTTCCTGCCGGCCGAGCACGACCCGGACAGCTACATACGGGAGTTCGGCGGCGACGCCTTCGCGCGCTTCGTCAACGAAGCCACGCCGCTCAGCCGCTTCATGCTCGAAGCCGCACGCGAAGGCTGCGACCTGGCCACCGCCGAGGGCCGCGCTCACATGGCGAGCAACGCGCGGCCGCTCTGGAGCGCACTGCCCGACGGCGCGCTCAAGCGGCAGCTGCTGGGCGAGATCGCCGCTTCGGTCCAGCTCGGCACCGCCGAACTGGGCGAGCTGTGGGCCCCGGCAGCGGCTCCCGGCTCCCGCGCTCCGGCCTCGGCGGACCGTGACCGGGGCGAAAGCCCGGGGCGCGCGCCGGCCGGACGCTACCCGGCCCGCGCAGCGTCTCCCCGGCCGCCGCCGCGGGGCCGCACGCTTCCGACCAGCCGGCCCGACGTTGCCGCGCGGCTGCTGCTGTCCAACCCGTCGCAGTGGGAGGGCCTTTCACACGAGCTGCACGCCATGCTGTGCGATCTGCCTGGCATGCACGGGCAACTCTTCGCCTGGCTCGAACGCCAGTCGCACGAGCACGGGGTTCAACCCTGGGCGGCGCTGCGGGAAGGCCTGCGAGAGATGGCGTTCGAAGCCCTTGCGGAGCGCGTCATGACCGGGCCCGACGGCGGGCCCGTGGGCCATGCGGAGGGCGAACAGGCGGCCGACGCCGCACGCGAAATGCGCAATGTGCTGGACTACATGCTGGACGACCGCCTGAAGGCCCAGCAAAGCGAGGCGATCGCCGCCGTGGGTACCGATCCGAGTGCGCTGGAACGGTACAAGGCGCTCGAACTGCGCCGGCTGGAGTTGCGCGCCCGCCTCAAACCGGACCCGGACGCTGCTTGAAAAATGCGCAAGGCGCTATAATCCAAGGCTTCGCTACTCACGAAAGAGAGTGACGAACAGGCAAGAGCGACAGCAGCACCTCCGGGCCGACCCCATGCGCAATGCACTTCCCCAAGGGAAACGGGTCAATACACCGCAAGGACCGCACACCAAATGTTCGCCCGACATCTTGCCTTTTTGAAGAGTGCACGAGGAGCTGCTATTGCTGCTTCCTCTTGGCCCCCCATGTTTTGTGTTCCCGCCCGCGCCGGGTTGTTGGCGCCAGATTCCGCTTGGTCCATCTTGTTGTTCGAGGTCGTATGCCCAGTTCAAAGAAGCCTGCCGTTTCCGCTGCCAAAAAGCCGTCTTCAAACAAGCCGTTGAAAGCTGCCGCCCTGCCGGCAACCAAGACGGGTGCCGCCGCGCCCAAAGCGGCTGCCGCAACGAAAGTGAAAACCTTGCCCACCAAAACCATTCCTGTCGCCGAACTCAAGAAAACCGCCGCAGCGCCGGCCGCAGCCAAGAAAGCAGGCCGTCCGCCCAAGGCGGCCGACGCACCGGCGGCCGTCGGCGGTGCCAAGCGCGGCCGCAAGCCCAAGGCCGGCAACGAAGCACCCGTCAGCGACGTCGACCTGTCCGACATCGAGGACGAGCTGGTTGGCGACGAGCCGGCGGTTGCGACCACGACCGAAGAAAAGGTCAAGCCGCTGCGCATGAAGATCAGCAAGGCGAAAGAACGCGCCTTGATGAAAGAGTTCGGCCTCGACGAGACCGTGCTGTCCGAGGAAGACCTGGCCAAGCGCCGCTCGCGCCTGAAGACGCTGATCACGCTTGGCAAGACGCGCGGCTACCTGACGCACGGCGAGATCTCCGACCACCTGCCCGACAAGCTGGTCGACGCCGAGACCATGGAAGTCGTGGTCACCATGCTCAACGACATGGGTGTGGCCGTCTACGAGCAGACGCCCGATGCCGAAACGCTGCTGCTGAACAACACCGCCCCCACGGCCACCACCGTCGAAGAGGCCGAAGAAGAAGCCGAAGCGGCCCTGTCGACCGTCGACAGCGAGTTCGGCCGCACCACCGACCCGGTCCGCATGTACATGCGCGAGATGGGCACGGTCGAGTTGCTGACCCGCGAAGGCGAGATCGAAATCGCCAAGCGCATCGAAGGCGGCCTGATGGCATGATGGAAGCCATCTCGGCTTCGCCGGCGACCATCGCGGAAATCCTGCGCCTGGGCCAGGACATCCGCGACGGCAAGGTCGTCATCTCGACCATCGTCGACGGCTTTTCCAACCCCAACGAGGCCGACGACTATGTGGCCGAAGAAGACTTCGACGAGTTCGACGAGGAAGACGACGACGACGGCAAGGGCGGTTCCAAGGCGCTGACCAAGAAGCTGGAAGAACTCAAGCGCGACGCGCTCGAACGCTTCGACCGCATTGCCACGCTGTTCGAGAAGGTCCACAAGATCTACGACAAGGAAGGCTACGGCACGCCGGCCTACCAGAAGGCGCAGCACGCGTTGTCCGAAGAACTGATGACCATCCGCTTCACCGCGCGCACGATCGAAAAGCTGTGCGACCTGGTGCGCACGCAGGTCGACGATGTCCGCAAGAAGGAGCGCGAACTGCGCCGCATCATCGTGGACAAGTGCGGCTTTCCGCAGGAAGACTTCATTCGCGACTTCAGCGGCTACGACAAGAACGGCAACCGCGTCGCCTCCAACCTGCTCAATCTCAAATGGGTCGAGAAGCAGGCGGCTTCGGGCAAGCCCTGGGCAACGGTGCTGACGCGCAACATCCCGCCCGTGCAGGAGCTGCAGCAGAAGCTCACCGACATCCAGTCGCGCGTGGTGGTGCCGCTCGCCGAGCTGAAGGACATCAACAAGCGCATGAACGAAGGCGAATCGTCTTCTCGCGATGCCAAGAAGGAAATGATCGAGGCCAACCTGCGGCTCGTGATCTCCATCGCCAAGAAGTACACCAACCGCGGCCTGCAGTTCCTCGACCTGATCCAGGAAGGCAACATCGGCCTGATGAAGGCGGTCGACAAGTTCGAATACCGCCGCGGCTACAAGTTCTCGACCTACGCGACGTGGTGGATTCGCCAGGCGATCACCCGCTCGATCGCCGACCAGGCGCGCACCATCCGAATCCCGGTGCACATGATCGAGACCATCAACAAGATGAATCGCATCAGCCGCCAGCATTTGCAGGAGTTCGGCTTCGAGCCCGACGCCAGCATCCTGGCCGCGAAGATGGAGATCCCGGAAGACAAGATCCGCAAGATCATGAAGATCGCGAAGGAGCCGATCTCGATGGAAACCCCCATCGGCGACGACGACGATTCGCACCTGGGCGACTTCATCGAGGACAGCAGCAACACGGCCCCCATCGAGGCCGCAATGCAGGCCGGCCTGCGCGACGTGGTGAAGGACATCCTCGACAGCCTGACGCCGCGCGAAGCCAAGGTGCTGCGCATGCGCTTCGGCATCGAGATGTCGACCGACCACACGCTCGAAGAAGTCGGCAAGCAGTTCGACGTGACCCGCGAGCGCATCCGCCAGATCGAAGCCAAGGCGCTGCGCAAGCTGAAGCACCCTTCTCGCTCCGACAAGCTTCGCAGTTTCATCGACACGCTTTGAGCATTCCCCCTGGGCCGCCGCGGAACCGGCTTTGCCGGGCCGCAGGCGGCGCCCCCGGTAGGGGGTTGGCGAAGCGACACGAAGTGCGCGCAGCCTGGGGGCGAGCAACATGAACCCCGACGCGGACAAACTCTGGCGCGGGCCACGCTGGGCGCTGGCGGTGCTGCTGGCGGTGCTCGGCATGCTCGGGCCGTTCTCGATCGACACCTACATACCGGCCTTCGCCGGTATTGCCACGTCCATCGGCGCGACGCCGGCGCAGATGCAGCAGACGCTGTCGGCCTACCTGTTCGGCTTCGCGTTCATGAACCTGTTCCACGGCGCGCTGTCGGACAGCTTCGGCCGCCGTCCCGTGGTGCTGTGGGGTCTGGCGGTCTTCACCATCGCGTCGCTGGGCTGTGCGCTGTCGCAGAGCATCGGCCAGCTGGTGTTCTTTCGCGCGCTGCAGGGTTTGTCGACCGGCGCCGGCATCGTGGTTTCGCGTGCGGTGATCCGCGACATGTTCCCGCCCGCCGAAGCGCAGCGGGTCATGAGCCAGGTCACCATCTATTTCGGTGTCGCGCCCGCCATCGCGCCGATCGTCGGCGGTTTCCTGTTCGTCCATGCAGGCTGGCACAGCGTGTTCTGGTTCCTGGTGGCGGTGGGGGTGGTGCTGTTCGTGGCCAACTACAAGCTGCTGCCCGAGACGCTGCACGTCGACCAGCGGCAGTCGTTCCATGTGCGCCACCTGATGCGCGGCTACCGCGACCTCTGCTCCGACCCGCGCTTCCTGCTGCTGGCGCTCGCAAGCGGCGTGCCCTTCAACGGCATGTTCCTCTACGTGTTGGCGGCGCCCGCGTTCCTGGGCGACCACCTGGCGCTGGCACCCACGCAGTTCTTCTGGTTCTTCCTGCTGACCATCGGCGGCATCATGGCCGGGGCCTGGGCCAGCGGCCGCATGGCCGGCAAGGTGGCGCCCAAGCGGCAGATCCGGCATGGCTTTCTCATCATGCTGGCGACATCGCTCGTCAACGTGGTCGCCAACGCCCTGTTTCCGCCGCATGTCGCCTGGGCGCTGTGGCCGCTCGCTTTCTTCGGGTTCGGCTGGGCGTTGATGGTGCCCGTGATCACGCTGCTGGTGCTCGACCTGCATCCCGAGCGCCGCGGCATGGCGTCGTCGCTGCAGGCGGTGATCGGCTCCACTGCCAACGGCATCGTGGCCGGCGTGGTTGCGCCGCTGGTGATGCATTCGACGCTCGCGCTGGCCCTGACATCCATCTTCATGATGAGCATCGGCCTGGTGGCCTGGGTCTGGCTGCACCGGCAGTGGCCGGAGATCGGCCGCATGGTTGCCGACGAGCCCATCTGACGAGCACCACAGCTTGCGGCTGAGCGATCTCTCCACGTTTTTACGTGCCTGGGTGCCCGGCCCGACGCCGGTCAACGCGCGGGAGCGGCTGCGCTCCGCCATGGGCGCGTTGCTGGGCTTGTTTTTCACCGCCGTCATCTGCCAGACCTTTGCAGGTGCAGGTCTCGGCAGCGCATGGCTGGTGGCGCCTCTGGGCGCGAGCGCCGTGCTGGTGTTCGCGCTGCCGGCCAGCCCGCTGGCGCAGCCCTGGCCGGTGATTGGCGGCAACACCGTCGCCGCGCTGGTGGGCATCGCCTGCGTACGCTGGTTGCCCGATGCGGTCTGGACCGGTGCCCTGGCAACCGCCTTGGCCATCACGGCCATGTTTGCGCTGCGCTGCCTGCATCCGCCGGGCGGCGCCGTCGCGCTGCTGGTGGTGCTCGGCCACACGACCGAGTTTCCGTTCGCCCTGTACCCGGTGTTCGCCAATTCGCTGCTGCTGGTGCTGGCCGGCGTGGCCTACAACAGTCTCACCGGCCGGCGCTATCCGCATGTGCAGCTCGCGCCGCGCGGGCCGTCCACCGACTCGCGCTTCAGTTCGGCCGACATCGACGCCGTGCTCTCGCGCTACAACCAGGTGCTCGACATCAGCCGAGACGACCTGGAGTCGCTGATCCAGCAGACCGAGCTGGAGTCGTACCGCCGAAAGCTTGGCACCGTGACCTGCGCCGAGGTCATGACGCGCGAACCGGTTGTCGCGGAGTTCGGCACGTCCTTGCAGGAAGCCTGGTCGCTGATGCAGCAGCGTCAGATCAAGGCGCTGCCGGTGATCGACCGCACGCGCAGAGTGGTGGGCATCGTGACGCAGGCCGACTTCTTTCGCCGTATCGACCTGCAGCAACACGAAGGGATCGGCGGGCGGCTGCGCGACTTCATCCGTGCAACGCCCACGGTGACGTCGAGCAAACCCGAGGTGGTGGGCCAGATCATGACGCGCCAGGTGCGCGTGGCCAGCGAAGACCGGCCGATCGTCGACCTGGTGCCGCTGTTCTCCGAAGGCGGCCATCACCACATTCCCATCATCGATGGCGAGAAGCGGCTCACGGGCATGATCACGCAGTCCGACTTCGTGCGCACCTTGTACCGCGCCGTGCAGCCCGAAAGCTGAAAACTCTTGAAGGAGACGCCGAATGGCTTGGATCGTCTTGTTCTTCGCAGGCCTGCTCGAGATCGGCTGGGCCATCGGCCTCAAATATACCGAAGGCTTCACCCGGCTGTGGCCGTCGATCGGCACCGCCCTTTCGATGGTGCTCAGCGTGGTGCTGCTGGGCTGGGCGATGCGCACGCTGCCCGTCGGCACGGCCTATGCGGTGTGGACCGGCATCGGCGCGGTCGGCACCGTGGCGCTGGGCATCGTGCTCTTCAACGAACCCGCGACGCTCGCCCGGCTGGGCTGCGTCGGGCTGATCGTCGCCGGCATCCTCGGGCTCAAGCTGACGAGCGCCGCCTGAGCGGCTGCGGCTTTCAGCGCGCGACGCCCAGCAGCCGCTCCAGCACCTCCGGCTGCGCGCGCAGCGTGGCTGCCCGTTCGG
>JANOCL010000044.1:0-10148 GCA_031412135.1 Variovorax sp. | reverse complement strand
GTCGCGGTTGCCGCCCTGGTGCTGCTGGCGCTCGCGCGGCCGGTTTTGTTCCCGCAGTTCACCATCAATTCCGGCTTGTTGATGGTGGCTGCAGTCCTCATCCTGAGGCTCTACACGCTGGACAACCGCAACATCACGCTGGCCTCTGCCTGCGTGCTGGCTTTCTTCAGCTTCCTGATCCGCAGCGAGGAGTTTCTATTCGTTCTGGTTGTCGCCTTGCCGCTGATTCCGTGGACCGAGATCGGGCGCCGCCGAAGCGCCTGGGTTTGCGGCGCGATCTTGCTGGCCGCGATCGCCGGTGCAGCGTTGTTCGACAGGCAGGCGTATCGCGCGCCGGCATGGGATGAATTCAACGCCTTGAACCCGGTTCGTGCGGTGCTCACCGACTTTCGCGCCGGTGACGACCTGAGGGCTCGTCCCGATCTGTTGCAGCGCTTCGGCTTCACGGTCAACGACATTCGCCTGGTCGAAAACTGGTTTTTCGTCGACCCGCGGGTGGCAGATCCAAGCGCCTTGTATTCGATGCTTTCAGAGATCGGGTTCACCAAGCGCAGCAACGCGGGCGGAGGCGCGGTTGCTGCACTCGGTGCACTGTTCAACCCCGTCCTTGTCTGCCTGGCGTTGGCTGCGATCTGGCTCGGGCTGCTGCGACGGAGTCGCAGGATTGCCATGGCTTGGCTTCTTTTTCTGGCCGGCATTCTTGCGTTGGGGCTACTCGGTCGACCGGCCGTTTACCGCGTCTATATCCCTGTCTTGACGCTGCTCTTGTTCGCGCCGTATCTCATCGCGAACGGCTCTCGCACGCTCGGCACGCTCGGCACAGCCGCTCTGGTTCTGGCGGCGGTGGTCAACGCCGGGATCGTCTTTTCCGAATCGCGCACAGTGCAGCGCGTGGATGACGCCGCCCGCAACGCGATCGAGGCACTTCCGCCAGTCGCGCTGGTGGTCTGGGGTGGCAGTTTCCCCTTTCAGGCGGTCTACCAGGTCCTTGCCGCCGATGATGATGCCGTCATCGACCGCAAGATCTACGGTCTCGGTGTCTCGACGCTGGCGCCGTTTTCCGTCGCCTGGGATGAAACCCGTGGCGGGCGAGGACTCGTGCAAAGGCTGGCGAGCCCGGAAGGCGTCCCCATGATGGCCAACGAGCTGCTGTTCGGATACTTGAAGGCGTATTGCGAAGAGCGTCACCGGTCGACGCTCGAAGAACTGCGATCAGCGTCGAGCGGCCCCTATACCCTGAGCTGGCGGCGCTGCCGAAGTTGAACCCGCCGGAAAGCCACACAGCACAACCATAAAGGAGCGATATGGTCGCCGCAAAAATTCCATTCAACTGGCCCCACATGACGGGCAAAGAGCTGTACTACATTGCCGAGTCGCATTTCAACGGCCGCCTGGCCGGCGACGGCCCTTTCACCAGGCGTTGCCACCAATGGCTCGAAGAACGCACGGGCTGCAACAAGGCGCTGCTCACGCATTCGTGCACCGCGGCCTTGGAGATGGCTGCGCTGCTGATGAACGTGCAGCCGGGCGACGAGATCATCATGCCGTCCTACACCTTCGTGTCGACTGCGAACGCCTTCGTCCTGCGCGGCGGTGTGCCGGTGTTCGTCGACATTCGCGAAGACACCCTCAATCTGAATGAGCGGCTCATCGAAGCGGCCATCACGCCGCGCACGCGTGGCATCGCGCCGGTTCATTACGCCGGCGTGGCTTGCGAGATGGACGCGATCATGTCCATCGCCGAGACGCATGGGTTGACGGTCGTCGAAGACGCCGCGCAGGGCGTGATGGCAACCTACAAGGGACGTGCCCTGGGCAGCATCGGCCACCTCGGCGCCTACAGCTTCCATGAAACGAAGAACGTCATCTCGGGCGAAGGGGGCGCGCTGCTCGTCAACGATCCGCAGTTCGCCCAGCGCGCCGAGATCATCCGCGAGAAGGGCACCGACCGCAGCCGCTTCTTTCGCGGCCAGGTCGACAAGTACACCTGGCAGGAAGTCGGCTCCTCGTTTCTACCGGGCGAATTGGTCGCCGCGTTCCTCTGGGCCCAGCTCGAGGAGGCGGACCGGATCACCGCCGAGCGCCTTGCAAGATGGGACCGCTACCACGCGCTGCTGGCACCACTCGAAGCCGCCGGGTTCCTGCGCCGCCCCGTCGTGCCCGACGGCTTTCGGCACAACGCCCACATGTACTACGCGATCCTCGCGCCCGAGCTGGATCGGAACGCAATCCTGGACGAGTTCAAACGCAATGACATTGGCGCCGTCTTTCACTACGTGCCGCTGCATTCATCGCCGGCGGGCCTGCGGTATGGAAGGGCGCACGGTCGGCTGGATGTGACCGACAGCCAGTCCGAGCGGCTGATCCGCCTGCCGCTGTGGATGGGGCTGGCCGAAACTGACCAGCAGCGTGTGGTCGACGTGCTCCAGGCGGCGATTCACCAGCCCCGGTGAACCGCCGCGGCCTCAGCCGGTCGTCTCCTGGGACACGATGCGGCCGTGCTCCAGATGGATGACCCGATTGCATTCCTTGGCGATCAAATCGGGTGAGTGCGATGCCAGCACCAGGATGCCGGACTTGGACACCACGTCTCGCATCCGCTTTTCGGCTTTTTCGGTGAACTCCGCGTCGCCCACCGACAGCCACTCGTCCATCAGCAGAATGTCCGCCTGCACGCTGGTGGAGATCGAGAATGCGAGCCGCATCAGCATGCCGGTCGAGTAGGTGCGCACCGGCATGTTCACGTACTCGCCCAGCCCGCTGAACTCGCAGATGTCGGGCGTGAGCGCGTCGATCTGCTTCTTGCTCATGCCCATGACGAGGCCTCGCAGCATGATGTTTTCGATGCCGCTCGCATCGACCTCGATGCCGAGCGAGGGATCGATCAGGCTCGCCACCGTGCCCTGGCGCACAAACTCACCGGACGACGGTTCGTAGACGCCTGCAAGCGCCCGCAACAGCGTCGACTTGCCGGCGCCGTTGTGGCCGACGAGCCCGAGGCGATCGCCGCTTTTCAGCTCCAGGTCGATGTCGCTCAGCGCCTGCACCACGTTGACCCCGGTTTCCTTGCCGAAGCGTCCGCCCGTGACCGACGCGGCAAGCGTTTTCTTCAATGAAGCCGCGCCGGCGCCATAGATGGGGAAATTGACCGATACGTTCTTGAGCGAGATGAAAGCCATGTATTTCTAGAGCCAGTAGACGACGCGTCGACGGTATTTTGCGAAAAGCACGCTCGAGACGACGAGCGATACCGCTGTCCAGCCGATGACGCCCCACCAGTTGTTCGCATCCGAAACGCCGCCCATCAGCGGCCTGCGCAGCAGGTCGAGCATCTGGGCGAAAGGGTTGTAGAGGATGTAGCCGGCCCGGTCGGGCAGGCTTTCCGGCAGCCAGAAGACAGGGGTCAGGAACATCAGCATCTGCATCACGCTGGTCACGATCTGCGTCACGTCGCGAAACCGCGTGCAGATCAGCCCGAGGGCGAGGCCGAGGGCCTGCGCATTCACCAGCACCAGCAGGAAGGCCGGCACGAACAGCAGTGCAGACCACGACAGCGAGATGCCGGCAAAGAACGCGACGGGAACGTACAGAACGATGTGATGGGCGAACTGGATCAGGTTGCGAGCCATGCTTCGCCATACGAACAGGCTGATTGGAAAGTAACCCTGTTTGAGGTAGTTGGCGGAGCCGATGAAGGCGTTGCATGCCTCCGTCACCATGTTGGAGAAGAGCCCCCAGAAAATGATGCCGAGCGCCAGGTGCGGAAAGAACTTCGAAAGCTCCGTGCCGAACAGCGAGCTGTAAAGCGGCCCCATGCCGCCGATCATGGCGCCCATGCTCAAGGTGAGCCAGAGCGGGCCGAGCATCGAGCGACGATAGCGCAGCACGATGTCGAACCAGGCCAATGTCCACCAGATGTCGGTGCGGCGCGTGCCTTCCCACCAATCTGCCCACGCGCTGCGATGCAGGTTCGAGTGCGCCGTACTCATCGGGGGGGAAGCATTCTCATTTGTTGGTCCTTCGGTTCGTGTCGCGGCGAATTTTACCGGCGCCCCGCCGCCAGGGCAGATCGGCCGGCGCCAGCGCAGCGTGGATAATCCTCACCGCTCGGGGCGTCTTGACACCTTCGATTCAGCGCGGCCTCGTTCGTCGAAGCCTGCAAGTGCTGAGAACCATGACGACCAACACCATCCCCATTTCCGTCGCGCTCTGCTCGCACAATGGCGCACGCTTCATCCGCGAGCAGGTCCGCAGCATCTGCATGCAGACGCTGCCGCCCGGGGAGATCGTGCTGTCCGACGATGCATCCACCGACGACTGCGTCGCGCTCGCGCGTGCCGCGGTCGACGAATGCGCCATCGAACGGCCCTCGCATCCTGTCGCCTTGCATGTGCTGCAAAACGGCGCCGCGCTTCGCGTCACCAAGAACTTCGAGCAGGCGGTGCGCGCTTGCACGGGCGAGCTGATTGCGCTCAGCGATCAGGACGACGTCTGGCATCCCGAGCGACTCGCCCGCATGGTGGCCGACTTCGAGCGGCGTCCCGATCTGCTGCTGCTGCACACGGATGCGCGTCTGGTCGATGGCGCGCGCAAAGACCTGGGCCTTTCGCTTTTTCATGCGCTCGAAGTGCAACCCTTCGAACGCGAATGGATTCACGCAGGCCGTGCCTTCGAGGTCTTTCTGCGGCGCAACCTCGTCACAGGCGCCACGGCGATCTTTCGCCGGTCGCTGCTCGACTGCGCCCTGCCTTTCCCCGTGGAATGGCTGCATGACGAATGGCTCGGGATCGTCGCCGCCGCAGTTGGCACCGTCGACAGGCACGAGGACGAGTTGATCGAATACCGCCAGCATGAAGCCAACCAGATCGGGGCGCGGCGCGACTCGTTCGTGGGCAAGGTGCGCAAGGCACTGGCCTCGCGCGGCGACACGCATGCCAGGCGCGCCATCAAGGCCGAGATTCTTCTGGCGCGCCTGCTGGAACTGGGCGACCGGGTGCCGGCAGTGGTGATCGACAAGGTTCGCATCAAGCTCGAGCACCAGCGCTTTCGCGCGGCGTTGCCCGCGAGTCGGCTCGCGCGCTGCGTCCCCGTGCTTCGCGAGGCCATGACCGGCCGCTACGACAAATTCGGCCGCGGGGTGCGTGGCGTGGTGCGCGATCTGTTCGAATCCGTGTAGCCGCGCCACTGCCACTCTCTTCCCTTCACGACCTCGTCTCCATGAACGCCTCGCCAAGTCCGCAAACCGACCCGTTGCAAAGGCCGCCCACGGTCGTGGTGGTGATTCCGTTCTACAACGGTTCGGAGTTCATCGAGCGAGCCGTACGCAGCGTCTTCGAGCAGTCGGTCCCGGCGAACGAAGTCGTGGTCGTCAACGACGGTTCGCTCACGCCGGAGCGCGAATTCGTGCATGCCCTCGCAGGGCGCTATCCGTTCAAGGTGATCGACAAGGAAAACGGCGGGCAAGGCTCGGCGCGCAACGCGGGCGTCGCCGCCTCCACTTCAGAGTACATCTGCTTCCTGGACCAGGACGACTTCTATCTTCCCGATCACATCGAGACGCTTGCCGGAGCCATCCCGCCGGACGAGGCGCTGTTCGGCTTCGTCTATGCCGATCTCTACGAGGCGGACGGCAAGGGCAACATCGTTCGCACGGGGGTCGTCAAGGAACATTCGACGCATCCCAAGCGCTCCATCTTCGACCTGCTGCGCAACGACATGTTCGTGCTCCCGTCCGCTGCGCTCGTGAGTCGAAAAGCCTTCGAGGCCGTCGAGGGGTTCGATCCGCAGTTCATGGGCTTCGAGGACGACGACTTGTTCTTGCGAATCTTCCGCAAGGGCTACACCAACCACTTCGTCGACAAGGCGGTCACGGTATGGTGCATTCACACGGCCAGCACCTCCTTCGGCATCCGGATGGTTCGCAGCCGCTTCAAGTACTTCAAGAAACTGGCGCGCATGTTCCCCGACGAGCCCCAGCGCGCGCGCTACTACCTGCGCGACTACCTCGTTCCCAGGTTTCATCCGTACTTCGTGAACTATGCGATCGAGTCGACCAAGAACAACGACGAGCATCGCGCGGAAATGGGCGAGATCCTTGCCGAGTACGCGCAGATGGTGCTGTCGAACCCCCATGTCGCCCGTCGAACCAAGCTGAAGCTGCGCGTCACCCTGTTCCTGCTCCGGAATGCGTCGCCGAGGATGGTGGGTGCGATCGGCGCTTTCACCAAGGTGCCGTTCCTGCGATCGCTGCGAAGGCTACTCGCGCAGTAGCCGACGGTAGCGCCAGAACGCCATCGAACTCCACAGCTTCATCAAACTGCCAACGTGCCAGTACAGGTGCTTAGGCCGCCCGTGGCTCGCGCGCCGGGCGTCGTGCAGCGCAACCAGGTCCTCCCCCACCTGCAGCTCCCAGCCGGCGAGCCGCGTGCGGGCACAGATGTCGAAATCTTCTCCGTACATGAAGTACCGTTCATCGAAGCCGCGCACCTCGCGATAGGCCTCGCTGCGAAAGAGCATGAACAGCCCGGGAATCCATGCCGGCACCGTCGGGCGCACATAGCCGGCCCGCCTGCGCGTCACGATCTCCCTCGGCGTGATGATCGCCCGATGCTGCTCCGGCTCGGCCTTGCCCGGCTCCCGGATGCGCGGCGTGAGCAGCCCGCTCGAAGGCGCGGCCTGCGCGATCAGCGGCGCCAGCACATCGCCCGCGAACCGGATGTCAGGGTTCAGCACCAGAAACCACGGTGTGTCGCAGCGTGCGAAGGCCTGGTTGTGATTGGCGCCAAAGCCCATGGGATGCGCGTTGTCGATTCGCTCGACCTCGAAGCCCCATTGCGCGCCGGCCAACAGGTCGGGTTCGGGAATGTTGATCGTCAGCACCACCTTGGCGATCAGCGCGCGGCTGAAGCGATCGAGCTGGTCGAGCAACGGGCGCGCCAGTTCGAGCTGGCCGTGGCTCACGATCGAAACGGTGATCGCGGCGGCGGCCGATGCGGCGGAAGAGGGCGGAGGCGGGGGGATCGGCATGGTCTAATTTCGCTCGGGAATTCTAGGGTTCCCGCTACCACTCCATGATTGCCCTGATCGTCATCAGTTTTCTTGTCGCCGCGATTGCCGTTCAGGTGTTCATGCGCCGGGCGCGCCGCCATGCCCAGGCCTACGCCGCGGACATGCCGCAGCGCTTTCACAAGGGCCATGTGCCGCGTCTGGGCGGTGCGGGCATCCTGTTCGGCACCGGCGCCGCATGGCTGGTGGCTGGCATGCCGTCCGATCCGTTCAACGTGTCGTGGCCACTGAGGGCTTCGGCATTCACGCTGTTGTGTATCGCGCCGGCGGTGCTCGGCGGCATCATCGAAGACGTGACGCAGCGGGTGTCGGTGCGCTACCGGCTCGGCCTCACCGTCGGCTCCGCGCTGCTGCTGTGCTGGCTGCTCGGGCTGGGCGTATCACGCACCGGTGTCGGCGTCATCGACAGTGGGCTGCAGGCCTGGCCCTACGCCGCGGTCCTGTTCGCGGCCTTCGCCATCGGCGGCTTGCCGCATGCCTTCAACATCATCGATGGCTACAACGGGCTGGCGGGTACGGTGGCGGTGCTGGTGTGCCTGGCCATCTCGCACGTTGCGCTGCAGGTCGGCGACCGGCAATTGGCTGCGATGGTGATCTGCCTGGTGGGCGCCACGCTCGGCTTCCTGATCTGGAACTACCCGCGCGGCAAGATCTTCGCTGGTGACGGCGGGGCCTACATGTGGGGCATGGTGATCGCGGTGGCTTGCGTCACGCTGGTGCAGCGGCACCGGGTGGTTTCGCCGTGGTTCCCGATGCTGCTCCTGATCTATCCGGTGTGGGAGACGATGTTCTCCATCTACCGCAAGCTGGCGCGCGGCCAGTCGCCGGGCACGGCCGACGCGCTGCACTTTCACCAGTTGATCTTCCGGCGCATCGTGCGGGTGGCGTTCGCGGACGACGAGGCGCGCCAGCTGCTCGCGCGCAACAACCGAACCTCGCCCTACCTGTGGATCTTCGCGGCAATGACGGTGGTGCCGGCGGTGCTGTTCTGGAACAACACGCCGGTTCTGGTCGCGTTCTGCGCGCTCTTCATCGCTACCTACGTGGCGTCCTATCTCATGATCGTGCGCTTCAAGGTGCCGCGCTGGCTGCGTCCGTGATTCACCGTGGGGGCAGGGCGCTGGCCCGGCGCTGAAGCAGGGCCATGTCGCTGCGGCGCAATACACTCTGGAATCTTGCAGGTGCCGGCCTGCCGCTCGCCGTCGGCGCCGCGGTCGTCCCGTATCTCATCAGGGAGGCGGGTGTCGAGGCTTTCGGCATCCTCACGCTGGTTTGGGCGTTGATCGGTTACTTCAGCCTTTTCGATCTGGGGCTGGGCCGGGCGCTCACGCAGAAGATGGCGCAGCGCCTGGCCGGGCCGTCGCCGGGCGATGTGCATTGCATCGCCAAGAGCGGCGTGCTGCTGGCCACGGCAACCGGCGTCGCGGGCGGGCTGTTGCTCGCCGCGCTGGCCGCACCGTTTGCCAGCGACTGGCTCAAGGTGTCTGCACCGCTGCAGCAGGATGCCTTTCATGCCTTGCTGATCGCGGCGGCCTGCGTGCCTGTCACCACCGCCACTATCGGCATGCGGGGCGTGCTCGAGGCCTATGAGGATTTCAGGGACGTGAACCTGCTTCGCATGGTGCTCGGGCTGGCGAACTTCGGCCTGCCGGCGCTCAGCGTGCTGTGGTTCGGTCCGTCGCTGCTGTACATGGTGGCGAGCCTGATGGCGGCGCGCGTGCTGATCTGCCTGGCCCATGCAGCGCTGGTGCGGCGGCGCCTCGGGCCCGGGCTCCTGCGGGCGTCGCTCGCCGCCGAGCGGCTGAACGGCCTGGTGTCCTTCGGCCTGTGGATGACGGTGTCGAACATCGTCAGCCCGCTGATGGTCACCGCCGACCGCTTCGTCATCTCGGCCACGCTGGGCGCCGCGGTCGTCGCGTTCTACACCGTGCCGGCAGAGGTGATGGCGCGCCTGCTCATCCTTCCTGGGGCGCTCACCAATGCCTTGTTTCCGAGGCTCGCGTCGCTGATGGCGCACGACGCGCCGGCGGCTCGCAGGCTCTACCTGCGATGTGTTGCGCTGGTGGCCGTCGCAATGCTGCCGGTATGCCTGGCGCTGGTCTTCGGCGCCCACGCCGGCCTTGCGCTCTGGCTCGGCGACGAGTTCGCCGAAAAATCGGCGCCGGTTCTGGCGGTTCTGGCGGTCGGTCTGCTGCTCAATGGTGTGGCCTTCGTGCCGTTCGCGGCGGTGCAGGCGGCTGGCCATGCACGGCTCACGGCGCACCTCCATCTGGCCGAACTGGTGATCTATGTGCCGCTGCTGCTTCTGGCGCTGGAGCGTTTCGGGCTGGCCGGTGCGGCGATGGCATGGACGGCGCGCGTCGGCATCGACCTGGTGCTGCTGCTGCTGCTGGCGCATCGCCGCGCCTTCGCCGCCGGATATCGCTGAATTCGGGCCGCCGCATGCGGCACAATTCGCAGCCCCTGCCACCTGGTGCCCAGCAATGACCGATCCCGTCCTCAACATCCCACCGCGCGACAAGGCCGAGATCCTGGCCCAGGCACTGCCGTACATCCGCAAGTTCCACGGCAAGACCATCGTCATCAAGTACGGCGGCAATGCCATGACCGACCCCGCCCTGCAGGCCGACTTTGCCGAAGACGTGGTGCTGCTCAAGCTGGTCGGCATGAACCCGGTGGTGGTGCACGGCGGCGGCCCGCAGATCGAGGCAGCGCTCAACAAGCTCGGCAAGAAGGGCCAGTTCATCCAGGGCATGCGGGTGACCGACTCCGAGACCATGGAGGTGGTCGAGTGGGTGCTGGCCGGCGAGGTGCAGCAGGACATCGTCGGCCTGATCAACCAGGCCGGCGGCAAGGCGGTAGGTCTCACCGGGCGCGACGGCGGCCTGATCCGCGCGCAGAAGCTCAAGCTGGCCGACCGCAACGATCCGAACGTGCACCATGACGTGGGCCAGGTCGGCGAGATCGTCTCGATCGACCCGAGCGTGGTGAAGGCGCTGCAGGACGATGCATTCATCCCGGTCGTGAGCCCGATCGGCTTCGGCGAGGAGAACGAGAGCTACAACATCAACGCCGACGTGGTC
>JANOCL010000043.1:0-5899 GCA_031412135.1 Variovorax sp. | reverse complement strand
TTTCGCCCAACTCTTTTTTCCGCAAGGAGCTTTCATGAGCCAGACCAAGATCGCCGTCGTCATCGGCAGCCTGCGCAAGGATTCGTTCAACCGCAAACTCGCGCTGGCCATCGCGCATCTCGCACCGGCGGACTTCACGTTCGAACATCTGCGCATCGACGACCTGCCGCTTTACAACCAGGACGATGACGGCAACCAGGCCGCGTCGGTCAAGCGGCTGAAGACCGAGATCGCATCGGCGCAGGGCTTGCTTTTCCTGACGCCGGAGTACAACCGCTCGATCCCGGGCGTGCTCAAGAACGCGATCGACCATGCATCGCGCCCCTACGGTCAAAGTGCCTGGGCGGGCAAACCGGCGGGAGTGCTCGGTGTTTCTGTCGGCGCCACGGGCACTGCGCTCGCGCAGCAGCACCTGCGCAACATCCTCGCCTACCTCGACGTGCCGACGCTGGGCCAGCCCGAGGCCTTCATCCAGAACAAGGAGGGCATGTTCGACGACAAGGGCCACGTGGCCGAAGGCAGCAAGCAGTTCCTGCAGAGCTGGGTCGCTGCCTACGTGGCCTGGGTGAAGCGCTTCGCGAAGTAGCGTCAGGCGGCCAGTGCAGCGACTTCCTGGTTCGCTGCCTGGCCGGTCGCGATGGCGATCTCGGCACGCGCGGCGCCCAGCGCTGCGGCTTTGGGCGCATCGCCCATTGCCACGCCTTCGGCGCGCACGAAGCGCACGTCGGTGATGCCGAAGAATCCGAAGATCACCTTCAGGTAGCTCTCCTGATGTTCCATCGCCTGGCCGCCGTCGCTGGTCGAATAGATGCCGCCGCGTGCCGAAGCCACGATCACCGTCTTGCCGCCGGCCAGGCCGACCGGGCCTTTGTCCGTGTAGGTGAAGGTGCGGCCGACCTGGGCGAGCCGGTCGATCCAGGCCTTGAGCTGGGTCGGAATCGTGAAGTTGTAGAGCGGCGCGCCGATGACGATCACGTCGGCCGCAAGGAACTGTGTCACCAGCCGCTCGGACACGGCGTTCTCGCGGCGCTGCGCGTCGGTCGGCTCGGCCTGGACGCCGACCTTGATGCCCAGCGCATCGGCGCTGAAATGATTGGGCGCGTCGATGGCCAGGTCCAGATAGTCGACGCTCGTGTTCGCATGGGTCTTGCGCCACGCGGCCACGATGTCGGTGGTGAGCTGGCGGGAAACGGACTGGGTGCCCAGGACGCTGGAGTCGATGTGCAGCAGTTTCATGATCAATGCTTTCTTTTGTTGACAGTGCCGGCACGGGATTCGGTCGGCATGAGTTGAATTCTATTTTTGAGTCGATTGCTTGATAAGTCGGCAAGTTCGAGCCACATCGTCCCGAAAACAGGACAATGACGGCATGCAAGACCTCAACGACATGGTTTTTTTCGCCGAAGTGGCAGAACGCGGCGGCTTTGCCGCGGCCAGCCGGGCGCTCGGAATTCCGAAGTCCAGGCTGTCGCGCCGGGTCGCCGATCTGGAGGCGCAGCTCGGCGTGCAGCTGATGCAGCGCAGTACCCGGCGGCTGTCGCTCACGCCCGCAGGCGAGCTGTACCTGCGGCACAGCGCTGCAATGCGCGATGCAGCGCAGGCGGCTTCGGAAGCCATCTCGCAGGTGCAAACGGAGCCGCGGGGAACGGTGCGCCTGAGCTGCCCGGTGACGCTGGCGCAGAGCAGCCTCGGCCCGCTGTTGCCGATCTTCATGGCGCGCCACCCGGCCGTGCGTGTCGAGATGCGCGTGCTCAACCGGCCGGTCGACCCGGTGGAAGAAGGGGTCGACCTCGCACTGCGCGTGCGCCCGGTCATCGAGGACAGCGCGACGCTGGTCGCCAAGTCGTTCGGCATCAGCCGCGGCCTGCTGGTGGCGAAGCCGGAGCTGTTGCAGCGCCACGGGCCGATCGGGTCGCCGGAAGACCTTGCGAAGCTGGAGACGGTGAGCATGTCCGCTGCCGGTGACGGCCGCGCCAGCTGGCGGCTCGAAGGCCCCGAAGGGCAGGTCGTCGTGCATTCGCACATGCCCCGCTACCTGGCCGATGACCTGCTCACGCTGAAGTTC
Organism: Variovorax sp.; assembly: GCA_031412135.1. Taxonomy (GTDB): domain Bacteria; phylum Pseudomonadota; class Gammaproteobacteria; order Burkholderiales; family Burkholderiaceae_C; genus Variovorax. Next base: position 3,834 of record JANOCL010000043.1, on the reverse strand, counting down.
GCGGTGCTGCAGGGAACCGGCGCTTCGGTGCTGCCCGACTACATGTGCCGCAGCGAAGTCAATGCCGGCCGACTGGTCGAGGTCTTGCCGGGCTGGGGGCCTGCACCCGCCATCAGCCATGCCGTGTTCCCTGCACGCCGTGCGCTGGTGCCGGCCGTCAGGCGCCTGATCGATTTCCTTGCCGAGAACCTGGATGGCGCCGAGCCGCACGAACTGGCTGGCTGAGCGCCTTATGCGCAAGCCACCATATCCAAACAAGTAGATATTCGTTTGCGATTGAAGCGATGCTTCGCAAAATGCTCAGTTCCCATTTACCCAAGGAGCGACCATGGCAACCCTGCGACTCGGTGACACGGCGCCTGACTTCACCCAGCAATCCAGCGACGGTCCCATCGACTTCTACCAATGGGCCGGCGATTCATGGGTCGTGCTGTTCTCCCATCCGGCTGATTTCACACCGGTATGCACCACCGAACTCGGCAAGACGGCTGCGTTGTCGGGCGAGTTCGCCAGGCGCGGCGTGAAGCCGATCGCGATCAGCGTCGACCCGGTCGACAAGCATCAGGAATGGATCGCCGACATCAACGACACGCAGAACACCACGGTTAACTTTCCGATCCTGGCCGATGCCGACCGCAAGGTGTCCGACCTGTATGACCTGATCCATCCCAATGCATCGACGACTGCGACCGTGCGCAGCGTCTTCATCATCGATTCCAAGAAGGCAATTCGCGCCACCATCACGTATCCGGCGAGCACCGGCCGCAATTTCGACGAGATCCTGCGCGTCATCGACTCGCTGCAGCTGACCGACAGCCACAAGGTGGCGACACCGGTGAACTGGCGGGACGGCGATGACGTCGTGATCATCGCCAGCATCCAGGACCCGGCCGAAATCGCCGAGCGCTTTCCGAAGGGCTACACGGCCGTGCGGCCGTATCTGCGGATCACTCCCCAGCCCAACAAGTAAGAACGACTTTCGACTTTCATTCAGTTCCATGATCTCCAGAAAAACCAAGAATCTCATCGCCAGCCTGCTGCTCGCCGCAGCCGGCACCGCATCCGCCCAGGGCCTGCTCAATGTGTCCTACGACGTCGCTCGCGAGTTCTACAAGGACTACAACGCCGCCTTCGTCGCCCACTACAAGAAGACGACCGGCAAGGACGTGAAGATCGATCAGTCGCACGCCGGCTCCAGCGCGCAGGCGCGCGCCGTCGCCGACGGGCTCGCGGCGGACGTGGTGACCATGAACACCACCACCGACATCGAGTTCCTCGCCGGCACCGGTGTCGTCGCCAAGGATTGGGCCAAGCGCTTCCCGAACAACGCCGCGCCCACCACGTCGACCATGCTGTTCCTCACCCGCAACGGCAATCCCAAGGGCATCAAGGACTGGGACGACCTGGTCAAGCCCGGCGTCCAGGTGGTCATCGTGAATCCGAAAACCGGCGGCAACGGCCGCTATGCCTACCTTGCAGCCTGGGGCTACGTAAAGAAGAAGGGCGGCACCGATGCGCAGGCGGCGGAGTTCGTCGGCAAGCTGTTCAAGAACGTGCCGATCCTGGCGCGTGGCGGCCGCGATGCGACGACCGCTTTCCTGCAGCGCGGCATCGGCGACGCGCTTATCACCTTCGAGTCTGAAGTGGTGTCGATCGAGCGTGAGTTCGGCGCCGGCAAGGCCGACGCGGTGTACCCGTCGATCAGCATCCTTGCCGAGAACCCGGTGGCCGTGGTCGAACGCACGGTGTCGAAGAAGGGCACCGGCGAACTTGCCAAGGCGTACCTCGACTATCTCTATTCTGACGAGGCGCAGGAAATCGCCGCCAAGCATGCGCTGCGCCCGCGCTCCGAGGCGGTGCTCAAGAAACACGCCGCGACCTTCAAGCCGGTGCAGTTGTTCACCGTGCAGGAACTGTTCGGCAGCCTCGGCGACGCGCAGAAGGTGCACTTCAACGACGGCGCGCAATTCGACAAGCTGTACACGCCCGGCGCGAAATGAGTGGTGCGATCTCGTCGGCGCTGCCGTCCGCGGCGGCGCCGCTCGTGCGTGCGGGCAACACGGGCGTGTCCCGGCGCGTCCTGCCGGGTTTTCACCTCACGCTCGGCTTCTCGATCCTGTATCTGAGCCTGATCGTGCTGATTCCGCTGTCGGCGCTGGTGTTCAAGACCTTCGCGCTGACCTGGGAGCAGTTCTGGGTCGCAGTGACCGCACCGCGCGTCATGGCGTCGTACCGCCTGACCTTCGGCGCGTCGCTGATCGCTGCACTGGTCAACCTGGTTTTCGGCCTGCTCGTGGCCTGGGTGCTGGTGCGCTACAAGTTTCCGGGCAAGCGCATCGTCGATGCGCTGGTCGATCTGCCGTTCGCGCTGCCGACGGCCGTCGCCGGCATCTCGCTCACCGCGCTGCTCGCCGGCAACGGCTGGATCGGGCAGTTTCTCGAGCCGCTCGGCATCAAGCTGGCGTTCACGCCGGCGGGCATCGTGATTGCGCTCATCTTCATCGGGCTGCCGTTCGTGGTGCGCACGGTGCAGCCGGTGCTCGAAGACACCGAGAAAGAACTGGAAGAAGCAGCCACGAGCCTGGGCGCAACCCGGCTGCAGACCTTCATTCGGGTGATCCTGCCGTCGATCATGCCGGCGCTCCTGACCGGCTTCGCCATGGCATTCGCGCGGGCCATCGGCGAATACGGTTCGGTGATCTTCATCGCCGGCAACATGCCGATGGTGTCGGAGATCACGCCCTTGATCATCATCGGCAAGCTCGAACAGTACGACTTCGCGGGCGCCACCGCGGTGGCGCTGGTGATGCTGGTCATTTCGTTCGTGCTGCTGCTTGTCATCAACGGGCTGCAAGCCTGGCAGCGCCGCCGCGCGGGAGCCACGTCATGAGCGCGCCTGCAGGGACGATCCGCCGTGCGCGCGCCGGCACCACCGAATCGGCCTGGGTGCGCCGAACCCTGATCGGGCTGGCGCTTGCCTTCATGTTCCTGTTCCTCGTGCTGCCGCTTGCCGCGGTGGCGGCAGAGGCGCTGCGCAAGGGCTTCGAGGCCTATGTCGAAGCGCTCAAGGAGCCCGACGCTTGGAGCGCGATCCGGCTGACGCTGATCACCGCCGCCATCGCGGTGCCGATGAACCTGGTGTTCGGCGTGGCGGCGGCATGGGCGATCGCCAAGTTCGAGTTCCGGGGCAAGGCGTTCCTGACCACGCTGGTCGACCTGCCGTTCGCGGTATCGCCGGTCGTGGCCGGACTGATCTACGTGCTGGTGTTCGGCGCGCAGGGCTGGCTGGGTCCGTGGCTGGCCGAGCACGACATCAAGATCATCTTCGCCGTGCCGGGCATCGTGCTGGCCACCGTCTTCGTGACCTTTCCCTTCATCGCACGCGAACTCATCCCGTTGATGCAGGCACAAGGCACCGAGGAGGAGCAGGCCGCGATCGTGCTCGGCGCAACCGGCTGGCAGACCTTCTGGCGGGTGACGCTGCCCAACATCAAGTGGGGTCTGCTGTATGGCGTGATCCTGTGCAACGCGCGCGCCATGGGGGAGTTCGGCGCGGTGTCGGTGGTGTCGGGCCACATCCGCGGCCAGACCAACACCATGCCGCTGCACGTCGAGGTGCTCTACAACGAGTACCAGTCGGTGGCGGCCTTTGCCGTGGCGTCGCTGCTGGCGATCCTGGCGCTGGTGACGCTGGTGATCAAGTCGGTCATCGAGTGGCGGCACGAGCGCGAGATGAAGGCCATCGCCGAACTGCCGCCGGAGCGGCCGCAACCGGCCGCAGCGGCCTGAGGGAAAGAACATGAGCATCGAAATCCGCAATGTCAGCAAGAAGTT
>JANOCL010000042.1:0-1838 GCA_031412135.1 Variovorax sp. | reverse complement strand
TCGCAGTCGAAGGTGGTCAAGGAAGTGAAGGAGCAAGAGGTCTACATGGGCGAAGTGCCGCTCATGACCGAGAAGGGCTCGTTCATCATCAACGGCACGGAGCGCGTGATCGTCTCGCAGCTGCACCGTTCGCCCGGCGTGTTCTTCGAGCACGACAAGGGCAAGACGCACAGCTCGGGCAAGCTGCTTTTCTCGGCCCGGGTGATTCCCTACCGCGGCTCCTGGCTCGACTTCGAGTTCGATCCGAAGGACATGCTGTACTTCCGCGTCGACCGCCGCCGCAAGATGCCGGTCACGATCCTGCTGAAGGCCATCGGCCTGAACCCGGAATCGATCCTCGCGAACTTCTTCGTGAACGACAACTTCCGCCTGATGGACAGCGGCGCGCAGATGGAGTTCGTTGCCGAGCGCCTGCGCGGCGAGGTCGCACGCTTCGACATCACCGACAAGTCGGGCAAGGTCGTGGTCGCCAAGGACAAGCGCGTCACGGCCCGCCATACGCGCGAGCTGGAGCAGTCGAACACCACCCACATCAGCGTGCCGGAAGACTTCCTGGTCGGCCGCGTGATCGCCCGCAACATCGTCGACGCCGACTCCGGCGAGATCCTGTCCAAGGCCAACGACGAGCTGACCGAAGCGCTGCTGAAGAAGCTGCGCAGCGCTGGCGTGCAGGACATCCAGGTCATCTACACCAACGAACTGGACCAGGGCGCGTACATCTCGCAGACCCTGCGCATCGACGAGACGGTCGACGAGTTTGCCGCCCGCGTGGCCATCTACCGCATGATGCGACCCGGCGAGCCGCCGACGGAAGACGCAGTGCAGGCCTTGTTCCAGCGCCTGTTCTACAACCCCGATACCTACGACCTGTCGCGCGTCGGCCGCATGAAGTTCAACGCCAAGGTCGGCCGTGACGAATCGACCGGCCCGATGGTGCTGACCAACGAGGACATCCTCGCGGTGGTCAAGATCCTGGTTGACCTGCGCAACGGCAACGGCGAAGTGGACGACATCGACCACCTCGGCAATCGCCGCGTGCGCTGCGTCGGTGAGCTGGCAGAAAACCAGTACCGCACCGGCCTCGCCCGCATCGAGAAGGCCGTCAAGGAGCGTCTGGGTCAGGCCGAGCAAGAGCCGCTGATGCCGCACGACCTGATCAACAGCAAGCCGATCTCGGCCGCGCTGAAGGAATTCTTCGGCGCATCGCAGCTGTCGCAGTTCATGGACCAGACCAACCCGCTGTCCGAGATCACGCACAAGCGCCGTGTCTCGGCGCTTGGCCCGGGCGGCTTGACGCGCGAACGCGCCGGCTTCGAAGTGCGCGACGTGCACGTCACCCACTACGGCCGCGTGTGCCCGATCGAAACGCCTGAAGGCCCGAACATCGGCCTGATCAACTCGCTGGCCCTGTATGCCCGCCTGAACGAATACGGTTTCATCGAGACGCCGTACCGTCGCGTGGTGGACAGCAAGGTCACGATGGAGATCGACTACCTGTCGGCCATCGAAGAAGGCAAGTACGTCATCGCGCAGGCCAATGCGGCGCTCGATAAGGACGGCAAGCTGACCGGCGACCTGGTCTCCGCCCGCGAAACCGGCGAGTCGATCCTGGTCGGCGCCGAGCGCGTCCAGTACATGGACGTGTCGCCGGCGCAGATCGTGTCGGTGGCGGCTTCGCTCGTGCCCTTCCTGGAGCACGACGACGCGAACCGCGCGCTGATGGGCGCCAACATGCAGCGCCAGGCGGTGCCGGTGCTGCGCCCCGAAAAGGCCTTTGTCGGTACCGGCATCGAGCGCGTCTCAGCGGTCGACTCGGGCACGGTGGTGGTCGCAACCCG
>JANOCL010000041.1:0-3780 GCA_031412135.1 Variovorax sp. | reverse complement strand
GTTGTCTCCAGACGAGAGCGCCCATTGTGGAAGCCGGCTGGCGCCGCGCGCGCCCGTGCCGCTCGGTAATTTCCCGGATGCGGGCGGCGGCTCGCGGAGGCTGGGACAATCGCCGGCCTATGGACAAGCAGCGCATCGTGGTGGGCCTGAGCGGCGGAGTGGACTCCGCCGTCACGGCGCATTTGCTCAAGCAGCAGGGCCACGAGGTGGTCGGCATCTTCATGAAGAACTGGGAAGACGACGACGACAGCGAGTACTGCTCGTCGAACATCGACTTCATCGATGCCGCCAGCGTGGCCGACGTGCTGGGCATCGAGATCGAGCACGTCAACTTCGCAGCCGACTACAAGGACCGCGTGTTCGCCGAGTTCCTGCGCGAGTACCAGGCCGGCCGCACGCCGAACCCCGACGTGCTGTGCAACGCCGAGATCAAGTTCAAGGCCTTCCTCGACCATGCGATGCGCCTCGGCGCCGGCAAGATCGCGACCGGCCACTACGCCCGGGTTCGACGCCATCCGGCGAGCGGGCGCTACGAGCTTCTGAAGGGCCTGGACCCGGCCAAGGACCAGAGCTACTTTCTGCACCGGCTGAACCAGCAGCAGCTGTCGAAGACCCTGTTTCCGCTCGGTGAGCTGCACAAGACCGAGGTGCGCCGCATTGCCGGCGAAATCGGGCTGCCGAACGCGAAGAAGAAAGATTCCACCGGCATCTGCTTCATCGGCGAGCGGCCGTTCCGGGAGTTCCTGAACCGCTACATATCGCAGGCGCCGGGTCCGATGCGGGACGAGCGCGGCCGCCAGATCGGCGAGCACCAGGGACTCAGCTTCTACACGCTCGGCCAGCGGCAGGGCCTGGGCATCGGGGGCGTCAAGGCGCAGGGCGCGCCGCGCGGTGCCGGCGATCACTCGCCCTGGTTCGTGGCGCGCAAGGATGTCGACAAGAACACGCTCTGGGTGGTGCAGGGGCATGACCATCCCTGGCTGTTGTCGCCGGTTCTGGAAGCCGGCGACGCGAGCTGGGTTGCCGGCACCGCGCCGCCGGCGGGCGCATATGCCGCCAAGTCACGCTACCGCCAGAGCGATGCACGCTGCGAACTGAGCGACGGCGCCAACGGCGCGTTCCGGCTGGACTTTGCAGAGCCCCAGTGGGCCGTGACGCCCGGGCAGTCGGCGGTGCTGTACGACGGCGACGTGTGCCTGGGCGGCGGGGTGATCGCGCAGGCCTGATGCGCCTGATGCGGCTTTGCTCAGGGCTTGGCCGGCGAGCCCACCGACGAATCGACATGGATCAGGTCGAGCGGATGGCGCTGGCCGGCCAGGTAGTCGTCGATGGACTGCAGCAGCAGCGGGCTGCGGTGGCGTTCGACGCTCGCGCGGATTTCGTCGGCCGTCATCCAGAGCGTGCGCACGATGCCGTGGTCGAGCGCGCGATCTTTCTCGAACGCGCCCAGCGTGCCGGCGAAAGCGAAGCGCAGGTAGGTCACATCCTCCTCGTCGCCGTTGAAGCGCGCCATGTAGATGCCGACGAGCGCCGTCGGCGTGAAGTGATGCGCGGTTTCTTCGAGCGCTTCGCGGGCGCAGCCCTCGGCCGGCGACTCGCCTGCATCGAGATGCCCCGCAGGCGTGTTGAGTCGCAGGCCGGCCTTGGTGTGCTCTTCGACCAGCAGGAAGCGTCCGTCCTGCTCGATCACCGCAGCCACCGTGACATTGGGCTTCCAGCGGGTCATGTTCAGCGCAGCACGTAGCCCGAGAAACGCCAGACGCTGTCGCTGCCGAGGTAAAAGGTCACCAGTTCGCGCGCCGTCGTGTTGGCATTGTTGGCGAACCGGGTTTCGTATTCGATGTTGATGTAATGGCCGGCCAGTTCGGGGTCGCTGTTGGCGATGACCTGGCGATTGACGGCCACCCAGGTGCGTTGCTGCGGAGCACCGAGCGGCGCACGCGCCTTCGCCACCTGGCTGACGAAGTCGCTGCGGGTGACGCGCTTGCGGGCTGCCGGTGTCGCGCCGTCCCAGAGTTCGCCGATCTTGGCGTCGTCGATCATCCGTATCGCCTGCAGGCCGCCGCGCACCAGTTCGCTCGGCTCGACGTCTTGTGCGGCGGCAAACTGCAACCAGCCGCCCAGCAACAGGAAGATGGGCAGGAGTCGGGTCATGCGGCTCATGGGGACACACTCCTCGTCGGTGACTGGTTGGCGCTCATTCCGCCGTGCTGGCGGTGCTGGCCGTGCTGGGCGAGCGGTACATCGGCTCGACCGCATTGTTGTCGATGAACTCGAGCCGATAGCCCAGCCGATAAACCGCAGAGAGTACGACGCCGTTCGCCGGCCGCAGGTCGAGCTTGGTGCGCAGCCGCGACATGTGCGTATCGAGCGAGCGCGACGTGGCTTCGGCGCCCACGCCCCACACGGCTTCGACAAGGTGCTCGCGCGACAGCAGCCGCCCGAGGTTTCGAAACAGGAACGCGGCCAGCTCGTACTCGCGGTGCTTCAACTCGACAGCCTGGCCGCGCAGTTGCAGCGTGCGTGTCGGCGTGAACAGTCGGTAGGGTCCGCAGACCAGCTCTGCCTGGTCCTGCGACGGGTAGGCGCGGCGAAGCAGCGCACTCACGCGTGCCTGGAGTTCGGCGATGCGGATCGGCTTGATCATGAAGTCGTCGGCACCGGCGGTCAGCGCTTCGACCATGTCTTCTTCCTTGCGCCGATTGGTGACGAAGAGCACGGGCAGCCGGCTGCCGAGCTCTTCGCGAAGCCACTTGACCACATCGGGGCCTTGCACATCGGGAAGCTGCCAGTCGATGATGAGCAGGTCGTAGGTTTGCTCGCGCAGCGCGCGCAGCAAGGACATGCCATCTTCGAAGCCATGGCATTCGTGGCCCACCGCATTGATAGCGTGCCGGATCAGCTCGATCTGGCACGGCTCGTCGTCAAGCGCCGCAATTCGCATTTCAACTCCCTGATAGTTCTTGGTTTCGTGAAGCCGGCGATCTGTGCACCGGTCGTTCGCGACGCGCTACTGTACAGAGGGTAGGGGCCGTCGACCAGCGGTTTCGAGGACCTTTGTCACGCCTTTCGCGAAGGCGCGTGAAGCTATCGATTTCATAGCAAAGCGTGCAGCAGGCCCGGGCACTCCGCGACGGTTCGCGGCCGAGCTTGCGGGACAGCAGCGGGTGCATCCGCGTGTCATCTTCATGTAAGCTCTGCCGCGAATTCCACCGCTGCTTCGAGGAGACCCCCATGCAGATAGGCGTGCCGAGCGAAACTGCGCCGGGCGAAACACGAGTGGCCGTCACCGCAGAGACGGCCAAGAAACTCATCGCCCTGGGCCACACCGTGCGTGTGCAGTCCGGCGCCGGCGTCGCTGCCAGCCTGACCGATGCCGCCTACCAGGCGGCCGGTGCCGAGATCACCGATGGCAACGGCGCTTTCGGCGCCGACATCGTGCTCAAGGTGCGCACCCCGAGCGACGGCGAGGCTGCCTTGATGAAGCCGGGCACCGTGATCGTCGGCATGCTCAATCCGTTCGATGCCGCAGGGCTGCAGCGGCTCGCGGCGGCCGGGCTCACCGGCTTCGCACTCGAAGCCGCACCGCGCACCACGCGGGCGCAGAGCATGGACGTGCTGTCAAGCCAGGCCAACATCGCCGGCTACAAGGCCGTCGTCATCGCTGCCGAAAAATACCAGCGCTTCTTTCCCATGCTCATGACCGCGGCCGGCACCGTCAAGGCGGCACGGGTGGTGATCCTCGGCGTCGGCGTCGCCGGCCTGCAGGCCATCGCCACG
>JANOCL010000040.1:0-7416 GCA_031412135.1 Variovorax sp. | reverse complement strand
GAAGAACGGCATCGTCGGCCGCGCGATCGACAACCTCAAGAAGCAGAAGCCCGCGCCGCTCGGCGACGTGGCGGATGCAGTGCTCATCGAGCAGGCCAACTACGAGGACGATCTCGCCAGGCTCGGCGAATGCGACCTCGTCATCGAGGCTATCGCCGAGCGCATGGACTGGAAGCTCGACCTGTACCGAAAGATCGCACCGCACGTCGCCAGGCATGCGATCCTGGCCTCGAACACCTCGGGCCTGTCGATCACCGGGCTGAGCGAGGCATTGCCCGAGGCGCTGAAGCCGCGCTTCTGCGGCATCCACTTCTTCAACCCGCCGCGCTACATGTTCCTGGTGGAGTTGATCGACACGCCGACCACCGGGCCGGAGGTGCTGGACCAGCTCGAAACCTTCGTCACCAGCGCGCTGGGCAAGGGCGTGGTGCGCGCGCGCGACACGCCCAACTTCATCGCCAACCGGGTCGGCATCGCCGGCATGCTGGCGACCCTGAAGGAAGTCGAGAAGTTCGGCCTCACGCCCGACGTGGTGGACGATCTCACCGGCAAGAAGATGGGCCGCGCGAGTTCGGGCACCTTCCGCACCGCCGACGTGGTGGGCCTCGACACGATGGCGCACGTCGTGAAGACGCTGCAGGACAACCTGAGCGCCGACGCTGCCGCAGGGGCTCAACGGTTCGATCCGTTCCATGCCAACTTCGCCACGCCGCCGGTGCTCGCCAAGCTGCTGGAGCTGGGCCACCTGGGCCAGAAGACCAAGGCCGGCTTCTACAAGAAGGCCGGGCGCGACATCCTGCGCTTCGACCTCGCGCAAGGCGAGTACGTGCCGGCGGGCGAGAAGGCCGACGAGGTGTACGGGCGCATGCTCAGGAAGCCTGCGCCCGAGCGCCTGAAGCTGCTGCGCGAGAGCGAAGGCGCCCAGGGCCGCTTCTTGTGGGCCATCCTGCGCGACAGCTTCCACTACGCGGCGGTGCATCTCGCGACGATTGCAGAGAGCGCGCGCGACGTCGACTTCGCGATGCGCTGGGGCTTCGGCATGAAGCAGGGCCCGTTCGAGCTCTGGCAGGAAGCGGGCTGGGCGCAGGTCGCCAAGTGGATACGGGAAGACATCGATGCGGGCGAGGCGCTTTCCACCGCGCCGCTGCCGGCGTGGGTGTTCGAGGGGCCGGTTGCCGAAGCCGGCGGTGTTCACACGCGGGAAGGTTCGTGGAGCGCGTCGCAGAACAGGTTCGTCGCGCAGCGCCGCCTGCCCGTGCATGAGCGCCAACTGTTCCCCGAGAGTGTGCGCGGTGCCGACGCGCTCGACGCGAACAAGGCCGGCACCACGGTCCAGGACGAGGGCGACGTGCGCCTCTGGACCCTCGACGGCGAAGTGCTGATCGCCAGCATCCATTCGAAGATGCATGCCATCAGCCCCGACGTGGCCGAAGCGCTGGCCGCGGGCGTCGAACTGGCCGAGCGCGAGTACAAGGCGATGGTCATCTGGTCGCCCGACGAGATGTTCTCGGTCGGCGCCGACCTGCAGGCGATGCTGCCGGCCTTCGTGGTCGCCGGCATCGGCGCGGTCGAAGGCGCGGAGCAGGAACTGCAGAACGTGATGCTCAAGATCCGCTATGCGGGCGTGCCGGTCGTGTCGGCCGTGCGCGGCATGGCGCTCGGCGGCGGCTGCGAACTGGCCATCTATTCGGCGCGGCGCGTGGCCGCGATGGAAAGCTACATCGGCCTGGTCGAAGTCGGCGTGGGGCTCGTTCCCGGTGCCGGCGGCCTGACCTACATCGCGCGCCGCGCGGCCGAGAATGCGGCCGCTTCCACAGGCAACGACCTGCTGCCCTTCCTGACCGAAGGCTTCACCGCCGCGGCGATGGCCAAGGTCGGCACCAGCGCGCTCGAATCGCAGAAGCTCGGCTACCTGCTCGAGAGCGACGTGATCGTGCCGAACAAGGACGAGCTGCTCCACGTGGCGCTGCAGCAGGCCAAGGCCATGGCCGATGCCGGCTGGCGTGCGCCACTGCGCCGCCCGTTCAAGGTCGCGGGCCGCAGCGGCGCCGCCACCATCCAGGGCCAGCTGGTGAACATGCGCGACGGCGGCTTCATCAGCACGCACGACTTCCATATCGCGGGCCTGATCGCAGGGGTCGTCACCGGTGGCGATGTCGATGCCGGCAGCCTCGTCACCGAGGAGTACCTGATGGCGCTGGAACGCAAGGCCTTCTGCTCGCTGATCCTGCATCCGAAGACGCAGGAACGGATCATGGGGATGCTGAGCACGGGCAAGCCGCTGCGGAACTGACCGTCTTCCTCCGTCCCCCTCCGGGGGAAGGCAGGGATGGGGGCACGCACATGCGAAACCAATCCACCGTCAACGCGCAAAAAAACGCTCGCACCTTGCGGCGCGAAATGACCGACTCCGAGCGCAAGCTCTGGTCCGGCCTGCGGGGCGAGCAGTTGGGCGTGAAGTTCCGTCGCCAGCATCCCTTGGGCAACTACATCGCGGATTTCGCATGCCTCGATCCAAAGCTGATCGTCGAACTGGATGGGTCACAGCATCTGACGCAGCAAGCGTATGACGCGCGCCGCGACGGATTCTTTCGTGCGCAGGGGTTCGACGTGCTGCGCCTTGGGTCTAACGAACCGTTCATCAATCTTGTGGGGGTGCTGCAGGCGATCGTCAATCGAGTTGACGCGCTGAGCGCAGCTTGCCCCCATCCCTGCCTTCCCCCGGAGGGGGAAGGAGAAATACATCGCAGGAGCCATCCATGAAACAACTTCAAGACGCCTACATCGTCGCCGCCACCCGCACGCCCATCGGCCGCTCGCACCGCGGCTTCTTGCGCAACATGCGCCCGGACGACCTGCTTGCGACCACGCTGCGCGCTGCGCTGGCAGCAGTGCCTGGGCTCGACCCCAAGGCCGTCGAAGACATCATCTGCGGCTGCGCGATTCCCGAAGGGCAGCAAGGCTTGAATGTTGCGCGCATCGGCGCGGTGCTCGCGGGCCTGCCGACAAGCATCGGCGGCATCACCGTCAACCGCTTCTGCGCGTCGGGCCTGTCGGCGGTGCAGATGGCGGCCGACCGCATCCGGGTCGGCGAAGCCGAAGTGATGATCGCGGCGGGCGTCGAGAGCATGAGCATGGTGCCGATGATGGGCAACTCGCCGTCGCTGTCGCCGTCGATCTTCGAGCGCGAGGCCGACGTCGGCATTGCCTACGGCATGGGCCTCACCGCAGAAAAGGTGGCGCAGCAGTGGAAGGTCAGCCGCGATGCGCAGGATGCATTCGCGCTGCAGTCGCACCAGCGCGCCATCGCGGCGCAGCAGGCCGGCGAGTTCGCCGATGAGATCACGCCGATCGAGGTGACCGACCGCACACCCGACCTCGAAACCGGCGAATCGATTGCAAAGACCCGCACCGTGAGCCTCGACGAAGGCGCACGGCCCGACACGAGCATCGAAGGCCTGGCCAGGCTGCGCACCGTGTTCGCCGCGCGCGGCTCGGTCACGGCGGGCAACAGCTCGCAGACTTCCGACGGCGCGGGTGTGCTGATCCTCGCGAGCGAAAAGGCGTGCAAGCAGTTCGACCTGAAGCCGCTGGCCCGCTTCGTCAGCTTTGCCAGCCGCGGCGTGCCGCCGCACATCATGGGCATCGGCCCGATCGAGGCCATTCCGGCCGCGCTGCGCTACGCCGGTCTTGCGCAGGATGCGATCGACTGGATCGAGCTGAACGAAGCGTTCGCGGCACAGTCGCTCGCGGTGCTGAACACGCTCGGGCTCGACCCGGCAAAGGTCAACCCGATGGGCGGCGCCATCGCGCTGGGCCATCCGCTCGGCGCCACCGGCGCTATCCGCTCGGCGACAGTCGTGCATGCGCTCAAGCGCAAGAATCTGAAGTACGGCATGGTCACGATGTGCGTGGGCATGGGTCAAGGAGCAGCCGGCATATTCGAACGCGTATGACCGCGCGGCTGGTCCCGGCGAGTCGACGCGATGGAGACTGACAAGATGACGCAACACCCGCTGGACAAAGCCCTCGCGCTTGCGCACAGCGACATCAGCGCCGGGCATTTCACCGGCGCCACGAGCCCGGACTACTGGAACATGGTCGGCCCCTTCGGCGGCACGACCGCGGCGGTGATGTTGCAGGCCGTGCTCCGGCACCCCGACCTGCTCGGCACGCCGATTGCGCTCACCGTCAACTACGCCGCAGCGCTGGGCGAAGGCGCGTTCGAGATCGTGGCCGTGCCGGTGCGCACCAACCGCTCGACTCAGCACTGGACGGTCCAGATGCTGCAGCCGGACCGCGACGGCAAGCCGCAGGCGACGACCACGGCGACCGCAGTGACCGCCGTGCGCCGCGAGACCTGGGGCGCCAACGACCTGCCGATGCCCGAGGTTCCGCCGCCGGCGCAGATCGAACGCCTGAGCATCGGGCCGGCGCGCGTGGCCTGGCTGGACCGCTACGAGATGCGCCCGATCGCCGGTTCCATTCCCACCCGGTGGGACGGCAGCATGGCGCACAGCGAAACCCTCATGTGGCTGCGCGATGCGCAGGAGCGGCCACTCGACTTCGCATCCCTCGCGGCGCTTGCCGACACCTTCTATCCACGGGTGTGGCTGCGCCGCGCCAAGCCAGTGCCGATCGGCACGGTGTCGATCACGACCTACTTTCATGCGAACGCGGCGCAGCTGGATGAGATCGGCACCGGCTACCTGCTCGGCCGCGCGACCGGGCAGCAGTTCAGCAACGGCTTCTTCGACCAGGCCGCGCAGCTGTGGAACGAGTCGGGGCAACTGATCGCGACCAGCAACCAGATCGTCTACTTCAAGGAGTAAATATGGCCCCCACGCTGCGTCACTTCGTGTACTCGCTGCCCCTCGAAGGGGCCGCAGGCCGCCTTGGGGCGGCCCGGCGCCGGCCTGAGCCATGCTTTCGATGAAAGCAGCCTTGATCGTCGGCGCCGGCGATGCCACCGGCGGCGCCATCGCGCGCCGATTCGCCCGCGAGGGCTTCGCGACCTGCGTCACCCGGCGCAGCCTCGACAAGCTGCAGCCGCTGGTCGCGCAGATCCAGGCCGAAGGAGGCAGGGCGCATGCCTTCGCCAGCGATGCGCGCAAGGAAGAAGAAGTCGTCGCGCTGGTCGAACAGATCGAGTCGACCGTCGGGCCCATCGAGGCCATGGTGTTCAACATCGGCGCCAACGTGCCCGAGAGCATCCTCACCGAGACCGCGCGCAAGTACTTCAAGGTGTGGGAGATGGCCTGCTTCTCCGGCTTCCTGAACGCACGCGAAGTCGCCAAGCGGATGGTTGCGCGCGGGCACGGCACCATCATCTTCACCGGCGCCACCGCATCGCTGCGCGGCAGCGCGAACTTCGCTGCCTTCTCGGGCGCCAAGATGGCGTTGCGGGCGCTGGCCCAGAGCATGGCGCGCGAGCTCGGGCCGCGCGGCATCCATGTAGCGCATGCGGTGATCGACGGCGCCATCGACACCGAGTTCATTCGCAGCAATTTCCCCGAACGCTATGCGCTGAAGGCCGACGGTGGCATCCTGAATCCCGAGCACATCGCCGACGCCTACTGGATGCTGCATTCGCAGCCGCGCGATGCCTGGACGCACGAGCTCGACCTGCGCCCGTGGTCCGAGAAATTCTGAGGAGACAACAGCCATGACAACGACACGATCGGTGGAGTTCTACTTCGACTTCGGCAGCCCCGCCTCTTACCTTGCCGCGACCCAGCTGCCGCACCTGTGCGCAGACACCGGCGCCGTGCTGTCCTGGAAGCCGATGCTGCTCGGCGGCGTGTTCCAGGCCACCGGCAACCACTCGCCGGCCACGATCCCCGCCAAGGGCAGCTACATGTTCGACGACCTGACGCGCTTCGCCCGGCGCTACGGCGTGCCCTTCGAGCTGAACCCGCACTTTCCCGTCAACACGCTGCTGCCGATGCGCGGCGCTATCGGCATGCAGATGCGCGAGCCCGAGCGCTTTCGCGCCTACGTCGACTGCATCTATCACGCGATGTGGGTCGAGCCGCGCAATCTGAACGATGCGGCCACCGTGGGCGCGGTGCTGGAGGAGGCCGGGTTCGACCCCGCTCGGCTGCTGGCACTCGCCAATGCGCAGGAGGTGAAGGACCGCCTCAAGGCCGAAACCACGGAGGCGGTGCGGCGCGGCGTGTTCGGCGCGCCCACCATGTTCGTCGGCGAACAGATGTTCTGGGGCCAGGACCGGCTCGATTTCGTGCGCGACGCCCTCGGCGCCTGATCTTCAATTTTGCAAGGACCCTTCATGAGCGACATCCTCGTCCACACCGAAGCCGGTGTGATGACCCTGACCTTCAACCGCCTCGACAAGAAGAACTCGATCACGAGCGCGATGTATGCCCAGCTCGCCGACGCATTCGTGCAGGCCGAACAGGATGCGGCGGTGCGCGCAATACTGATACAGGGCGACGCGACGATCTTCAGCGCCGGCAACGACATCGGCGACTTCCTGAATGCGCCGCCTTCCACGTCGGAGTCGCCGGTGTTCCGCTTTCTGCACGGCATTGCGACGTTTCCCAAGCCGGTGGTGGCAGCGGTCTGCGGGCCGGCGGTGGGCATCGGCACGACGCTGCTGTTCCACTGCGACCTGGTCTATGCGGGCGACAACGCGGCGTTCTCGATGCCCTTCGTCAACCTGGGCCTGTGCCCGGAAGCGGCTTCGAGCCTGCTGGTGCCGCAGATGTTCGGCTACCACCGCGCGGCCGAGGCGCTGTTGCTCGGCGAGCCCTTCATGGCCGAGGCGGCGCTCGAAGTCGGCCTGGTCAACCGCGTGGTGCCGCCCACCGAGGCCAACGGCATCGCGCAGGCGCAGGCCCGCAAGCTGGCGGCCAAGCCGCTCACGGCACTGATCGAAACCAAGCGCCTGATGAAGAAGTCGCAGCAGCCGGCAGTGCTGGAGCGCATGGGCGAGGAAGGACAGAGCTTCGGCCGCATGCTGCGCGAGCCCGCGGCGCGCGAGGCCTTCACGGCTTTCATGGAAAAGCGGCGGCCTGATTTCTCGAAGGTCTGACGGCGGGCTGGTCAGCCGCGCCGAGCCGCTTCGATCGCAGCAATGTCGATCTTTCTCATTCCCATCATGGCTTCGAACGTGCGTTTGGCCACCGCTGGATCGGGATCGGCTACCGCTGCCATCAACGCACGTGGCGTGATCTGCCACGACAGTCCCCACTTGTCCTTGCACCAGCCGCATGCGCTTTCCTGGCCGCCGTTTCCGACAATCGCGTTCCACAAGCGGTCCGTTTCGGCCTGGTCGTCGGTCGCGACCTGGAACGAGAACGCCTCGTTGTGCCTGAACGCGGGCCCCCCGTTCAGGCCAAGACAAGGAATGCCGATCACCGTGAATTCGACCGTCAAGAGGTCGCCCTGCTTGCC
>JANOCL010000039.1:0-8490 GCA_031412135.1 Variovorax sp. | reverse complement strand
CGCGAGCGTGGTCGCGATCTCGAGTGCGCGCTTGCTGCCGTAGGGCAGGTTCACCGTCTGCTCGTCGGCCTGGTCTTCGAGGCCGACTTCGGCCAGCAGCACGCGGGCCCGCGCATCCAGCGGCACGAGCGACTTCTCGCTCTTCCAGAAGTGGTACGAGGTGCCGAGCGCGCGCTGCAGGCCGAGCCGCACGTTCTCGAGCAGCGTCAGGTGCGGGAACACGGCCGAGATCTGGAACGAGCGGATGATGCCGCGCCGCGCGATCTGCGCGGGCCGCTCGCTCGTGATGTCGTGTCCGTTGAAGAGGATGGTTCCCGATGTCGGCTCGAGGAACTTGGTCAGCAAATTGAAGCAGGTCGTCTTGCCGGCGCCGTTGGGGCCGATCAGCGCGTGGATCGAACCCCGCTTGACCGACAGATCGACCTTGCTGACAGCGGTGAAGCCCTTGAATTCCTTGGTGAGCTGGCGTGTTTCGAGAATGATGTCGCTCATCTCGCGCGCGCGCCGTGGTTCGGGAAAAAAAGTTCGGTCATGCAATTGAGGTGTGATGCGCCTCATGGGCGCGGACCGCATTGTTGGCGGGCGCCCAGCCGTTGCCTACTGGGGCAAATGCCTATGCTGCAGTGCAACCGGGCGCCGATGCCGCCGGCGCGCAGACTGCAGCGGCGAGAATCGGCAGATGTCTTCTTCCGTTTCGCCGTCGCTTGCCAAAGGCGCTCCCAAGTCGCTCTCCGGATTGGTGCCGTTCCTGCGCCCCTACCTTGTGCAAATCCTGTTGGCGATACTGTTTCTGGTGCTCGCCGCAGCCACAACGCTGGTGTTCCCGCTGGCTTTGCGCAGCCTGATCGACGGCGGCCTGATCGCCACCGACCGCGGCGCGCAGGCGATGGCCTTGCGTGAGCACTTCCTCGCGCTCTTCGCAGTGGCCGTGGCGCTCGGCTTGTTTTCGGCGGCCCGCTTCTACACCGTGAGCTGGCTCGGGGAGCGCGTCACCGCCGACCTGCGCAACGCGGTGTACGCCCATGTGCTGCGGCAGAGCCCGGCTTTCTTCGAGACGACGCAGACCGGCGAGGTGCTGTCGCGCCTGACGGCCGACACGACGCTGGTGCAGACCGTCGTCGGCTCGTCCCTCAGCATGGGCCTGCGCAATGCGGTGATGGGCGTCGGCGCGCTGGCCGTGCTGATCTGGACCAACCCTTACGTGATGGTGCAGGTGCTCGGCATCCTGGTGCTGGTGGTGTTGCCCAGCATGTGGTTCGGCCGCCGCGTGCGCCGGCTCTCGCGCGCCAGCCAGGACCGCGTGGCCGATTCGAGCGCCATCGCGGCCGAGGTGCTGAATGCAATCCCCGTGGTGCAGAGCTACACCGCGGAGGCCCGGGAAGCGGCGCGCTTCGATGCGTCGACCGACGACGCCTTCCGCACCGCCGTGCGGCGCACCAAGGCGCGTTCGGTGCTGGTGGCCTTCATCATCATCGCCACCTCGGCGGCGCTGCTGTGGGGGCTCTACCAGGGCACGCAGGCGGTGCTGCGCGGCGACATCACGGCCGGCCATCTCGGGCAGACGGTGGTGTACGTGATCATCCTTGCAAGCGCGGCCGCGGTGCTGGGCGAGGTCTACGGCGATCTGCTGCGCGCAGCCGGCGCCACCGAACGCCTGATGGAGCTGCTGCATGCCAGGCCGGTGATCGTGTCGCCCGCGCAGCCGGCCGAGGCGACTGTGCCCGCGGCCGGCAGCGCACTGCGATTCGACCGGGTCGGCTTTCACTATCCGTCGCGCCCCGGCACGCCTGCGCTGCGCGACTTCAGCCTGTCGGTCGAGCCCGGCGAGACGGTGGCGCTGGTCGGATCGAGCGGTGCCGGCAAGAGCACCGTGTTTCAGTTGCTGCTGCGCTACTACGACCCGCAATCGGGCCGCATCATGCTCGACGGCACGCCGCTCGGGGCGCTGTCGCTCGGCGACCTGCGCACCCGCATCGGACTGGTGCCCCAGGACGCGGTGATCTTCTCGACCAGCGCGCTCGAGAACATCCGCTATGGCCGGCCCGATGCCAGCACTGAAGAGGTTCATGCGGCGGCGGGGGCGGCCTTCGCGGATGCGTTCCTGAAGGCGCTGCCGGAGGGCTACGACACCTTTCTCGGCGAGCGCGGCGTGCGCCTGTCGGGCGGGCAGCGCCAGCGCATCGCGATCGCTCGCGCCATGCTCAAGAATCCGCCGCTGCTGCTGCTCGACGAAGCCACCAGCGCGCTCGATGCCGAAAGCGAACGCATGGTGCAGGCCGCGCTCGAATCGGCCATGACCGGCCGCACGACCCTGGTCATCGCGCACCGGCTGGCGACCGTGCAGAAGGCCGATCGCATCCTGGTGCTCGACCATGGCGGCATCGTGGAACAGGGAACGCATGCGACGCTGGTCGCACAGAACGGTGTCTATGCGCGGCTGGCCGCGTTGCAGTTTGCAGCCTGAACCGCCGC
The DNA here is from genome assembly GCA_031412135.1 of Variovorax sp. Lineage (GTDB taxonomy): Bacteria > Pseudomonadota > Gammaproteobacteria > Burkholderiales > Burkholderiaceae_C > Variovorax. The sequence goes on along the minus strand of JANOCL010000039.1, from coordinate 6,018 downwards.
CGGTGCGCTGCAGTTACTGCAGCGTTTCCTTCAGCGCAGGTGGCACCGGCAGCGAGTACACCGCGATGCCCTCGTCCTCCAGGGTTCGGGCTTCCTCGCGCGTGGCCCGGCCCCGGATGCCACGCTCTTCGACCTCGCCGTAGTGCATCCTGCGGGCCTCTTCGGCGAAGCGCTCGCCGACGTCCTCGGTCTTCGACAGAACCTCGCGCACCGCATGCATCCAGCGCGCTTCGGGCGAAATGTCGGCGGGAGCGGGCTTCGCGTCGCTCGGCGGTTTCGGGTTGCCGAGGTTCAAGCGCGGCGCGGTCAGGAGCTTGGCAATGTCGGCGTCGCCGCAGATCGGGCAAGCCACCAGTCCGGCGGCGAGCTGCGTCTCGAACGCGTCGTTGGACGCGAACCAGCCTTCGAAGCCGTGCCCGTGGGCACATTGCAGGTTGAGAACCTTCATGCGCGGATTATCCAGCGGCCGGGGACTGCGACGCGGGTTTCCAGTCGAGCGACCATGCACCAGACAGGACGTTCGAAAGCCAGAGTGCGCAGGTCAGCGTCTTCGCATCGGATACGGTGCCGTCGCGGCACCAGCCCATCAGCTCGGCCGGCGTAGCGGTGATCACGTCGAGAAACTCCCCGTGGTCGAGTTGTCGCTCGCCGAGCGAGAGCCCGCGCGCGAAGTAGACATGGATGACCTCGTCCGAGTACGCCACCGCCAGATGCATGGCGCCGGCACGCGCCCATTCGCGTGCGGTATAGCCGGTTTCTTCGAGCAGTTCGCGCTGGCCGCACCGGAGCGGGTCTTCACCCGCGTCGAGCTTGCCGGCCGGAAACTCGGTCATCACATGGCCGACCGGATAGCGGTACTGCCGCTCGAGCACGATGCGGCCATCGTCGAGCAGCGGCACCACCACCACCGCGCCGGGATGGACGATGTACTCGCGCGTGGCGCTGTGCCCGTCGGGCAGGCGCACCGTGTCGCGCCTGGCCTGCAGGAAGTTGCCCTTGAAGAGCAACTCGCTGGCGGTGCCTACTTCTTTCAGGTGCGCGTCGTCCATGTCATTTCCGATGCTTCATGAGATAGCGCCAGGTGAAGCCCGGGAACGCGAGCACGATGAAGAGAGCGCCCGTAACGGTGTAGAACTCCCAGCCCTGCACGGCGATCTGGCCAACCCGGCGCTCGAACAACAGGCCGATGCCGCCGGCCGCGAAGTACAGCACCAGCAGCTCGGCCAGCCGTATGGCGAGCGACTTGGTGCGCGCCGAGAGCGGCACCAGCCCGAGCAGACGCTCGTTGATGAAAGGCAGGTTCGCCGCGGCCAGCGCGACCAAAAGCACCACCCAGACCGATGCGTTCTGCGACACGGGCAATCAGTTGGCCAACGTGGCCACGATCGCCTGCGCGCAGAGCGTCATCAGGCCGCCCGGCACGATGCCCAGGATCAGGATCAAGGCGCCGTTGACCGCCAGCACGGCACGCACGTCACGCGGGGCGGAGACCGTGGTCGCGGTGACGGGCGCATCGAAATACATGACCTTCACCACACGCAGGTAGTAGAACGCGCCGACCAGCGACGTCATCACCGCGAACACCGCCAGGCCGATGTACATCGCCTGGCCGGAGGCGATCAGCGCCTGCAGCACCGCCAGCTTTGCATAGAAGCCGACCAGCGGCGGCAGGCCGGCGAGAGAGAACATCGCGATCGCCATGACGCCCGCGTAGAGCGGGCTGCGCTGGTTGAGGCCGGCGAGGTCGGTGATTTCTTCGCTTTCGAAGCCTTCGCGCGCGAGCAGCAGGATGATGCCGAAGCTCGCCAGCGTGGTCAGCACGTAGGTCACGACGTAGAACATCGCCGCGCTGTATGCGAACTGCGCGTTGTAAGTGTTGCCGTTGACTACGCCGGCCACCAGGCCGAGCAGCATGAAACCCATCTGCGCGATGGTCGAATAGGCAAGCATGCGCTTCAGGTTGGTCTGCGCGATGGCTGCGAGATTGCCCACCAGCAGCGAAGCGATGGCCAGCAAGGCGAGCATCTGCTGCCAGTCGATGGCGAGTGGCAGCAGGCCCTCGACCAGCAGGCGGATGATGATGGCGAAGGCCGCTAGCTCGGGCGCCGCGCCGATCAGGAGCGTCACCGCCGTCGGCGCGCCGTGATAGACGTCGGGCACCCACATGTGGAACGGCGCCGCGCCAACCTTGAACGCCAGGCCGGCCACGATGAACACCAGCCCGAACACCAGCACCTGGTGGTTGACCTGGCGGCTGGCGATGGCCCTGAACACTTCGTTGATGTCGAGCGAACCGGTCGCGCCGTACATCATCGACAGGCCGTACAGCAGAAAGCCGCTGGCCATCGCGCCCAGCACGAAGTACTTCATGGCGGCTTCGCTGGCGACTGCGTTGTCGCGCCGGAGCGCGACCAGCGCGTAGCTGCACAGCGTGAGCAGTTCGAGGCCGAGGTAGATCGACAGGAAGTTGCTGCCCGAGATCATGACGAACATGCCCAGCAGCGCGAACATGCTCAGGGTGAACATCTCACCGCCGGCGAGCATGCCGCGGTCGGCTGCGTAGGGCCGGCCGTAGACCAGCGTGACCATCAGCGCCAGCGTGGCGAAGCACTTGAGCCAGTTGCCCATCGGGTCGCTCACCACCATGCCGCCGAAGCCGTACCCGGCCGTGCCTTGCACCGCGTCGAAGCCGGTGAGAAAAGCCACCACGGCAAGCGTCAGCAGGGTCATCACGTAGGTTCGCGTGCGGCGGTTGTCGGTCGTGGACAGATCGACCAGCGCGATGATGCAGGCCATGACCAGCAGCACCAGCTCGGGGTAAATCATGGTCCAGCTCAGTTTGTCAATCATCTCGGTCTTTTCGCGGGCTCAGGGTAGCTTGGAGATTGCAACGTGGCGCAGCAGGTCGGCCACCGACGCATCCATCACGTCGGTGAAAGGCTTCGGGTAGATGCCCATCCACAGCACCGCGACGGCCAGCAGCGCCAGCATGAGGAACTCGCGCGCGTTGATGTCGGCGAGCTCCTTGACGTGGTCGTTGCCGACCGGTCCGAGGTAGACCCGCTTGTACATCCACAGCGTGTAGGCGGCGCCGAAGATCAGCGCGGTGGCAGCCCCCAGCCCGATCCAGAAGTTGGCCTTGACGGCCCCGAGAATCACCATCCACTCGCCGACGAAGCCGGCTGTGCCCGGCAGGCCGCAGTTGGCCATGGCGAAGAGCAGGGAAAAGGCGGCGAACTTCGGCATGGTGTTGACGACACCGCCGTAGTCGGCGATCTGGCGCGAGTGCACGCGGTCGTACAGCACGCCGATGCCGAGGAACATGGCGGCCGACACGAAGCCGTGCGCAATCATCTGGACGATGCCGCCCGATACGCCGAGGTCGTTGAAGATGAAGAAGCCGAGCGTCACGAAGCCCATGTGTGCGACGGACGAATACGCGACCAGCTTCTTCATGTCCTGCTGCACCAGCGCCACCAGGCCGACGTAGATCACCGCGATCAGCGACAGCGCGATCATGAGCCAGGCCCATTCGTGCGATGCATCGGGCGCGATCGGCATCGAGAAGCGCAGGAAGCCGTAGGCGCCGAGCTTCAGCATGATCGCGGCCAGCACGGCCGAGCCGCCGGTCGGGGCTTCGACGTGCACATCGGGCAGCCAGGTATGGACCGGCCACATCGGCACCTTGACCGCGAAGGCGGCGAAGAACGCGAAGAACAGGAAGGTCTGCACGCCGGCCGCGAGCGGCAGTTCATGCCAGGTCAGGATGTCGAAGCTGCCGCCCGAAGCGTTGTACAGGTAGATCAGCGCGACCAGCATCAGCAGCGAGCCGAGCAGCGTGTAGATGAAGAACTTGAAGGCGGCGTAGATCTTTGCCGGGCCGCCCCAGATGCCGATGATCAGGTACATCGGAATCAGCGTGGCCTCGAAGAACACGTAGAACAGGATGCCGTCGAGCGCGGAGAAGGTGCCGATCATCAGGCCCGACAGGATCAGGAACGCGCCCATGTACTGGTTGACGCGCTCGGTGATCACTTCCCAGGCCGAGATCACCACGACGACGGTGATGAAGGCGGTCAGCAGCACCAGCCAGAGCGAGATGCCGTCGAGTCCCACGTGGTAGTGGATGTTGAAGCGGTCGATCCAGCGCCCCTTCTCGACGAACTGCATCGCCGCGCTGCCGGCCTCGAAGCGCGCGTACAGCGGCAAGGTGACCAGGAAGCTCGCGATCGAACCCACGAGCGCAACCCAGCGCACGCCCTTCGCATGTTCCTCCCGGCCGAACGCCAGCAGCACGGCACCGAACGCGATCGGCATCCATATGGCAAGGCTCAACAAACCCATTTTTCTTTTTCTCCAGCGAAAGCCGCTTACCTGTTGAACCAGACGAAGTACGTCATGAGGATGAAGATCCCCATCAGCATCGCGAAGGCGTAGTGATAGATGTAGCCCGACTGCAGCCAGCGCACCGCGCCGGCGAGGCGGCCGATCGCCTTCCATGAGCCGTCGACGAGCGCGCCGTCGATGATTCCCTGGTCGCCGCCCTTCCAGAGGCCGGTGCCCAGCGCCCGCGTGCCGCGCGCGATGAGGTTCTCGTTGATCCAGTCCATGTAGTACTTGTTGTCGAGCAGGCGGTAGACGGGCCCGAAGGAGCGCTTGATCGCCGCAGGCAGCGCCGGATTGATGAGGTACATGTACCAGGCGACCACCACGCCGGCGAGCGCCAGCCAGAAAGGCGCAGTCTGCAGGCCGTGCAGGGCCATCGCCATCGGGCCGTGGAAGGCCTCGCCCAGGATCTTCATTGCGGGATGATTTGCGGCGTCGACGGCGATCGCGCCGTCGAAGAAGCTGCCGTGGAGCATCGGCCCGATCGTCAGGTAGCCGATCACCACCGAAGGGATCGCCAGCAGCACCAGCGGCAGCCAGACGACCCAGGGCGACTCGTGCGGCTTGGCAGGCGCGTCGCGATGCCCGTGCGCGTGAAGGTCGGGCTCCTCGTCGGCGTGATGCGCATGATGCGCGTCGGGATTCAGGTCGTAGCGCTCCTTGCCGTGGAACACCAGGAAGTACATGCGAAACGAATAGAAGGCAGTGACGAACACGCCCGCCAGCACCGCGAAGTGCGCGAAGCCGGCGCCCCACAGCTGGCTTTCGTGTACCGCTTCGATGATGCTGTCCTTCGAATAGAAGCCCGAGAACAGCGGCGTGCCGATCAATGCCAGGGAACCGACCAGCGAGGTGATCCAGGTGATCGGCATGTACTTGCGCAAGCCGCCCATCCAGCGGATGTCCTGGTTGTGGTGCATGCCGATGATCACCGAGCCGGCGCCGAGGAACAGCAGCGCCTTGAAGAAGGCATGCGTCATCAGGTGGAACACGGCGACCGAATAGGCCGACGCACCGAGCGCAACCGTCATGTAGCCGAGCTGCGAAAGCGTCGAATACGCCACCACGCGCTTGATGTCGTTCTGGATGATGCCGAGGAAACCCATGAACAACGCGGTGATGGCGCCGATCACGAGGATGAAGCTCAAGGCCGTATCGCTCTGCTCGAACAGCGGCGACATGCGCGCCACCATGAAGATGCCTGCCGTGACCATGGTCGCCGCGTGGATCAGCGCCGAGATCGGCGTCGGGCCTTCCATTGAATCGGGCAGCCACACATGCAGCGGAAACTGCGCGCTCTTGCCCATCGCGCCGATGAACAGGCAGATGCAGATGACGGTGATGAGCATCCACTCGGTGCCGGGGAAGCGCAGCGCTGCCAGCGCATCGGCCTGGGCGAATGCCTCGCCGTAGTTCAGCGTACCGGCATAGGCCGCGATCAGGCCGATGCCGAGGATGAAGCCGAAGTCGCCGACCCGGTTGACCAGGAAGGCCTTCATGTTCGCGAAGATCGCGCTGGGCTTGTTGAACCAGAAGCCGATCAGCAGATAGGACACCAGCCCCACCGCTTCCCAGCCGAAGAACAGCTGGAGCATGTTGTTGCTCATCACGAGCATCAGCATCGAGAAGGTG
>JANOCL010000038.1:0-6968 GCA_031412135.1 Variovorax sp. | reverse complement strand
CGCTCGCGAGCGCGCGTAGCAGTCGGTACAGCGTGGGCGGATGGGTGCCCATGGCTGCGGCCAGTTCGTCACTCGCTCGCCTGGCGCCGGCGCGCCGACCCCGGTCAGACTTCCACGACGAGCCTTCGGCCACCGGGGCATGCGTCCGTGGGCTCAAACAGGCCATAGGACATAAGTTCGCAGGTTTCCTGCCTGGTTTGCGCGTTTAGGCCATAGTGCGTGCTGCACGGCAGCAACCGGAAAGAACGGAGCAAACGTTTATGTTGAAAAGCAGCATCTATTCGAGCGTTCTCAAGTCCGTTCGCAGCTTCGGCCGGCATCGGTTTTTCCACAGCCCGCTGGTGGCGCGCCTGCTCTGGGATACGGCACCACGCGACGCCTTGGTGCTTGCCGCCTGCCGATCCGAAATCTTTGTGGTCGCGGCGGGCGACCCGGTCATTGGGCAGTGGCTGTTCAAGCATCGCGAGCCCTACAACTTTTCCATGCTGCACCGCGCTGTCTCGCTGCTGAGCGGACGCGGCCTGACTTCGCTAATCGACATCGGCGCCAACATCGGAACGATCTGCATCCCTGCGGTGAAGCGCGGGCTGTTCGAAACGGCCATTGCGATCGAGCCGGAGCCCCTGAACTATTCGCTGCTGAGGACGAACGTCGAGGTCAATCGGGTCTCGGCCCAGATCACGACGCACAACATTGCGCTGGGGGAGAAGAACGACGAAACCCTCTCGTTCGAACTCTCGAAGATCAATTTTGGCAATCACCGGGTTCGCTACGGCAGCGACGGCACCGACCCCGGCCAAGAGGGCATCGAGGTGCCATCGCAGAGCCTCGACCGGATTACAGAAGGTGTGGATCTGGGTTCGGCGCTGCTGTGGATGGACACCCAGGGATTCGAGGGCTATGTGCTGGCAGGCGGGACCCGGACGCTGCAGCGCAAGCCTCCCCTTGTCATGAAGTTCTGGCCTGGTGGGCTGTCGCGCAGCGGCGGCATGGAACGCCTCAGGCACGCACTCCAGTTGGCCGGCTACACGTCATTTTGCGATCTGAACGAGCCGGGCGACGCGTTTCGTCCGTTCTCGGTCGAGGTGCTCGACGTCCTGGCTGCCAAGTTCGGGTCGGACAACGGTCAGACCGATCTGCTGCTCGTATGACTTCGATGAAGAACTGGAGCGAAACCATGCGTACCCGACGAGGGCCATCAGCACGCCCTCCTTCAACAGCAACCCGCGTGCCACGCGTCGCGCGTCAGCCCGGCTTTTTCCAGAACCGGCGTGCCTCGCCGATGTTCGCCAGCGCTTTGCTGCACTCACGCATCTTCTCCGCCTGCCCTGCCGTCAGCCAGCCGACGGCAAACCATGCATTCGGGTCATGGGCCGCCGCTGCGCGGTAGGTTTCGAGGGCAACCACTGCATCGTTGAACTCGCCCAGCGCGTCCTGCGCGGGCGTCAGTTCGGCGATGTAGCGCTCGGTCTTGCGCTTGCCGAACATCGGTGCGACGAATTCGGCCAGATAGCGCAACCGCTTGAGCCGCTTGCGAACGCGATGCTGCTCGTCCGACGCGAGCGCGTCGAAACGCCTGCCGTCCTGCACCACCTGCCGGTGCAGCTTGTTCAGGCGCTTTGCCAGCCTGCGGGTTGTGTCGTCGGCGTTGGCTGCCGTGTCGCTGTCGAAAGCGGCTGCAAAACCGATCAGCGACACAAGGACCGACTGGAAAGCCGGGCTGCGCACCGCATCGCCGACGGAGACCTGCGTCGATTCGTCGTCGGGCACTTCGATCGGCGGCGCGCCAAGCTCGCGCAGCCGAGGCTGCACGGTGGCCAGCAGCAGCTCACGGTCACGCCGTGCGCCAAGCGCCCTGAAGACCTCGACCAGCGGCGCCTCCCACGCGGCATCGAAGCTGCTGCCGTCGAGAACACGCAGTTCGCGCAGCGCGGTGCGAAGCCGCCGTATGCCGACGCGCAGCTGGTGGACGATGTGCGGGTCTTCGCTGCCTGCTGCGAGCTCGCTGGCATTCGGAAGAATCTGCGCCAGGCAGGCTGCCGCCACGGTGCGCTGAACTTCGACGCCGGCCACCTTGCCTGCCGGATATTGCGGCGGAGCGGCCTTGACGGCGGCCACTTCCTGGTCCGACGCGAGCAGCCGCTTGCCGCGCCCGTCCTTGGAGAGCGTGCTGAACCAGAGGTGGTGCCGCCCGGACCATTGCCGGGCAAGCGTCACGAGGTCGGCGACGCTGCCTTCGACGAGCTCCAGCTCCAGTTCGCAGACCGGCGAGCTTCTGATCGAACGCCCGCGGGTCGCCTTTGCCACGACTTCGCCGAAATCCAGCGCCAGCTCGACGGTCGTGTCGCCGACGCGTTCGTGCCGCACCAGGCGCCTGATGTCGGTCGCGAAGGTCTCGACCAGTGCGGCCTTGCCGCCGTCGAGCAGTTCATCGAGCAACTTGCCGACCGGCGAGCCCTCGTGGCGGCGTGCGTCGGGCTGCGGCCTCATGGCCTCGGCGGCATCGAGCTCGAATTCATGCTCCAGCCGATGAAGCGGCCCCTTGCCCGGCGCCTTGGCAGTCTGTACCCATCGCCGGCCTTCCTTGCGCAGCCGCAGCACCACGCCGCGCGCCGCGAGAGCCCCGTCGGCCGTGTCGAAGTAGCGCGCCTGCATGCGCATAGGCGTAACCTTTGCCGTCCGCAAGTCGCGCTGCACGGCCTCGAGGCGTTCCGAAGGCACCTGGAACTTGAATTCGATTTCCATATCTTGTTCCCATCGTTCACCCGCTTGTCACGCAAGAGGCCTACCGTGCGTCAGCCATCAACAAGGAGATCTCACTTGACCCATTCAACGAGATTCTGTGCCGCCATGCTCGGCACGTGCATGCTTTTTGCAGCGGCGGCGCCTGCTGCGGCCAACGATGAGCGGGCACGCCGCCGGGCCGACAATGCGCCGCTGGTGATCGGCCATCGGGGCGGCGCCAACGGCTACCTGCCCGAGCACACGCTGGAAGCGTATGCACTCGGCATCGAACTCGGCGCCGACTACATCGAGCCCGATCTGGTCGCCACCAAGGACGGCACCCTGATCGCGCGGCACGAGCCCAACCTGATCGACACCACCAACGTCCGGGACCTGCCGCAGTTTGCCGAGCGCAGGCGCACCGTCGTGCTCGACGGGGTCGCCACCGACGGCTTCTTTGCCGCCGACTTCACGCTGGCCGAGATCAAGCAGTTGCGCGCCGTGCAGTCCTTTCCCGAACGAGACCAGTCCTTCAACGGCAAGTTCCAGATTCCGACCCTGGCCGAGGTGATCGAACTCGCAAAGCGCAAGTCGCGCGAGGAAGGGCGCCGCGTCGGGATCTATCCCGAAACCAAGCATCCGACCTACCACCAGGACATCGGCCTGCCGCTGGAAGACCGGCTGCTCGCCGTGTTGAGCGCTGCCGGCTGGAACCACCGCAATGCGCCGGTTTTCATCCAGTCCTTCGAGACTGCCAATCTTCGCTACCTGCGCAGCAGGACCAGTGTGCGGCTGATCCAGCTGGTCGACGCCAACGACGTCAAGCCGGACGGCTCGCTCGACTTCACCAAGCCCTACGACAAGCCTTACGACTGGGTGGTGTCCAACCGAGATGGACTGTTCAGCGATCTGCTCACGCCGCGCGGCCTGCAGGAGGTGAAGGGCTACGCCGACGGCATCGGGCCGTGGAAGCCTTACCTGATTTCGAGCGCGTGCAAGTCGGTGCAGGGCATGGCCTGCGCCGACGTGACCGGCGACGGCGCGGTCGACGACCGCGACCGCGTGCTGCTGCCGCCCACCAACGTGATCGCCAATGCGCACAAGCTGGGGCTGCTGGTGCACCCCTACACGTTTCGCAGCGAGCAGAAGCGGCTGACCGGCAGCTTCGGCGGCAACCCGGTCAACGAATACCTGGCGTTCTACGAAGCGGGCGTCGACGGACTGTTCAGCGATTTCGCGGACACCGCGGTCGCGGCGCGAGCGATGTTCCTGCTCAAGCACGACCCCGACTACGCCCGTTGCCTCGTCAATTCGCGCAAGTGCGAAAAGAACAACGACTGACCTTGGGCGGCTCAGGTCCGTTCAGCGCTTTCTTTGCCTTCGCACGGCCAACCAGGCCACCAGGCCGGTGAAACTCGCGACGATCGACATCACGATCCAGAAGCCGTGCGGATGTTCCGCCAGCGGAATGCCTCCGACGTTCATGCCGAACAGCCCGGCCAGGATGTTGATCGGGAGCGCCAGCACGGTCACGACCGTAAGCACGAAGAGGCTGCGGCTGTTTTCTTCGTTCACGCTCGCGGCGATCTCTTCCTGCAGCAGCTTGATGCGCTCCTGCACGGCCTGCATGTCCCGCAGCACGACGGAAAACTCCTCGGTCGAGGCGCGCAGTTCCTGCGCGTCGGGCTCCGACATCCAGTCCGGCGGGTCTTGCAGCAGGCGGAACAGGGCAGCCGGCTCCGGCGCCAGCAGGCGCTGCAGGCGCACCAGCAGACGGCGCAACACGCCGAGCCGTACGCGCCGGGTGTCGAGCTTGCCGGCCAGCAGGTGGTCCTCGACGGCGTCGACGCGCGTCGTCACGCCGCGCACGATCTGAACCAGGGCGTCCGCCTGCGCGCGCAGCAGGTGCTCGAGCAGCGCGGTGGAAGAACGCGGGGCATCGCCCGCCTTCACCGCGGTGCGCAGCGCGTCCACCGACCGCAGCGGTTTGCTGCGCGCCGTCACCACCAGTCGGGGGCCGACACTGATCCAGAGCGTCGAGACCTCGGTGGATTCGAAGCTGAACTCGAAGTGCACGTCGTTGATGACGGCAATCAGCGCGTCGTCGGCGCGTTCGATGCGAGTCGATGGCAGGCCATCGTGCAGCGTTTCGAAGAAGGTGTCGGAAAGCCCGGCGTGCCTGCGCAGCCAGCGCTCGGCCTGCGCGTGGCTCAGGTTGAAGTGCAGCCACGCATAAGCGGCTGCACCGTCGTCCGCCGCGCTGCCGGCCTCGAGCCATGCGGCGGCCTCGGCGGAGCCGATCGCGCGCGCCGGCTGCGGTGCGGCAGCGTCGAACAGATAGCCGCAGATGAGTCCTGCCTCGTCGGCGCCGTACGACGCGCCGGTGGCGAATTCCTGGATAACGGACACGGTACGGCAGGTGAAGAGGTGCGCGGATGGTCATCGCGCGCCGTGACAAGGCTGTGTCATTTGGATGACAGGGACACCCGGGGCATTCCGTCACACCACCGTCACCCGGCGCGCCGAGCATGCCGAATCTCCGACTCGAACCGGTCCTGCCGTGAATAACTCCCTCCCCGATTCCGAAGACCTGATGCAGCGGATCGCGCGCGACCTGATGGACGCCTACGATGAAGAAATCGAGCTCGAAATCGAAGACCGCGTCATCGACGGCACCCTCGACGCCGGCAGTTCGCCGGTCGGCGACAAAGCCGCGCGCGCGGCCTACTTCACCGAGCTGTTCCGGCTGCAGGGCGAACTGGTGAAGCTGCAGGACTGGGTGCAGCACAGCAAGCAGAAGGTCGTCATCCTTTTCGAAGGGCGCGATGCCGCGGGCAAGGGTGGCGTCATCAAGCGCATCACGCAGCGGCTGAACCCGCGCGTGGCGCGCGTGGCGGCGCTGCCCGCGCCGAACGACCGCGAGCGCACGCAGTGGTACTTCCAGCGCTACGTTGCGCATCTGCCCGCCGCCGGCGAGATCGTGCTGTTCGACCGCAGCTGGTACAACCGCGCCGGCGTCGAGCGCGTGATGGGGTTCTGCACCGACGACGAGTACGAGGAGTTCTTTCGCTCTGTGCCCGACTTCGAGCGGATGCTGGTGCGCTCCGGCATCAAGCTCATCAAGTACTGGTTCTCCATCACCGACGACGAGCAGCACACGCGGTTTCTGGGCCGCATCCACGATCCGCTCAAGCAGTGGAAGCTGAGCCCGATGGACCTGGAAAGCCGCCGCCGCTGGGAGGAGTACACGCAGGTCAAGGAAGTGATGCTCGATCGCACCCACATCGAGGAAGCGCCGTGGTGGGTGGTGCAGGCGGTCGACAAGAAGAAGGCCCGGCTCAACTGCATCGCGCACCTGCTGGGGCAGCTGCCCTATCACGAGGTCGAGCATGCTGCCGTGGCATTGCCGACGCGCGTGCGCAACCCGGACTACCTTCGCCAGCCGGTGCCGGCCAGCATGTACGTGCCGGAGCGCTACTGAACCCGGGTCTCGTCGGCCCGTGGCGTCGGGGCGCGTGCCCAGGGCACCCGGTCACCCCTTCCGCGAATGTCCCCCGGCCTTCGGCCTTATCCTTTATTTCGCTGCGGGGGCCACCTGATGACCTCGGCACGGGAAGCGCCTGTCGATGGGCGACAAAGGCTGAACCGGGCGCTGTTGCGAATCGAGGCTCAGTGCTAACTGCCGAGCTGCTTTGTTGAACGCGTTTTTCAACACAGTTTGAATTTTCACCATCTTTGATTCCGCCCGTCTCGCGGGTGCCGGCGACCGGTTGAAGGACCGCAATGTAGAAATGCGATGTCGGCAGTTGGCCCGTAGCGGCTGTACAGATTTCTCCGAAGCGGGCGTTCATCCTTGGGTCCCACGCCGGCGTGAGACCTTGCCAAGAGCAGTAGATGGGTCGGCTCAGAATACGGATCGCAAAGTATGAAGCCCTGCTCGGCGGCCCGAAGGGGCGCTTCGCCTGCTACGGCTGTCGGCGCCGACTGAACTTTGACCCACCCTGCCGATTGAACTTTGACCCGGGGATGGATGCCGGCATCGTGGACGCCGACTGTGGATAACTGTAGCTCTTTCCTTCTTGATTGCTTCGGTCTGTCGCGCGGGGGAAGACGCGAAGGGCGTAGCCCGTAGCGGCTTTCCCCGCGCGTGGCATCGTGTTTCAGCCCGCGCCTGAAGGCGGTGCCTTGGCCTCCTTGCGCTCCTGCTCACGGGCGCGGATGCGCTTCTTCGTGTTGGCCGTGGC
>JANOCL010000037.1:0-69343 GCA_031412135.1 Variovorax sp. | reverse complement strand
AGTGGACGCACCTCTGGTGTATCGGTTGTCACGCCAGTGGCATTGCCGAGTAGCTATGTGCGGAAGAGATAACCGCTGAAAGCATCTAAGCGGGAAACTCGTCTCAAGATGAGTCTTGCCGGGGCCTTGAGCCCCCTGAAGGGTCGTCCGAGACCAGGACGTTGATAGGCCGGGTGTGGAAGCGCAGTAATGCGTTAAGCTAACCGGTACTAATTGCCCGTGAGGCTTGACCCTATAACTTTGACAGGGCCACATGGCTCGGTCAAGATAGAATCGTCTGCCTCCATGAGCGCTTACCCGATCTTCATACCCACTTGTTCGCAATCAAATTCACTGAATACTGCACCTCAAAATGCAGTCGACTCTGCAAATCTGCTCGCCGGCCTCAAACCCCGTCCAGCAACCGTTTCAGCCTGATGACCATAGCGAGGTGGTCCCACTCCTTCCCATCCCGAACAGGACAGTGAAACGCCTCAGCGCCGATGATAGTGCGGGTTCCCGTGTGAAAGTAGGTCATCGTCAGGCTCTTACAGCCCAAAAAGCCCAACCCCAAAAAGGTTGGGCTTTTTGCTTTGGAGCGGCAACCCGAACTCAATTGCACAATGAAGGTTTGAGATTTCTGCGATGCCGTTGGAGAAAAGCCAAAAGCCGCGCCTCGGCTGCGTAGAGCCGCCGTTTCGTCTTTGCCTCGACGGTAATTTTTTGCCAGATGTCCTTCATGGCCTCCCCTCCACCAGCGAGCGTGGTGCCGAGCGACAGCACGGCTGGATGCACATAGGCTTTCTTGCAGACCGCCGGCGTATTTCCGAGTTGCTTGGCCACTGCGGCCAAGATTTCCTTGGCGCTGTACCGCATGGCTGCGGTCGAGTCCCTGGGCTCGGAGCCGCATGCGAGCCGCGTGAGTTCGAGCGCCTGCACTGTGCCGTGCCAGGTGCGGAAATCCTTGGCAGTGAAGCGGTCCCCCGATGCTTCCTGCAAGTAGTCGTTGACGTCAGTCGAAGAGATGCCGCGTGGGGTGCCATCCGCGTCTTCATACTGGAACAATTCCTGTCCCGGCAGTTGCTGGCAGCGGCGCACCACACGTGCGACGCGCGGATCGTCGAGCTTCGCCTCGTGCAATACGCCGCTCTTGCCGCGAAAGCGGAACTTCAACGAGGCCCCGCGGACATCTGCATGTTTGTTGCGCAAGGTGGTGAGCCCGTACGAGCCATTGCTACTCGCATACTCCACGTTGCCGACCCGAAGGAACGTGGTGTCGAGAAGGCGCACGAGCGTCGCCAGCACCAGTTCGCGATCCAGCGCTCCATTTGCAGCGGGCTGGAGATCCCGCGCCACCCGGGCGCGAATCTTCGGCAGAGCGCGGCCAAACGCTTCGAGACGCTCGAACTTGGTCTCGTCCTTGAGCACGCGCCAATCGGCGTGGTAGCGGTGTTGCTTGCGCCCTCGCGCATCCATACCCGTCGCCTGAAGATGACCATTCGACAAGGGACAGATCCAGACGTCCTTGTACGCCGGTGGGATCGCAAGCCGTCGTATGCGGGAGATTTCGTCGACATCGCGCAGCCACTGTCCCTTCGCATCTCGGTATCGAAACGTCTCGCCGCGCTTTACCCGAGTCAACCCTGGCATCTCGGGCTGGACGTAAACAAGCCCGTTGCCGAGCGGAGTGGGACGAAGACTGGCGGTAACGGGCATGAGCTTTGCGAGAATGGAGAACGCAATGCGTCACTTGACGCGAGAACGCGAGACTGCCGAAGCGCGCGCCATGCAGTTGTAGGACGCTGCAAGCGTCGCAGGTGCGATGCACGCTTGTCCGTGCGGCCTGGTCTTTCTTCAATTCCGGAGGTACTCCATGTTCGATTGTTCTTCTGTTCGTCCGCTCCGGCTGGCGCTGTGCGCAGCGGCAGCGGTGGTGATCTCGGGCTGCGCCTCGATGACGGCTCCACGTACCGCCAAGCCGGTCGAGGTGAAGGTATTTGTCGCGGCCATGTTCGAGATCGGGCAGAACACCGGCGACCGCGCGGGCGAGTTTCAACACTGGTACGAGCGCTACTGGAAAGGCGCGACGCCGGTCGCCGTACCCGGTGCGCTCCAGCCCGTGTACTGCAATACCGACGGCGTATGCGGCGCGGTGCTCGGCATGGGCAAGGTCAATTCATCTTCTTCCATGCAGGCGATCCTGCAGAACCCGAGGTTCGACTTCTCCAAGGCGTATTACGTCATTTCCGGTGTCGCTGGAACGCCGCCGGCGCGCGGCACCATCGGCGAAGTCAACTGGGCCACCTGGCTCGTCGACTACGACCTCGGGCATCGGTGGGCGCCGGAGGAGAACAAGCCCGGCGAGCCGACCTTCATGCCGCGCAAGGGCTACGAGGAGTACCGCCGCTTCCAGCTCAATCCTGCACTTGTCGCCTGGGCGATGAAGCTTTCGGCCGACACGGTGCTGAAGGATTCGGAGTCCGCTCGAAGTTACCGCTTGCGTTATCCGCAGGCGGCGGCGCGCCGCGCACCCTTCGTCGGCACCGGTACTCACATGACCGGCGACACTTTCTTCCATGGGCCGGGCATGTCGAACCAGGCGCAGTACATCGCGAAGCTCTACGGTGCAGACGACTACGTGATCACCGAAATGGAAGCCGCCGCAATCGCGCTGGTGATCAAGCGCAGCCATGGCACCGATCGGGTGATGAGCCTGCGCGGCGCCGTCAATTTCGACCAGGGCAACCCGCGCGAAAGCACCTTGCAACACCTCGATCCGGCCCCTGGTGAAACCGCCGGCGGCTTCGCCGAGACGGTGGAGAACATCGCGCTCGTCGGCAGGAAAGTGGTGGATCGGATCGTCACCGATTGGCCGCAGTGGGAGCGCGGCGTGCCGACCCGGTAAGCGAACTGCGGCCTAGAAGAGTGAACCAGTCCCGGCCCGTGGATTCGCCGGCGTGCCGCCGCTGCGCCGGGTGGCGGGTCTTGGAGGCTGATCGACTGCCAACGGGTCGGCACCGTCCTGGGCTCTCACCAGCGCCCCGACGCGCACGCCCAACAGTCGCAATGGGCGCTCCAGCGGCACGCGCTTGAGGCACTGGCCTGCGGTCTGGCGAAGCATCCTGGCGTCGGCCGTGAAGTGGTCGATGGTGCGATCGCGCGTTGCGATCCTGAAGTCGTCGAAGCGCAGCTTGATGCCGATGGTCTTGCCGAGGTAGCCCTTGCGCTGCAGGTCGTCGGCGAGCTTTTCGCACAACTGCGTGAAGATCGCACCGAGTTCTGCGCGGTCGCGCACCGCGTGCAGATCGCGATCGAAGGTGGTTTCGCGGCTCATCGATACGGGTTCGCTCTCGGTCACAACGGGTCGATCGTCCCGCCCCCATGCGACCGCATGCATCCATGCGCCGGTGGCCTTGCCGAAGTTGTCGACAAGCCAGTCGCGCTCACGCGCTGCGAGTTCGCCCACCGTGCGGATGCCGAAGCGCTGCAGCTTCTCGTCCGCCTTGGGTCCGATGCCGTTGACCTTGCGGCACGGCAGCGGCCAGATGCGCGTTCGCAGATCGCTTTCGTGCACGACCGAAATGCCGTTGGGTTTGTCGAATTCGCTCGCCATCTTGGCCAGGAGCTTGTTGGGCGCGACCCCGATCGAACACGTGAGCCCGGTCGCCTCCAGGATCGATTTCTGTATCAGTCGCGCCAGCACGCGTCCGCCTTCGCGCTGCCCGCCCGGAATGTCCGTGAAGTCGATGTAGACCTCGTCCACGCCGCGGTCCTCCATCACCGGCGCGATCTCGGCGATGACCTGCTTGAACATCCGCGAGTACCTGCGGTATTCGTCGAAGTCGACCGGAAGAATCAACGCCTGCGGGCACAGCTTGGCCGCTTTCATGAGTCCCATGGCCGAGCCGATACCGAACTGGCGCGCCGGGTAGGTTGCGGTCGTGATCACGCCACGGCCCGCATAGTTCTTGAGGAGCGGAAAAGCCGCTACCGGAATATCCGCCAGCGTGCTGCCAGCAGGCAGGTTGCGCACCGCTTCGTCGACCTTGCGGCCGCCGCCGATCACCATCGGCAGGCCCTTGAGCTGCGGATAGCGCAGCAGCTCCACGGAGGCAAAGAAAGCGTCCATGTCGAGATGGGCGATGCGGCGAATCGGGGCTGTGCTCACGGTAGCGATTTTGAATGCTCGAAGCCGACGCTGGTACACCGGGGTCATCGATGACATCATCCTTCCATGCAAATCGTTGCCACCATGTTCTGGCGCCGGATCGACTTGCCCGGCCATGATGCCTGCCGCCTCGAAAGGCATGGCGACGGGTGGCGGCTCGACGGTGCCGCGGTGTTTTGCAACAACGACGGCCGGGCCGCAAGACTGGATTACCGGGTGCACTGCGACGGCGCCTGGCATGCGCAGTGGGGCCGCGTGCGCGGCTGGGTCGGCACGTCCGCGGTCGACGTTGCAATCGCCCGTTCCGCGAAGGGCGGGTGGTCCCTCAACGACCAGGCGATGCCGGAACTCGCACACTGCATCGACCTGGACCTGGGCTTCACGCCTGCCACCAACCTGTTGCAGTTGCGCCGCCTGAACCTGGCCATCGGCGAGAGCGCCGAGGCGCCCGCCGCATGGGTCGATCTCGACGGCGACAGCCTGAGCCCGCTGGAGCAGCACTACGAGCGCCGCAGCGCCACGGCGTACTGGTATCGCGCACCGCGCTTCGACTACGCGGCAATGCTCGTCGTCACGCCGGACGGCTTCGTCAGCGACTACCCCGAGCTGTGGGCGTCGGGGCACTGAGGCGCGCTAAAACGTGCCCGGCAGCAGGATGCTCGAGTCCACCTCGTCGATCTGCGTGCGGCCGCAAAACGCCATCGTGATGTCGAGCTCCCTCTGGATGATCTGCAGCGCCCGCGTCACGCCCGCTTCGCCGTAGGCGCCCAGCGCATACAGAAAGCTGCGGCCTATCAGCGTGCCGCGCGCACCCAGCGCGCGCGCCTTGAGCACGTCCTGGCCGCTTCGAATGCCACCGTCCATCCAGACCTCGATCTCGGTGCCCACGGCCTCCGCGATCGCCGGCAGCGCCTCGATGGAGGACGGCGCGCCGTCGAGCTGGCGCCCGCCGTGGTTCGACACGATCAGCGCATCGGCACCGCTGGCCGCCGCCAGCCGCGCGTCTTCGACGTCCATCACGCCTTTCAGGATGAGCTTGCCGCCCCAGCGCTTCTTGATCCACTCGACGTCGGCCCAGTTCAGCGTCGGGTCGAACTGCTCGGCCGTCCACGATGACAGCGACGACAGGTCGCCCACGCCCTTGGCGTGCCCGGCGATGTTGCCGAAGGTGCGGCGCTTGGTGCCCAGCATGCCCATGCACCAGCGCGGCTTCGTGGCAAGGTCCAACAGGTTGGCGAGCGTCGGCTTGGGCGGCGCCGTGAGGCCGTTCTTGATGTCCTTGTGCCGCTGGCCGAGGATCTGCAGGTCGAGCGTGAGCTGCAGCGCCGACACGTTGGCGGCGCGCGCGCGCTCGATCAGCCGCTCAATGAAGTCGCGGTCCTTCATCACGTAGAGCTGAAACCAGAACGGATGGCGGTCGGTGTGTTCGGCGATGTCTTCGAGCGAGCAGATGCTCATGGTCGACAAGGTGAACGGGATTCCGAAAGCCTTGGCCGCCCGGGCGCCGAGGATCTCGCCGTCGGCATGCTGCATTCCGGTGAGTCCGGTGGGCGCGATGGCCACCGGCATCGCGACCTCCTGGCCGACCATGGTGCTGCGGGTCGAGCGGCCGTCCATGTTGACCGCCACGCGCTGGCGCAGCTTGATCTTCTGGAAATCGCTTTCGTTCGCGCGGTAGGTGCCTTCGGTCCAGGCGCCCGAATCGGCGTAGTCGTAGAACATGCGCGGCACGCGCCGCTTGGCGATCACTCGCAGGTCTTCGATGCAGGTGATCCTGGAAAGGTCTGGCACTCGGTATCTCCTTGTTCGTGCGTGAATGGCGCAATGTTCCGATTATCGTGACGGTCGGGTGCACCATGCCGGCACGGGTGTTGCTTGATCTGGTGCATGGAGACACCCGTACTGCCGCCGCCGGCCAGCCACCCGCTCTGGCAACACCAGCTCGGGCTCCTGCTCGAATCGACCGGCGAGGGCATTTTCGGCATCGACCTTGCCGGCCACTGCATGTTCATCAACCGCGCCGGCGCACGGATGCTGGGGCACGCGCAGGCCGCGGTGCTGGGCTGCAACATGCACGAGCTCACGCACCATTCGCATCCTGACGGCTCGCACTATGCCGATACCGACTGCCCGATCTTCAATGCGTTTCGCCGCGGACTGCCGTGCCGCATCGACACCGAAGTGTTCTGGCGCGGCGACGGCAGCGCCTTTCCGGTCGAGTACTCCAGCCATCCGATCATGGACGGCGCCGAAGTGCGTGGCGCGGTCATCACCTTCGTCGACATCACCGAGCGGCGCCGCACCGCCGACGCGCTGCAGCGGGCGAAGGACGAGCTCGGCCTGCGCGTCGAAGAACGCACCCGCGAACTGAGCGATGCACTGGCCAAGCTGCGCGAGCTTTCCGCCTGGCTCGACCGGGTGCGCGAGGACGAGCGCACCCGCATCGCCCGCGAGGTGCATGACGAACTCGGCAGCCTGCTGGTGGCGCTCAAGATGGACGTCAACTGGATCGGCAAGCGCCTCGGCGAACAGCAGGAGCGCAGTGCCGTCGCCGCCGAAGACATGCACGTGCTCATGCGCGGCAAGTGCCGCAACATGAGCCAGCTGATCGAGCGCGCGGTCGACAACGTCGGTCGCATCATCACCGACCTGCGCCCCAGCATCCTCGATCACCAGGGCCTGTGGGCGGCGCTCGAATGGCAGGCGCACGAGTTCGTGCAGTCCGCCGAACTCGAACTCGCCTGGCACATGCAGGTGCCGCCGGGCATCGAACTGCCCGAGCCGGCGGCGATCGCCGTGTTCCGCATCTTCCAGGAGATGCTGAGCAACGTCGGCCGCCATGCGCAGGCGACCCGGCTGCACATCCGCATCGAGGCGGTTGCTTCGCAAGCGCTGCACATCAGCGTGGGCGACAACGGCGTCGGCGCGCCGGCCCATGCCTTCGAGGCAGCCACTGCCTACGGCGTGCTCGGCATGCGCGAGCGCGCACGCCACTTCGGCGGCCGCATCGACATCGAGAGCGTGCCGGGCGCAGGCAGCGTGTTCCACCTGCGGATGCCGCTGCAATGAGCCGGCAAGGCGACATCCGGGTGTTGATCGGCGACGACCACCGAATCGTGCGCGAAGGACTGAAGCAGGTGCTCGGCGACTTGTCGAACGGGCTGCCGGAAATGCTGGTCGTGGCAGAAGCGCAGACCGGCACCGAGGTGCTGGAAAGCGTCGCCGCGCTCGGCGGTCCGCAGGGCCTCGACCTGGTGCTGCTCGACATCGCGCTGCCCGGTCGCGACGGACTCGACGTGCTGCAAGCGCTGCGCAAGGCCTGGCCCGCCCTGCCGGTGCTGATGCTCAGCACCTATCCCGAAAAGCAGTACGCCGTGCGCTGCATCAGGCTCGGCGCCGCCGGCTACCTGAACAAGAGCGCAGACGCCGACGACATGGTCGGCGCGGTGCGCAAGGTGGCTGCGGGCGGCATGTACGTCTCTCCAGCAACGGCCGAGGCGTTGGCCGCTGCGGTCGGCAATGCGGCGTCGCATGGCACCGAGGCACTGTCGCACCGCGAACACCAGGTTTTCCGCCTGCTCACGGCTGGACAGACGGTGACCGAAATCGGTGCACGGCTCGGGTTGGCGCCCAATACCGTGAGCACCTACCGCGCGCGCATCCTCGAGAAGACAGGTGCCAAGAACGACGTCGAGCTCGCGCTGTATGCCGAACGGCATGCCAAAGGGCCTGCAATGTAGTGCTACCCCTACACGCCATCGACCCGCGCCCCGCGATTTCGCCCCGCCGCTCGCTGCCGGCACGCTGACGGCCCGGCCCTTGCATCGCAGCTGCATCTTTCCAACGAGGTGCACCATGTCAAGACTGCCCGACGCCAACGCCAGCGATCCGTACGACGCCGACCGGCCCCTGGTGATGCGCTGTGCCTGCGGGCGCAACCATGCGCCCGGCGAGCATGTCGACGCGGTCGTCGATTCCAACGCCAAGCTCGAAGCCAGCCTGATGAAGGCGCTGTTCCCGGTCGACAGCGTGCGCCGCAATTTCCTGCGCGCGGTCGGTGCCAATACGGCGCGTGCCGCGATCATGTCGGTGCTGCCGCTGGGTGCACTCCAGGCCATGGCGCAGGAGAGGGGTCCGCTCGAAAAGAAGGACCTGAAGATCGGCTTCATCCCGATCACCTGCGCGACGCCGCTGATCATGGCGCACCCGCTGGGCTTCTATCAGAAGCAGGGTCTCAACGTCGAGGTGGTCAAGACGGCGGGCTGGGCGCTGATCCGCGACAAGATGCTGAACAAGGAATACGACGCCACGCACTTCCTGTCGCCGATGCCGCTCGCGATCTCGATGGGTGCAGGCTCCAACGCGGTGCCGATGAACGTCGCGACGATCCAGAACACCAACGGACAGGCGATCACGCTGGCCAACAAGCACAAGGACAAGCGCGATCCGAAGACATGGAAGGGCTTCAAGTTCGCGGTGCCCTTCGAGTACAGCATGCACAACTTCCTGCTGCGCTACTACGTCGCGGAGGCAGGACTCAACCCGGACACCGACATCCAGATCCGCGTCGTGCCGCCGCCTGAAATGGTGGCCAACCTGCGCGCCGGCAACATCGACGGCTACCTCGGCCCCGACCCGTTCAACCAGCGCGCGGTGTTCGAGGAAATCGGCTTCCTGCATGTCCTCACCAAGGACCTCTGGGCCGGCCATCCGTGCTGCGCCTTCGGCACCTCGACCGAATTCATCCAGAAGAACCCGAACACCTTTGCGGCGATGTATCGCGCCGTGCTCACCGCTTCGGCGATGGCGCGCGATCCCAAGAACCGCGAACTGGTCGCCAAGGTCATCGCCCCGGCGCAGTACCTCAACCAGCCCGAGACCGTGCTCACGCAGGTGCTCACCGGCCGCTTCGCCGACGGCCTCGGCAACATCCGCACCGTGCCCGACCGCGCCGACTTCGATCCGATCCCGTGGCAGTCGATGGCAGTGTGGATGCTGACGCAGATGAAGCGCTGGGGCTATGTCAAGGGCGAGGTCGACTACAAGCAGATCGCCGAGAAGGTGTTTCTCCTCACCGATGCCCGGAAGCACATGAAGGAACTCGGCCAGAGCGTGCCCGAGGGCGCCTATCCGAAGTTCACCATCATGGGCAAGGTGTTCGATCCGGCTAGGCCGGACGACTACCTCAAGAGCTTCGCCATCAGCAAGATGGCGGCATAGGCATGCGCAAGGACAAGGGGCTCAATCTCAAGGCGACGCTGCTGTCGCTGCTGATCTTCGTCGTCTTCCTCGCGGCGTGGCAGGTCGCCACGATACCGGTCGGCGGCGCCGCGCCGTCGCAGGCCGGCATGTCCGCCGAGCAGATCGAATACCAGAAGATGCTCGGCAAGGACCCCGGCGGGCAGGTCAAGTCGGCCGGCTTTCCGTCGCCGGCGCAGATGGGCGCGACCGCGTGGAAGCACCTGTCCGATCCGTTCTACGACAACGGCCCGAACGACAAGGGCATCGCGATCCAGCTCGGCTGGTCGCTCGCACGCGTCGGGCTGGGTTTTCTGCTCGCCTGCCTGGTGGCCGTGCCGCTGGGCTTCGCCATCGGCATGTCGCCGCTACTGCACAAGGCCTTCGATCCTTTCATCCAGGTGCTCAAGCCGATATCGCCGCTGGCCTGGATGCCGCTTGCGCTCTACACCATCAAGGATTCGTCGACGAGCGGCATCTTCGTCATCTTCATCTGCTCGGTCTGGCCGATGCTGCTGAACACAGCCTTCGGTGTGGCATCGGTCAAGCGCGAATGGCTCAACGTGGCGAGCACGCTCCAGGTCAAGCCGCTGCGTCGCGCCTTCCGGGTGATCCTGCCCGCGGCCGCGCCCACCATCCTGACCGGCATGCGCATCAGCATGGGCATCGCCTGGCTGGTGATCGTGGCGGCGGAGATGCTGGTGGGCGGCACCGGCATCGGCTATTTCGTCTGGAACGAGTGGAACAACCTGTCGCTCACCAACGTGATCTTCGCCATCCTGGTGATCGGCGTCGTCGGCATGCTGCTCGACCTTGCTTTCGCCGGCCTTCAAAAGAGAGTCACTTATGTGGAGTGAACTCCCTTCGCAGGGCGCTGCCGTGCATTCGACCATGAACCCGACACCGTCGACGCCACGCGCGGGCGCGGGCTTCCTTCGCATCGAAGGGCTGTCCAAGGCCTTCGTGCCGGCCAAGCCGGTGTTCGCCGACGTGTCGTTCACCATCGACCGCGGCGAGTTCGTCTGCATCATCGGCCACTCGGGCTGCGGCAAGACCACCATCCTCAACGTGCTCGCGGGCCTGGACCACGCCTCGGGCGGCCATGCCTTCATGGACGGCCGCGAGATCGCCGGGCCCAGCCTGGAGCGCGGCGTGGTCTTCCAGGGCCATGCGCTCATGCCGTGGCTCACGGTGCGCCGCAACATCGCCTTTGCCGTGCAGTCGCGCTGGCCCGACTGGTCGGCCGCGCAGGTCGACGAGCAGGTGCGCCGCTTCGTCGCGCTGGTCGGGTTGGATGGCACAATCGACAAGAAGCCGTCCCAGCTGTCGGGCGGCATGAAGCAGCGGGTGGGCATCGCCCGCGCGTTCTCGATCCAGCCCAAGATGCTGCTGCTCGACGAGCCCTTCGGCGCGCTCGACGCACTCACGCGCGGCACCATCCAGGACGAGTTGATGAGCATCGTGCGCCAGACGCACCAGACGGTCTTCATGATCACGCACGACGTCGACGAAGCCATCCTGCTGGCCGACCGCATCCTGCTCATGAGCAACGGCAGCGAGACCGCCTCCGGCTGGCGCCCCGGCAACATCGCCGAGACCGTGCGCAACACATTGCCGCGTGAGCGCACGCGCGCTTCGCTGCATCGCCTCGACGGTTATTACCCGATGCGCAACCACATCGTCGACTTCCTCGTCACGCGCGCCAAGGCGACGTGACCCTTTATCCCTTCAATCAGGAGCATCCGCATGAACCGCAACGACGTGACCGAAAAGATCATCACCGCCAAGGTGGCCAAGGGCATCCAGTGGGCCACCGTGGCCGAGCAGGTCGGCCTGTCGAAAGAGTGGACGACCGCCGCCTGCCTGGGTCAGATGACGCTGGACGAAAAGCAGGCCGGAGTGATCGGCGAGATCTTCGGCCTCACGGCCGAGGAGATGAAGTGGCTGCAGGTGGTGCCGTACAAGGGATCGCTCCCCAGCGCCGTTCCGACCGATCCGCTGATCTACCGCTGGTACGAAGTGGTGAGCGTCTACGGCACCACGATCAAGGAGCTGATCCACGAGGAGTTCGGCGACGGCATCATGAGCGCGATCGACTTCAGCATGGACATCCAGCGGCAGGCCGACCCCAAGGGGGATCGCGTCAAGGTCGTGCTGTCGGGCAAGTTCCTGCCGTACAGGACGTATTGAGCGCCGGCCCTCGGGCGTGCGCTACACCGCCTTCTCGCCTCGTGCGTCCTTCGTGCCTTTCTTCTCCGACGGCGAGACAAACCCGATCGGGCGCCTGGGAGCCTCTGTCGGAAGTGCCAGTTCACGCAGCGCGTCGAACACCTGTCGAAGTTGGTTGCGTGTGTTGCGGCTGAAAGTGTCGTGCTGCGTGGCGAGGAGATCGGTCTTTTCCTCCAGTTCGGTCAGGCGCGTCGCCAAATCCCGGTGCGTGATCGCAGCTTCGCGAAGGCGCGTGAAGGCGCGCACGACGTAGACCGAAACCTCGACGGCCCGCGGGCTGTTCAACACCATCGCTGCCATGATTGCTCCGTGTTCGGTGAAGGCCAACGGAAGATACCGTCGGCCACCTCGGGTGTTTGAGGTCGCAATTAGCGACCTCAAAGCTGCATGCTCTTCCGCTTTGAGTTGGAACATGAAGTCCGCAGGAAACCGGCCGAGGTTGCGCCGAACCTGCTCGTTGAAGCGCTTGGTAGGCACGTCGTAAAGCGCCGCAAGGTCGCTGTCCAGAATGACCCGTTGCCCGCGCACCGTTGCAATAGCTAGCGAAATGCTTTGCACGGCAGGCGGTGAATGCGCCGGGTCATCTATTGCGCAGCCGGTGGTCACCGGCACGGCCGAGGAAATTGCCGCCTTGCTCGGCGGCTTGGTCTTTGACATGGAGCACTCCCTTTTTCCGGGAGTGTCCTCCGAAAGCTGCGTCTCGGAGCCCTACTGCGGACCGATCTTCTGCTCGCCGATCACCTTGCCCCAGCGGGTCGACTCCTGCGCCAGCGCGGTGGCGAGCGCCGGCGCGGGCATGAAGTCGGGCACTGCGCCCTGCAGTGCGGCGGCCTGCGCCAGGTCGGGTGCGCTCATCACCGTGCGCACCGCCTCGCCGAGGCGCTCGATGATCGCCGGCGGCGTGCCGGCGGGCGCCAGCAAAAAGAGCCGCGGCGCCACGTCGACCCCGGGCACGGCCGTCGACAGCGCGAGGATGTCTTCCGCACCCGGCAGCTTGTCGTTGCTCATCATCGCGATCGCGCGCAGCTTGCCGGCCTTGGCCTGCGCCATGCCGGCGGTGGCGCTGACCACGCCCAGCGGCACCTGGCCGCTCATCACGTCGGGCACGATCTGCGCCGCGCCGCGGTAGGGGATGTGCAGCGCGAAGGTGCCGGACTGTCCCTTCATCATCTCGAAACCGAGGTGCTGCACCGTGCCGACGCCGGATGTCGCGAACGAGTAGAAACCCGGCTTGGCCTTGAGCACGGCGATGAGCTCGCGTGGCGTCCGGGCCGGAAAGTCGTTGCCAGCCACGATCAGCAGCGGCGACTTGAACAACCCCGCGATCGGCACGAAGCTCTTGATCGGATCGAAACTCAGCTTCGCCTGCATGTACTTGGCGATCAGCGTCGAGCTGTCGCCCAGCAGCAGCGTGTAGCCGTCCGGCGCGGCCTTGGCGACCGCATCGCCGGCGATCACGCCCGCGGCACCGGCGCGGTTCTCGACCACCACCTGCTGGCCGAGCAGCGTCGACAGGCGCGGCGCCACCAGCCGCGCCATCGCGTCGACGCCGCCGCCGGCCGAGTAGCCCACCAGGAGCCGGATCGGCCGGTCCGGATAGGTCTGCGCATGGACGAGGCCCGTGCCTGCGCACAGCAGGCCGGCGCCGAGCGCGAGCAGCGTGGCGCGGCGTGTAGCGGTTGCATTCATCGTCTTGTCTCCTTCGATCGTTCGATCGTTCGTTCGTTCGACCGGGCATGGGCTCAGGCCTTGCCCGCGCCGCGGGACCCCGCCCGCCTGGCGAGTTCGGCGACCCGCTCGCGGTTCGGCTCGAAGCCGAGGCCGGGTCGCTCGGGCAGCGCGAGCATGCCGTCGGCAGGCACCGGCAGGTCGTCGAACACCAGTTTGCAGCAGTCCACCGCCACCGAGTGGTATTCGACCAGCGAGCCGTGGGCCAGGCCGGCATGCAGATGCATGTTGTGGTGCGGCCAGGCGCCGCCGTTGGCAAAGCGGGTGTTGAAGGCGGCCGCCATGCCGGCGATGCGCATGCACTGCGTGAAGCCGCCGGTGATGCAGGCATTGGGCTGCACCACGTCGACCGCCTGCGCCACCAGCATGTCGCGAAACCGGCTCGCGAGGCCCTCGTTCTGCCCGGCGGCCAGCGGAATCGATGTCTTGGCGCGCAGCTTCACCAGGTTGGGAATGTCGTTCTGCGAGACCGGCTCCTCGAAGAAGCTGATGTCGTATTCCTCGATGCGCTGCGCCAGCGAAAGCGCATGGAAGTAGTCGAGGCTGCAGTTGGCGTCGATGTAGATCTGCACGTCGGGCCCGACCGCCTCGCGAACGGCGCGGATGCGCTGCACGTCCTCGGCGATCAGGGTGTCGAGCGGTCGCGGCTCGTCGCGCCGCTGCAGGCCGTGATGGCCGACCGTCATCTTCAGGCGCTTGAAGCCGCGCTCGACCCAGCGCTTCGCCGCCGCCACCAGCTCGTCACGGTCGAAGAAGGCGAAGCCGAAGGTTGCATACACCGGCACCTCGGCACGCGCGCCGCCCAGGAGGCGCCAGCAGGGCTGGCCGAGCGCCTTGCCCTTCAGGTCCCACATCGCGAGGTCGAGCGCCGCCATGGCATGGCTCGCATAGCCCGACTGCCCGCGCGGCGCGAGCAGCCAGTAGAGCCGTTCCCAGATCTGCTCGTGGCGCATCGGGTCCATGCCGACCAGCGCGTGGGCCGCGACTTCGTTGACGATCGAGGCCACCACTTCCTCTTCGGTGATCGCCGTCATGCCGGTGCCGACCAGGCCGCTGTCGGTTTCGACGTCGACGATGCACAGCGACAGCGATGTGGTCTTGCTGCGACCCGATGCCTCGACCGAAACAGGCAGGTGCAATGGCGTGGCCGCGACGCGGGTGATCTTCATATCTGCGCATGTCTCATGGGGTGACCCCGAGTGTAGGAAGCGCCCGCGCCGGCCCACAAGCACCCGGCGCGAAGCCCGCTTTCGCGAACGGCGAAGACGAGGGTTTGCCCCGGGACGTATTCAGCGCAGAAGAAAGTCGATCAGCGTGAGCGTCGCCGGCGTGGGCTGCACCTCGCTGCGCAGCGCGATGCGGTGCGTGCGCGCGGCCCATGCATCGGTCAGCCGCACTGCGGCGAGCGGCAGGCTGGCGAGCTGGGGCGCAATTGCCTCCAGCGGCAGCACGGCCACGCCCAGTCCGCCCGCGACCATGCGGCAGACGGCGTCGAAGCTGCGCATCTGCATGCGCACCTTCAGCTGCCTTCCGGTCACCGACGCCGAGGCTGCAAGCCGGCTCGACAGGGCTGTTCCTTCGTGCAGCGCAATCATGTCTTCGCCCAACGCGTCGGCAAAGGCGATCGGCCCCGCACCGGCGAGCGCATGGCCGCGGCGCACGATCAGCACCAGCGTGTCGGCGAAGCAGTCCGTAAGCGCAATGCCATGCGGTGCATGCGCCATGTCGACGATGCCGATGTCGGCCCGGCCTTCGAGTAGCAGCATCGGAATGTCGAGGCTGCCGTGCTCCGCCACGTCGATGCGTATCAGCGGATGCTCGCTGCCCATCGCATCGAGTTGTGCCGGCAGCATCTCCAGCATGGCCGAGGCATTGGCCACCAGCCGCACATGGCCCTGCAGCCCCTTGGCGTAGTCGTGCAGATCGACGGCAAGACGGTCGGAGTCGGCCAGCAGCTCGCGCCCGCGCCGCACCAGCATCTGGCCCGCGGGCGTGAGCTGCACGCCGCGCGAAGAGCGTTCGAACACGCGCAGCCCCAATGTTTCCTCGAGCGCGGTGATGCGCGCACTGGCCGCGGCGACGGCGAGGCGCAGGCGGTCGCCGGCGGCGCTGATCGAGCCAAGCTCCGCCGCCGCAACAACCACGCGCAGCGTGGCGAGATCAAGCGGTTCGTTCATGGTCCGCCCCGCACGCGAACAGGCGGCCGTACCCGCGTGCCGACGGGTCCAGCCCGGCGACCGTCATGGCGTCCCAGAAGCCGGCCGGCGAGCTCGACGTGACCGGCAGCCCCAGCTTCTGTTCGAGCGGTACATGGAGGTCCAGCGTGAGCAGCCCGCCGCATGAGATCAGCAGACCTTGTGCCGATCGATCGGCGGCGACGGTGCGTTCGGCGAGCGCCATCAGCGTGTCGGCGCTCACACGGCCCACGTCGTCGACGCCGGTGATCGACAGGCCTTCGATGTGCGTCGCCGCAATGCCGCGGCTCGCAAGGTAGGCGACCAGCCGTTCATTGAGCGCGTCGATGTAGGCGGTGGCGACGGCCACGCGCGTCACGCCCAGGCGTTGCAGGCTGGCGACGATCGCATGGCTCATGGTGGTGCAGGGCAGGCCGGTGGCCTCGGCCATGCGATCGCGAAGCGCATCGGTGAAGTCGGCGCCGCGGTAGAAACTGAGCGAGGTGCCCATCAGCGAGACGGCTTGCGCACCCGCATCGCGCAGTTCCACGGCCAGTTCGAGGATGCGGTCGGCGACGGTGTCGAAGCCGCTGGGCGAGATGTCCGGAATGCCCAGGCCGCGCGCGATGAAGCGCACGTTGCGCTCGCCGTAGAGCGCCTGACCGTCTGCCGGCACCAGGCCGGCCGCAGGCGGCACGATCAGGCCGATGGTGCTTTGCTCGCTTGTGTTCATCTCGTGTCTCCGGCGTCGCGCGTTGGCAAGCGTCGGATTGTGCGCGACAAGCATCAGGCGTGTCGCAAGCCGCTCAAGCCTTCAGATGCGCAGCCATGGCGGGATCGCTGATGCCATGCTTGCCGGTTTCCACCCGGCCTGCGAAACGGCGCTCGAAGCTGCCCGACATGACGCTGAAGTCGTACCAGCTACCGCTCTCGTCGAGGTTCCAGTGCAGCGTGCCGGTTTCGGCGGCCGCCACCTCCAGCATCCAGGGGCCGTCCATGCGGTAGGCGTTGGCCTGCACCGTCACGCGTCCGGTCTCATTGCCCGTGTTGTGCAACTTCAGGTAGATCCGGCCGTTTGCCGGCTCGTAGCAGACCTGTACCTCGGGCTTGAAGGCCGCGGTGTCGTGCGCCAATGCGTCGCCCGCGAAGCTGCGCACGTAGCCGTTGGTGCCGTAGACCCAGAGCTCGTACCTGCCACTGTCGCTGGCGCCGGTGTTCCACGAATCGGAGAGCGTCTTGCCGGCCTCGACCGTGTAGCGGCGAGGGATGCGGTCCAGGTGCAGCTTGTCGTAGACATGGAATACCGCTCCCTGCGCGCCGGTGTTGCTGAAGACAAGCGACAACATGCCGCGCGCCTCGACGCGCGCGCTGGTGTGCAGCTCGTAGGGCAGCGCGCGCGAGAACCGCGTGCCGGTTTCCTGGAACAGCGGCTCGGGCATGGCCGGCGCCAGCGGCGCAGGCAGCAGCTTCTGCGCGTCTTCGATCGCGACGAATCCACTCGTATTGGGCAGCACCGGCCACTTCGGATCGTTGGGCGTCTTGAAGTCGAAGGCGGAAGTGAGGTCGCCGCAGACCGCGCGATGCCAGGGGCTGATGCTCTCGACATGGATGCCGAAACGCTTCTCCAGGAACATGCCCACCGAGGTGTGGTCGAAGACCTGCGAGTCGACCCAGCCGCCTTTGCTCCACGGCGAGACCACGTACATCGGTACGCGTGCGCTCAGGCCCCACGGCCGCACGTTGCCGCTGATGGTGTCGTCGGCCTTGAGGTAGGCGCGCGCGGGGTCGGAAAAATACTCGCCGTCCAGCGGCACGGTCGACTTGCCCGCCATCGTGCCGTCGGCGTTGTACGAGGGCACGGCGGGCGGCGGCAGGTGATCGAACAGCCCGTCGTTCTCGTCGAACGTGAGAAAGAACACCGTCTTGCTCCAGCTTTCGGTGCTGGCGGTGATGGCATCGAGCACCTGCGAGGTGAAGTTGCCCGCCCTGCCGGGGCTGGAGCCCGCGCCCGGGTGTTCCGACTGCCACGCTGCCGGCAGCACCCATGACACAGCGGGCAGCGTGCCGTTGATCACGTCGTTGCGCAGGTCGGCCAGGGTCCACTTCTTCATGCCCCTCTCATAGAGCGGCGAGCCGGAGGCGACAGTCGCCTTGCGAAAGCTCTCGAATGCCAGGCCGCCATGCATCGCGCCGGTCCAGTTGTTGTTCGGGTCCTGGTAGATGCGCCAGCTGATGCCCGCCTTCTCCAGCAGGTCCGGCAGCGTCGGCCACTTGAAGCTGGAGCCGACGTAGCTGTAGCCCGGCGTCGGCATGGTGCCGGTAATCCAGCAGCGCAGGTTATTGGGTTCCGAGTCGGTCTCGGTGCTGTTGATGCCGCGCTTGCCGAGCTCGGGATCAAAGTTCGAGCCCGACCAGAACACGATGCGGTTGGGGTCCGTGCCGGTGGTGATGGAACAGTGATAGCCGTCGCAGATCGTGAATGCTTCGGCAAGCGCGAACTGGAACGGAATGTCTTCGCGTCTGTAGTAGCCCATCGAGTACTGGCTTTTGTACTTCGGCCAATGGCCGAACTTGCCTTGGTTCCATGCCGCCTGCGAATCAGAAAAGCTGTGCGGCGTCATCGGCACCAGCAGCGCGTTCGTCGTTCGCTTGTCGAGGTGGTAGGGCGCAATCTCCTTCGTGCCGTCGGACTGGAACCAAACGGACTTGCCGCTTTCCAGTGGGATCGGGAAGCGGTCGCCGAAGCCGCGCACGCCGCGCATGGTGCCGAAGTAGTGGCTGAAAGAGCGGTTCTCCTGCATCAGGATGACGATGTGCTTGACGTCCTGGATGGTGCCGGTGTCGACGGCTGCTTCGACGGCCAGCGCCTTGCGGATGGCAGGCGGCAACAGGGAGAGCGCGGACGCCGCGCCCAGGGCGCCGGCGGATTTTCGAAGGAAGTCGCGTCGTTGGGGATTGGTCATGGTGGGGTGTGCGAGCGATGGGGGAAAAGAGAAGCGCAGGTCATGGCGCGCAGCGCAGCGTGGGGGGAGACGGCTCGGGCGCGGGGTCATCGGTGGGTGGCGGCGGCTCGGGCGCAGGGTCGTCGGTGGGTGGCGGCGGGTTCTGTCCGGCCGGCGGCACCGGCACGCTCGGTGTGCCCGAAACGCCGCCCCCACTTCCGCCCCCGCCCCCGCCGCAGGCCGCAGCACAAAGCAGAAGGGACGCGGCAAGCAGGCAGCGCAGGGGAGAAGCAGTTTTCATGTGGAATCCTTCGGCATAAAGCCCGATCCCGGCCAAGCTTAGGAATCGGAAATGACAAGAAAGTGAATTTAACTCAATAGAAAAATTCACAATGTTGAACAATATTCAATTCCAGCTGCCGCATGCGTACGCGGGCCGCGGCCGACGTGCTGCCCGGCGAAGACGCCATCACGTCCATGCGAGAGGAGCCTCCCGCGCGCGTTTCGTTCAGTAGCGCTTGAGCGAGAGCACGTCGAAGGTCTGGCGCAGGCTCTTGACCGACTTGTCGTAGTCGCAGAGCGCGAGACAGGCGATCAATGCGTCGATGACGGCCAACTGCGCGAGCCGGCTCGTCATGGCTTCGGTGCGGAAGCTGGTTTCGCGCGCCATGGTGAAGAGCAGTACGTCGCAGAAGGCCTGGATCGGTGACTTGCCGAAGTTGGTGATGCAGATGGTCGAGGCGCCGGCCTCCTTGGCAAGGCGGGTGGCCGTCACCGTCTCGTGCGTGCTGCCCGAATGCGAAACCGTGAGCACCGCCACCTCGGGCCCGGTGAGCGAGGCGCTGATGGCCTGCACATGCGAATCGACCACGACCTTGACGTTCAGTCCGATGCGCAGCATGCGGTAGTGCGCATCCTCGGCGATGGTGGCCGCGCTGCCGATGCCGTAGATCTCGATGCGCTTTGCCTTCTTGACCAGTTTTACCGCTCTTGCCATGGCCGCTGCGTCCAGCGCCGACTCGGTATCGCGCAGGGTCTGGATGTTGCTCAGGAAGATCTTGCGGATGGTGGTTTCGATCGTGTCGTTCGGCTCCAGGTCTTCGTGGATCAATTGCACCGGCCGCACGATCTCCTGTGCCAGTGCGATCTTGACCTGTTGAAACCCGGTTGCCCCGAGACTCTTGCAGAAGCCCACGATGCTGCCCTCGCTGGAGCCGCAGCGCTGCGCCACTTCGCTGACCGACATGTGGACCACTTCGTGCGGGTTCTTGAGCATGAAGTCGGCAATGCGCTGCCCGACGGTGCCCAACGAGGACCGCAGCGTCTCGATGCGCGCCAGCACGGCCGACATCTGGCCAACGGAGGGCTGCGCGGCCTTGGCCGACTTGCGAGAGGGCTGCTGCTTCATGGGCGCCGAGCTTACTTGGCCGTCGCTTGCTTCACGCCGGCGCCGCGCACTTCGAGCGCAATGCGATCGACCACGCGGCCCCGCGCATCGACCAGCTCGACGCTGTGCCGGCCCGGCCAGGGCAGCCATTGCGCGCTTGCGCCGCGCGCGAACGGCTTGCCGTCGATGCGCCACTGGAGGCCGCTCGCGGCAGCGCCCTCGGCTTCGAAGCGCAGTCGCTGGTGCCTGGGCGGTATGTCCGGATCGAGCGCGACCACTGTGCCATCCGCCGGCGCGGCGATGCGCGGCGCAGCCCCGGCAGCCGCCGCTCGCGCAACGGTGAACAGCGCCTGCTCGGTCCCGGCAATGAACCATTCGTCGCGTGCGGCTTCGAGTTCGCCGCCGAAGCGCACGCGCATCTGCACCACGCCGGCCGGTGGCGTTGGCGCGCGGCTCGCCTCGTTGCGGTGCAGGAAGTTCATCACCTCGGCCCACACCGGCGCTGCGCCGCTGGTGCCGCTCACATCCCACATCGGCGCACCGCTGGCGTTGCCCACCCACACGCCGACCGTGTAGCGCTCGGACCACCCGACCGCCCAGTTGTCGCGCATGTCCTTGCTGGTGCCGGTCTTCACGGCGCTCCAGAAGCGGGTGCCGAGCACGCTGTCCTGGCCGAAGGTTCGCGCACGCGCATTGGCGTCTGCGAGGATGTCGCCGACGATGAACGCTGCACGCGCGTCGATGGCCGACGCTTCGCTCTTTCCCGGCCCCACGCGCCCTCCATTCGCCAGCGTCCGATACCCGTTGGTCAGCGCCAGCAGCGAAACCTCGGCGCTTCCCAGCGCAAGGCTGTAGCCGTAGTAGCCGCCGTTCTGCGCCAGCGGCATGCCGGCGGCGCGCAGCTGGCGCGCAAAGGACTCGGGCGACACCATCACCAGCGTGCGCACTGCGGGCACGTTGAGCGACGCAGCCAGCGCGGTGCGCACCGACACGTGGCCCTTGAACCGCCGGTCGTAGTTTTGCGGGATGTAGAGGCCGCTCGCGGTGGCGATCTGCGCCGACGAATCGTCGAGCAGCGAAGCAGCGGTCAGCCGCCGCTCGGAAATTGCCTGCGCATAGAGCAGCGGCTTGAGCGTGGAGCCGGGCTGGCGCAGCGCCAGCACGCCGTCCACCTCAGCCGCGCGGCTCAGTTCGCCGGACGAGCCGACCCACGCCAGCACCTTGCCGCTCGCGTTGTCGAGCACCACGAGGGCGCCGTCTTCGACATTGCGCCCGCGCAGCTCGCGCAGGTGGCGCTGCAAGGTGCTCGATGCAAAGCGTTGCAGCGGCGCCCGCAAGGTCGTCCGGATGCTCCCGTCCTGCTCCCTCTCCCCCCGGGAGAGGGTTGGGGTGAGGGCACGCAGCGCCGCATGCGGCGCAATCCCTTCGCTCGCCACGAACTCTCGTCTTTGCAGCGCGGCGCTCGCGAACATGTCCATCGCATCGCAATCGACCTCTGCCCCGGCTTCCATCGCCCGCATGACTTCGCAGGCGCGCTGCGCCACCAGTGCAGGCTTTGCATTCGGCGCCCGCACCAGTGCGGCGGCGACTGCCGCCTCGCGCGCGTCGAGCCCGTGCGGCGCCTTGCCGAACAGGGTGCGCGATAGCGCATCGATGCCGACGATCTCGCCGCGGAAGGGCACGGTGTTGAGGTACGCCTCGAGGATCTGGTCCTTGCGCCAGTGCCGCTCCAGCCGCTGCGCAGCCACCGTCTGGCCGAGCTTCTGCGTCAGGCTGCGTCCGCCGTTGCCGCGGCGCAGGTCGTCGTCGAGCAGGCCGGCGAGCTGCATCGTGATGGTCGATGCGCCGCGCGTGCGCGTGTTCCAGACATTGCCCCAGGCGGCCGCCGACACCGCGCGCCAGTCGATGCCGCTGTGTTCGTGAAAGCGCTTGTCCTCGCTCAGCACCATGGCCGTGCGCATGGCCGCAGACATGTCGCCCAGGGCGATCCACTGGCCGCGCCGCACGCTGACGTCGGTGCGAACCCGCTGCAGAAGTTCGCCGTCGCGGTCGAGCACGAGCGTGTCGGACGGCCGGAATTCGCGCCGCACGTCGTCGAAGCTGGCGAGCGCCCAGGCAGGTTGCGCCGACGCGGTGATCCACGTGATGGCGATCAAGGAGCGGCGCAGTCGCAGGTGTAGCGGCATGGTGAGAAAGGGAACGAGGCCTACTTGAGGACGAGCGGGTCGCCGGGGCGCTGCCACCCGCTGCCCGGCGCAACGTGATCATCGATGAAATCAAGGAGATTCGAATGAAGACACTCGCCATATTGCTCGTTGCATCCGCCACCCTGGCCGGCTGCGTGGCCGTTCCCTACGACAGCGGACGCCCACCACCGCCGCGCGGCGGCTACGGCGACCGCGACCGCGATCGCGACGGTGTGCCCAATCGCGCCGACCGCGACCGCGATGGAGACGGTGTGCGCAACCGGGACGACAGACGCCCCAACAATCCCAACCGGAACTGAGCGCCGCCTGCGTTTTCTAGCGCGCCTTTCTCCTGCGCAAGCCATACGCAAGAACACCGAGGCCCAGGGCGGCGAAGGGAAGCAGATACAGCAGTACACCGGGCCGAGGTTCGGTCCTGTCGATGACGGCTTGGGACGGGTCGTTCGCATCGACGTAGATGCGAACCGTGCTCCCCGCTGGAAAGCGGGCCGTCACGGCTTCTGCCGCCGCGGCATCCTGCCATCCGTCGCCGACGAAGAAGTAGCGATCGTTCTGGTACGCCTTCCCGTCCATGCTGTATCGGTAGACGATGTGCGGCGAGAACGATCCGCCATGCGCGGCCGTCGTGCTGCCTGTGGATCGAACGGATGCTTCGACGACCGTCCCCTCGACCGGCACGAAGGAGGAATGCGCCTTCGACTGCTGCAGGTACGAGCCGAGCGCCGCATACGTGAAATAGAACGCCGCCATCAGGACGAGCACGCCCGCCGCGACCAGGTCGTAGCGGCGGCCTTGAGCAGGAGCGTTATCGGTGGCGATACGCATGGCGCTCACGAACGCCTGCGCGCCGTCACCTCGATCTCGATCTTCATGCGCGGGTCCGCCAGGCCGGCGGAGATCATCATCGCCGCGGGGCGCACCTCGCCGAAGTACTTGCGCAGTACCGGCCAGCATCGTTCGAACTCGGCGCCGTCGGGCAGCACCACGGCCCGCGAGTAGCCGATCTGTTCCTCGAAGCTGGAGCCTGAGCTGATGAGTCTTCTGGTCATGCGATCTCCTGGCGGTTCAGTCACTTCGCCGCTTCGACCTTCACCCTTGCATTGGGCATCTCGCCGAACATCTCCGGCGCATACAGTGCCTCGACCCTGCTTGGCGGCAGCGCAAAGTCGCCGACGTTGTTCAGGCGCACGGTGTACTCCATTTTCACGACGCCCTTGGGCAGGTACTCGTAGTAGCTGCGGAAGGCTTCGAAGCTGCGTTCCTCGAAAGCCGGCCGGCCGGCGCCCGAGCGCTTCTCGCCCTGCGTGGCGATCTGCGAATCGCGCCCGAGCCCGCCGCCCAGGATAGTGGCGCCGCCCGGGATCGGGTCGGTGATCGCAACCCAGGTCATGTCGGCGCTGGCGTCGACCTCGAGGCTCACCCGAAGCACGTCGCCGCGGGTGAGGATGCCGGCCGTGGCCTGTTCGACGGGCGTGATGGTTTTCCTGATGGCGTAGCCGGCTGCGAAGGGCGCCTTGCGCTGCACCGCAGCCAGCGACTGCAAGCTGAGCCACGGCCTGCCGCTGCCCGACTGGGTGACGAGCAGGGTGTCGCGCGCCGCGTCGGCAGGCCAGGGCAGGAACATCGTGCGCTCGACCTTGCTCCAGTCCATCTGCGCTTTCGCCAGCCCCAGGTTGGCGGTCGCGGTGCCGGTGACCGGCGCGCTTTCGAAACGCTTCGAGAACTTCTCCAGCGCCAGTCCGCCCCACAGGTTGGCCGTGGTGGTTTGCCAGGCGCCGTTCTGCTGGCGCCCGATGAAGCCGTTGGCAAGCCGGCCGACATCGTCCTTCCAGGCCGGGTCTTCCAGCACGGCGAGCAGCAGGCGCGCGGTGTTGACGTCGCCGTTGGTCATGAGCCACCACCAGTTGTCGTCGCGTTCGGTGCTGAAGACCAGCTTGGTGCCCTGGTAGCTCAGGCGCGCCTTCAGCACGTTGCTGGCCTCGTCGATGCGTTGCTGGCGCTGGGGCACGTCCTTCACGCGCCGGAGGATGTCGAGCCAGTCGATCACCGCACTGGTCGGCCACTGGTTCGGTGCGATGGTGATGCTGCCGGTCATGCGGCCCTGCGCGCGGCCGTAGCGCGAGAGCGCTTCGAGTGCAGCCAGCTTGCGCACGTCGAGGTCCTTGCGGGGGCTCCAGAACGCGCGCTCGATCCTGCCCTCGACGAATGCGATCAGGCCTTGCGCCATCGCCGTGCTGGCCGCTTCCGGCAGCGCGAACGCCGGGTCGATCGCGGCCGCCTCGTGCGCGGCTGCGAGCAGGTAGGCGGTAAGGATGTCGCTGCCGCGGCTGGCTTCGCCGTCGCGCGGCGGAAAGTAGTTGGCGAGTCCGTCTGCATCGAGATAGCCCGGCAACTGCGCGACCACCGCCTGCCAGCCCTTGCCGTCGCGCAGGCCGATCGATCTGCTCGCCTGCTGTTCGAGGCAGCTGTAGGGATAGCGGGCGAACCAGTCGCGCACGCCGGTCAGGCCGTCCGCCAGCCGGGGCTGCAGCGACAGCTTGACCCCGCCGCGCTTGAGCCCGCTCGCGGGCAGGGCATCGACGGGCGGTGCCACGTCGACGCTGAAAAGCCCGTCGATTTGCACCAGCATCGCCTGCTGCACGCCGAGCGGCACGGCGGGCACGATGCGCTGGCGCAGCTTGATCGCATCGCGCGCGCCGCCGATCGTGTCGCGAGCCTCCACGTCCCACAGGATGGCTTCGGTGCGCGTCTGCGCCAGCTGTTCCGGTGCGGTCACGGTCCACGCCAGCTCTCGCGCTTCGCCGGCCGGAATGTCGACCGTCTGCTCCGGCATCGCGAGCAGCGTGGCACGCGGCGCGATCGCTACCTTCATCGGCTCCCGGGTCGTGTTGCGCAGCGTGACCTGGGCGCGGAACTCGTCGCCCTCGCGCACCAGCGGCGGCAGGCCGCTCACGATCTGCAGGTCCTGTGTGGCCTGGATCGATGTCTGGCCGGTGCCGAAAAGGCCCGTGCCCGCATCCGCCACCGCGACGATCCGGAAGGTGGTGAGCGCGTCGTTGAGCGGCACGGTCACCGTCGCCTGGCCGTTCGCATCCAGCACCACGGCCGGCAGCCACAGCAGCAGGGTGTCGAGCAGTTCGCGCGTCTGCCCCTTGCCGCCGCCGCCGCCCGCCGGCACGGCCTTGCGGCCGAAGTGGCGCCGGCCGACGATTTCCATCTGCGCGGTCGAAGTGGCGACGCCCCAGCTGCGCCGCTGCAGCATCGCATCGAGCAGGTTCCAGCTGTCGTTGGGCATCAGCTCCAGCAGCGCCTGATCGACCGCGGCCAGCGCCACTTCGGCACCGGCGGCGGGCTTGCCGTCGGGCAGGGTGGCCGAGATGGTGACCTGCGCCTTGCCACGCACCGGATAGGCGGGCTTGTCGCTCGCCACCTTCACGTCGATGCGGTGCGCCTGTGTGCCGACGCGGATCTCGGCCACGCCGAGCCGGTAGGCCGGCTTGCTGAGGTCGACCAGCGCGGTCGGCGCCACGTACTCCTTGCCCTCGTGCCGGAAGGCGGTCCACCATTCGCGCGGCGCCTTGAAACCCCAGGTGAAGAAGCTGTACCACGGCACTTCGCGCAGCCGCCCGCGCAGCGCGAGCACGCTCACGTAGGCATTCGGCCCCCATTCGGGCTTGACCTGCAGCGTCACCGTCGGGTCCTGTCCGTTGAGCTGCACCACCTGCGTTTCGATCACGCCTTCGCGCTCGACCGACACCAGCGCGGTGGCAAAGCGGAACGGGCTGCGCACCTGGAACCTGGCGGTCTCGCCCGCTTCGTAGTTCTTCTTTTCGGGCAGCACGTCGATGCGGTCGTGGTCCTCGCCGCCGAACCAGAGCTCGCCTTGCCGGGTGACGTAGACCGACGTCGCAGCGCGGCTGTCGCGGCCGTCCTTGTCGGTGGCGCTGGCGATCAGTTCGACCTGCCCGGCTTCCTTGAGCTCGGCCTCGCACAGCAGCAGGCCGCGCGCGTCGCTCTTGCCGCTGCACACGGTGCCGATCTCCTTCAGATCGGTCTTGCTGTCGTAGGTGTAGAAGCCGCCGACCATGCGCTTGCGGCTGGTGGTGGTGATGCGCGCGACGGCCCGCACGTTGAGCGTCACGCCCTGCTGCGGCTTGCCGTCGAGGCCGAGCGCCAGCGCCTGGAACTTGAGCTTCTGGCTGGTCGAGACCCACCCTTCGGTCTTGATGCCGGCAATCACCTCGGCCGGCCACAGCGTCTGCACGCTGCGCAGCGTCTGCAACTCGCCGTTCGGATCGGCATAGGTGGCCTCGAGCAGCAGCTCGCGCGGTATCGACTTGGCGGTGGGGATCTTCTCGATCGCGACCTTGCCGGCGCCGCTCTTGTCGAGCTTGAGCGGCAGCTTGTCGGCCACCACGCGGGCGTCGGGTGCTGCGGCGTCGGCTTCTTCCGCATCGGCGGCCACCGGGCCGTCCTTCTGCGGCGGCGCGAAGCTGAAGGCATCGAAGTCGGCAAACGCCAGGCTCTTGCCGCGCACCAGCGCCGACACCTGCACCGGCAGGTTGGCCGCCGCGCCGCCCGCCACGTAGTTGACCTGCACGCTGACCGGCAGCGATGTCGCCGCGACGAGCGGCTTGTTGTCGCCGGGCGCGATGCGGCCTTCGAGCACCGGCAGGCGGAACTCCTCGACACGGAACTGGCCGGTGGCATGGCTGCGTTCGCCGCCTTCTTCGGCATCCGCGGCGCCCGCTCGCCGGACGCTGCCCAGCTCGACCTGGTAAGCCCCAAGCTTCGCTGCCGGCGGAATGGCGAAGGTGCTTTCGGCGCTCAGGCCGCCGCTTGCGGTCTTGCGCCAGGCAAGCGGCTGGGAGAACTGCTGGCCGCTGCCCACATGCGTGAGCAGCAGAGTAGCCGGCGCCCTGTCGGGCAGACCGAAGCCCTGGCCGGTCTGCGTGCGCATCAGGTGCTTCATCGACACCGTTTCGCCGGCGCGCAACAACGTGCGGTCGAACACGGTGTGGGCGACGCGGTCGGGCTCGGCCTCCAGGCTGGTCGGCACATTGAAGCGCCAGGGCTCGATGCCGCGCTGCCAGTCGCTCCAGGTGAAGGCCAGGTCCTGCACGCCGTCCTGCGTTGCGCGGGCGCTCACGAAATAGGCGTCGCCGCTGTAGTCGTCCTCGGTCGAGCAGCTCGGCGGGCTGGCCGAGATGCCGGCGAACCGCACCAGCCCGCGCGCGTCGGTGGTGCCGGTGGCCACCTCGCGGCCGTTGCAGTCCGACACGCGCACCGCGGCGTTGGCCACCACCCGGCCCTTGTCGAGCGAGGTGACCCAGGCCAGTGCGTTCTCCCGTCCCAGCTTGAAGTGCACCGCGAGATTGGTGGCCAGCGCCGTGGTGCGAACGTACATCGTGCGGCCGCCGCCGTAGCGCGCATCGAGCAGCGCGTCGCCGAGCTTCTGTGATGCGATCTCCAGCACATGGAAGCCCGGCGTGAGCGGAATGCCGATCACCTCGAAGGGCCGCGCGCCGCCGGCTTCGGACTTCGGCATGTCGAGCGTCTTCACCGCGGCCAGGCCGGAGAGCAGCGACACCATGCGGCTCTGGATGCGCTCGCGATCGTCCTTGTCGAGCGGCTTCGGGAGCGCAAGCTTCGTTTCGAGTGCCGCCTGCTTGCGCGACACGGTGGGGTTGTCGTCGTAGCGGCGAACCTTGCGGAACCACGCGATGATCTCCGCGTCGGTCTTCGGGTTCAGGTCGGTCACCTGGCCCGGCGTGAGCGCATGCACCTGCAGTGCCGGCTCGACCCGGCGCACGGTGACGGGCATCAGCGCGGTGCCGCCCGGTTCGGCCAGCCGTTCGACAACACCGAACGGCGAGGCCGCGAACTTTGCCAGGGGCGGCATGGCACCGGTGGCCACCTTCACCGGAAAGCTTTCGGGCGCGGCCAAGGGGCGGGCCGACGCATCCTCGAACCTGGCAGGCAGGTCGACGGTGAACTGCGTCTCTTCTGCAAACGGCGGCGCGAAGCTGACCGAATCGACGATCGCGTCGTCGCTGCCTGCTGCGGCCCGGTCGTCGAACTTGGGTTTGAGCGTCTTGCCTGCGCCCTTCAGCGTGATCTGCGCGGCCAGCTTGCGCGCCACCGGCGCATTGAACTGCAGCACCATCGGCCGAAGCGGGAGGCAGGCGGCCTGCGCGTTCTCGCGCTCGCAGGTGAAGGTGACGGCGAACGGCTCCCGCACCTCGAAATTCAGGCGCCGCTCGATCGTGTTGGCCACGGCGGACGGCGTCGCCACACCTTTGCCGTAGACCAGCTGCACGCGGCTGCCCGGCGTGAGCGTGCGATTGCATTGCAGTGTGGCGAAGCGCAGCGGCTCATTCTCGGCCGCCTTGTCGCGGCCGAGCGCCTT
Organism: Variovorax sp.; assembly: GCA_031412135.1. Taxonomy (GTDB): domain Bacteria; phylum Pseudomonadota; class Gammaproteobacteria; order Burkholderiales; family Burkholderiaceae_C; genus Variovorax. Next base: position 40,882 of record JANOCL010000037.1, on the reverse strand, counting down.
CAGCAGTGCCGTGCGCTGCTCGCCTTCGACCGCCGTCACCGGAATGCGCTCGCCGATGCCCTCTGCCTCGCACCAGACGTTGTCGCGCAGGCTTTGCGGCGTGGCCGAGCCGTTCAGTTCGAGCATGAAAATCTGTTGCTCGTCGATCTTTCCGTAGCTCGGCTGCCAGCTGCGAATGAGAGGCCCGCCGCTGGTGAACTGGTAGCGCTCCGGGCCCGTGAGTTCGATACCTGAGGGCGACCTGAAAGAAGCAGTGCGCGTCACCGCGCAGCGCACGCCGGGCGGCAGGTCGCGCTCGAAGTCGAACACCCATTGCCTGTCGCCGGTCCAGCGGCCGGTGCCTTTGCCTGCCTGCGCGTCCGCGCAGCTCACAGCCAGCGGCGCTGGCGCCTTCGGGTCGCCGAAGTCGACTGCCGCCTGGTCGAACTTCGCCACCACCTGGCGGATGCGCGCCACCTCGCCTTGCGGCGTGAGGCTGGTGATTTGCAGCGCGTGGGCGCCAAACATTGCGATCGCCAGTGCGGCGGCGGCCAGGGCCCGTTGTGCCGTTCTCTTTTTCAACAGACTTCTCCTTCGGGCCCGCAGGGTAGCGCAACCCGGCAGCCGGCTGCCCAGCCATAGGGCTCCACTATGATCGATCGATATGAAATTGTTGTTGAGCCATCCCGCAGGCAATCAGAACGTTCGCGCGATGCTCGATGGGCTCGAAGAAGCCGGCATGCTGGCGCAGTTTTCGACCACGCTGGCCGTACCGCCGGACAGCATCGGTTTGAAGCTGATGCCCGCCGGGCTCAGCCGCGACCTGCTGCGCCGGCGCTTCGACCTGCCGCGCGAAAAAATCCTGCAGCACCCCTGGCGCGAGCTGGCGCGTGCGATCTGCAACCGGGCCGGCTGGCGCTACTGGCTGCGCCACGAAGAAGGCTTTGCGTCGATCGACGGCGTGCTCCAGGATTTCGACCGCTTCACCGCCAGGGCACTGCCGCGGCTGCACGCCCGGCACGGAGTTGGCGGCGTCTACGCCTACGAAGACGCCGCGCTCGAGACCTTCAAGGCCGCCAAGACGCTGGGCCTGCAGTGCGTCTACGACCTGCCCATCTCTTACTGGGAAACCGGCCGCAAGCTGATGGAAGAAGAATTGCTGCGCGTGCCCGCATGGACCGAAGCGCTTGGCGGCGGCATGTCGGATTCGCCCGCCAAGCTGGAGCGCAAGGCGCAGGAACTGGCGCTGGCCGACCTGGTGGTGGTGCCCAGCCGCTTCGTCGCCGACTCGCTGCCGGCCTGGGCCGCGCAGAAGGCGCGGGTACTGTCGCCTTTCGGATCACCCCCTTCCGGCGGCGTGCGGGCCCGCGAGGCAAGCGATGCCGCGCGTCCGCTGCGAGTGCTGTTCGTCGGCTCGATGGGCCAGCGCAAGGGCCTGGCCGATCTCTTTGCCGCGATGCGCCTGCTCGAAGGCGAGAACATCGAGCTGATCGTCATGGGCGCGCTGCTCGGCGACATGGCCTTCTACCGCAGCCAGTACGCCGGCTTCACTTATGAGAAAGGCCGCCCGCATGCCGAGGTGCTGGCGCTCATGCGCAGCTGCGACGTGTTCTGCCTGCCGTCGCTCTACGAAGGCCGTGCGCTGGTGATGCAGGAGGCCATGAGCCAGGGGCTGCCGGTGGTCATCACGCCCAACACCGGCGGCGACGACCTGGTGATCGAGGGCAAGACCGGATTTCTGGTGCCGATCCGTTCGCCCGAGAAGATCGCCGAAAAGCTCGCCTGGTTCAACCAGAACCGACAGGCGCTTCCCGAGATGAAGGACATGGCGATACAGCATGCCGCCACCTACACCTGGAAGAACTACAGCGCCACCGTGATCGACGCGATCCGCAAGCTGGCCTAGCAAAGCTGCGACCCGGCTCCGATCGGCCTCCTTCGTCAATGAAGCGCTACTGGGAAATCGACGCGCTGCGCGGGCTCATGCTCGTGCTGATGACCGTTACCCACCTGCCGACCCGCCTGACAGACCCGCTGGGCCAGCCCTTCGGCTTCGTGTCTGCGGCCGAGGGCTTCGTGCTGCTGTCGGCTTTCGTGGCCGGCGTCGTCTACAGCCGCATCGCCGACGGCCAGGGCATCGATGCGCTGCGCAATGCGTTCTGGCGGCGCGCGCTCAAGGTCTACATGAGCCAGGCGGCGACGCTGCTCTTTCTTTTCACCATCGTTACGGCGGTCGGCCTGCGGATCGACCAGCCGGCGGTCAAGGACCTCTTGCAGTACTACCTGGCCGAACCCCACCAGGCCTTCCTGTACTCGCTGCTGCTCGTCTACGAGCCCGCGCTGCTCGACATCCTGCCGATGTACATCTTCTTCATGCTGCTGAGCCCCTGGGTGCTGGCCTTTGCGTTGCGGCACGGGTGGCTCGGCGTGGTGATGGTCAGCGCCATGCTCTGGGCGCTGGCGCAGTTCGGACTGAGCGAATGGCTGTACGGCCTCGCCGTTCGGTATCTGGGCCTGCCCGTGCCGTACCGCGAGCTGGGCGCGTTCAACGCCTTCGCCTGGCAGTTCCTGTGGTTCGTCGGGCTGTGGATGGGTGCCAGCCGCAATGCACCCGACGCAGAGCCGTTCCGGGTCCCGGCGTGGATGGTGACCATCGCGTTGGGCGCCGCGCTCTACGGCATCTGGTGGCGCCACGTCGGCATCAACGGGCAGGCGCCTTTCGGCGGCGACTCGTCGCTCAACCTGCTGTTCGACAAGTGGCAGCTCGGCCCGCTGCGGCTGGTGAACCTGCTGGTGCTGGGCATCGTGGTGGTGCACTTCGGGCCCTGGGTCATCAGGCACATACCGCGTTTGCACTGGCTCGAAGCGATGGGCTCGGCGTCGCTGCCGGTGTTCTGCGCCCACCTGGTGGCCGTGCTGCTGGTGCTGGCCATCTACGGCGGCAGCCAGACCGCCCGGCCGTGGTGGGGCGACGGGCTGCTGCTGGCGGCGGTGTTCGCCAGCCTCTACGGCGTGGCGCGGGGGGTGCTTTGGTGGGAGAGCCGAAGAGCAGGTTGAGCGGCATGCCGGGCGAGTGCCCGACGGGCTGCGTCAGCGCTTCGGCCCGACCACCTCGTCCGATGAGCGCGACTTCGACTCGGTGCCCGTGGCGTCCGCGGCCCGTACCACCGCCGAGACCATCGCCACGTCAGTCTGGCCCGAGGCTGCCGGCCCAGGCGCCTTCATGTGCGCCGCAATCACCGACTTCCACAGCCGATAGCCATCCTCATTGAGATGCAGCCGGTCGCCGCCGAACAGCTCGCCCTTGGGCCGCCCGTCCGCGCCCAGCATCGGCGTGAAGATGTCGATGTACTCGCTGTTCGGCAACCGGTTGATGTATGCGGCGATCATGTCGTTGGCTTCGCGCATTTGCGGCAGCAGCTTCTCGCGGGAAGGGCTGGGCTTGATCGAGATGTAGCTGATGCGCGCGTCCGGCAGCTCGGTGCGCACGGCAGTGGCGAACCGCGCGAAGCTTTCCAGCACCTGCATAGGGGTGTGGCCCTCGGCCAGGTCGTTGTCGCCGGCGTACACCAGCACGTGCTTCGGCTTGTAGCGCACCACGAGTTCGCGCGTGAAGAGGCTGCAGTCGGCCATGGTCGAGCCACCGAAGCCGCGGTTGATGATCACCGGCACCTGCCGGAAATCCTGCGCGAGGTTCGACCACAGCCGGATGGTGGAACTGCCTACGAACAGCACGCCGTCGTTCCCGGGCACGCGTTCCTTGTCCGCATTCTGGAAAGCCGCAAACGCGCTCTGCCAGCGGGTCTGGGCTGCAAGGTAGGCGGGCGAGGGCGCAACGGTCTGCGCCTGCGACGCGAGCGCAGTCAGCAGTGCGAGCGACAGGAGCCCGAGACGGGGAAGCTGGTGAAGCTGGAAAGAGGCTTTCATCGGCACCATGAAGGCAAAGCGTCGTTTGACCGGGTGGCGCCGCAGAGTTCCCCGGCAGCGCGCGTGCCGCCGAATGTTAACGAATCTCTATCGATGCGTCTTCAGAGGGTTTTTTCGATCAGCGGCCCGTGAAAGAGCACAGGCCCGGTCGGTCCGCCCGCGCTGGGCACGCCGCCCCGCGGTTCGAGGCTGATCGCCAGCGCCGGCACGGCACGCACGTCGGCTTCCTGCGCAGCGATCTTCAGTGCCTGTTCCTGGCTGAGTACGCCGAGCGAGCGGGGTGCGCCGCCGGGCGGCAGCGCCCAGAGCTGCAGCGACTTGTCGTCGCCTTCACGGAAGCCGCCGACGCGCTGCAGCACCAACTGCCGGTTCTTGGGGTCGAAGGTCACCAGCATCGACGCGGTGGCCTTGTCGTCGGATAGCACGGCGACGTACTGCACGGCGGGCGCGTTGCGCAATTGCTCGCTCAGGTTGATGCCGACCACCACGGCGGCCGCGGTGGCGAGGGCGCCGGCCGCGGCGGCACCGCGCCAGAGCGCCAGGCTGCGCAGCCAGCCGCCTTCGGCCGGTGCGTCCGCGGGCACCGGCACGGCGCGCTGGCGTGCAATGGCCTGCTGTTGCTGTTCGGCCTCGATCAGGTTGCGGATGCGGGTCCAGACGGCGGCATCGGGCACCAGGGGTTGCTGCAGTTCGGCCATGCTGGCCAGGCGCCCTTGCCAGACCAGCGCGGCGGCGCGCACCGGCGCCTGCTCGCGGGCGATGGACTCGAAGCGCCGGCGGGCGCCGCCGCGCAGGGTGCCGAGCGCATGGCTGGCGGCCAGCAGTTCGAGCAATTCGGAATTGGCGGACAGGTTCATGGTGCGGCCTTCAGGCGAATCGCTGCATGCAGGTGCGCAGCTTCTCCAGCCCGCGCCGTATCCACGTCTTGACGGTGCCCAGCGGCAGCTTGAGCTGCTGCGCCAGTTCGCCATGGCTCAGGTCGCGCAGGTAGGCCAGGCTCACCACCTCGCGCTGGCGGCCGTCCAGCTGCGCCAGGCACTGGTGCAGTGCCCAGGCCTGTTCGCTGGCATCGGCGGTGTCCATCGGGTTGGCGGCGCTGGACTCGAAGGTGTCGGCCATCACCTCGTCGAATTCCTGGGTGAGCTGGGCGCGGTCGGCGGTGCGCCGCCGTAGCAGGTCGAGCGAGCGGCTGCGCACGATCAAGCCCATCCAGGCAAGCGGCGGGCTCAGGGAGCTGCGGTAGTCGCCGGCCGATCGCCAGATGGTCACGAAGGCTTCCTGCAGTACGTCTTCGGCCCATTCGCGCTGCCGCACCACCCGCATCGCAAGACCGAACAGCTTGGGCGAAGTACGGTCGTAGAGCATGCGCAGGGCGGCTTCGTCGCGGCGGCCGACGCGGTCGATCAGCGCCATCAGTTCGGCGTCGGGGCTGGGTGCACTCATGCGCGGATTGTCGGGCATCGATCGGCATGGTCAGGATACGGCCGCAAGGCACGGCCGGATTCAGTGGGTGTGCTTGAATCCGCCAGCGCAGATTTTGCGTAGTGGGGTGTGAGGCGGACGACCGCGCCCGCGGGACAGCCTCTCATCCGTCATCACCGACCAGTCGAAAAGGAACCCAATCATGTACATCCGCACCCTGACCGCGCTCGCCGCCGTTGCCAGCCTCGCCGCCTGTTCCGGCATGGGCATGAACAAGCCCATGACGATGTATTCGCAAGCCAGCCTCCCCGACACCGTGAAGGTGCCGAGTGGCCACAAGGTCGCGATGGAAACGGTCGGCGCGGGCGACATCACTTACGAATGCCGCGCCAAGGCCGACATGCCCGGCCAGCACGAATGGGTGTTCGTCGGCCCCGACGCCAAGCTGATGGACCGCAGCGGCAAGCAGGTCGGCAAGTACTTCGGCCCGCCGGCCACCTGGGAAAGCATGGACGGCTCGAAGCTCACGGCCACCCAGGTCGCCGTGGCGCCCAACGGCACCGGCAACATCCCCTACCAGCTCGTGAAGGCCAACCCGGCCATGGGCAACGGCGCAATGCAGGGCGTGAGCTACATCCAGCGCGTCGCCACCAAGGGCGGCGTTGCACCAGCCATGGCTTGCGGCGCTTCGTCGATGGGCCAGAAGCAGGTCGTCAAGTACCAGGCCGACTACATCTTCTACAAAGCGATGTAAGCCGCGCGCTCGGGCGCCGGCAGCACGACGGCCGGCTCACCCCTCAGCTTGTTTGCACGGCGCGCCGGTCCGGACCGGAGGTAGTGGCCAGGCGGAGTATTTGATGACGACGCCTTTGCAGATTCCCAGCGCGGCGGCGGTTTGCTGGTGGGATTGCTCACCTTCGAGTTCGAGACGCACTCATCGACGCCGGGCGGTGGATACTCTCGCATGCGCGTCGTGTCTCACACACGCTGCCGCGTATGCAGGACGACGCCGTATCTCACCTCAAAGGTAATCAAGGGATCGTGCGGCTGGCCGCGCCCCGTTCGGTTGTCACGCAGTTCCTCGGTACGGACATCCGCGAGTGGTCGGCTTTGGTTTCGCACCGCGCGAACACAGCGTCCGCCAATGAGCGATAGACCTATCGCAGCAGCGCGGGGATAGTGGGTGCTGCGCTGCACAGGCGCATCCACTACACCCCTTCATGACCAATCCACTCAACTCCGCCACCAGCAGTCCTCTGCCGCTTTCCCATTTGCGGGTACTCGATATCAGCCAAGTCATGGCGGGCCCGTTTGCCTGCATGCTGCTGGCTGATCTGGGTGCCGACGTCGTCAAGATCGAACCGCCCGGCGGTGGCGACCAGACGCGAGGGGCGATGGGATTCAAGCTCAAGGGCTCTGACAGCATGGGGTTCCTCAACATGAACCGGAACAAGCGGAGCATGGTGCTCGACCTCAAGTCGGAGAGCGGGCGCCGTGTACTGCACAGCATGGTCAAGGACGTCGACATCGTGGTGGAGAACTACCGGCCCGGCGTGATGAAGCGGCTGGGCATTGACTATGAAACACTGAAGGCAATCAATCCGGCGCTGGTCTACGTCAGCATTTCAGGGTTCGGTCAAACCGGCCCGTGGGCTGACCGCCCTGGCTTTGATCTGATGGCGCAGGCGATGTCCGGTGTGATGAGCATGACCGGCTATCCGGGTGGCCCTCCGACCAAGGCCGGGGTGCCCGTGGCCGACATCGGCTGCGCGCTTTTCGCCGTGTACGGCATGCTGGCGGCAACCATGGGAGCCAAGATGACAGGGCAGGGACAGCACATCGATGCGTCCCTTTTCGACGCAGCCCTGGCCTTCTCCATCTGGGACATCAGCGAATACTGGGGCACAGGTGTCAAGCCGGAACCACTGGGCACAGGAAACCGGATGAGTGCACCGTATCAGGCAGTGAAGGCCGCAGACGGCTACTTTGTCATGGGCGCGACCAATCAGAAGCTCTGGCAGACCCTTTGCAAGGTGCTCGAGCGGCAGGACCTGTTGGCAGATGAGCGATATGGGACCGTCGCGCTTCGGTTGGCCCATCGGGCTGTGCTGATCCAGGCGCTGGAGCAATCATTCGTGGTTCATTCATGTGACCACTGGATCGAGAAGTTGCTGGCCGCCGGCATTCCGGCCGGGCCAATCCTGACCTATCCGGAAGCCTTCGACAGCCCTCACGGCAGACACAGAGAGATGCGCATGGAGATTGACCATCCGGTGGAAGGCAAGATTCCGAACATCGGCTTCCCGGTCAAGATGTCCGGAACGCCCCAGCAGGTCCGGCGGCCGCCGCCGTTGCTTGGCCAGCACACCGACGAAGTGTTGGCACAACACGGCTTCGATGCCAGCGCTGTGCAACGGCTGCGGGAAGAAGGAGCGTTCGGCAAATGACCGAGGGTACTGTCGAGCTCGCCTGCAGCGGCGTGGTCGCAACCGTGACGTTCAACAGGCCTGCTGCCCGCAATGCCATGACTTGGCGCATGTACCGCGAGCTGGGCGAGCACTGTCGCGAACTGGCCGACACATCGCAGGTCCGTGCGGTTGTGTTCCGGGGCGCAGGCTCCGAGGCCTTCGTGGCCGGCACGGACATCAGCCAGTTCTCTGCCTTTGGCGATGGTGACGACGGCCTTGCCTACGAACGACAGATTGACCAGTGCATCGTGCTGATCGAAAAGCTTCCGATGCCCACCGTTGCCGCCATCGAGGGATGGGCTGTCGGCGGCGGTCTGGCGATCGCGACGGCGTGCGATTTCCGGGTAGCGACGCCCGGCGCACGATTCGGGGTACCGATCGCAAGCACGGTCGGGAACACGCTGTCCATGGCGAACTTCGCACGGCTCTCGAGTGCATTGGGCCTCCAGCGGGTGAGGCGAATGCTCCTGCTGGCAGAAATGCTGCGTGCGGACGAGGGGCTGGCCTGCGGCTTCTTGCACCAAGTCTGTGAATCTGGCGAAATTGAAAATGCCGTGCAAACGCTGACCGAGCGGCTCACGGCACTGGCTCCCGTGACGCAAGCAGTCGTGAAAGAAGCGCTCCGGCGGTTGACGGTGGAAGGACTGCCACTCGATGACGATCTGATCCGGCGCGTTTATGGCTCGGCGGATTTCAAGGAAGGGGTCGCAGCCTTCATGGCCCGCACTGCGCCGGCTTGGACCGGCCGCTGACAGCCGGGACTGGCGCGCACGGACGGACCGCAGGTCGGCCAAGCCCGGCGCCATCACTTACTTGGCGGCGCGCGCCTTGGCTATCTCGTCGTAGAGCTCCTGGACGGTCGCGGCGCCGATCGTCTGGGTGTGCTTCTCGACCACGGGCTTGACCCGATCGCGCACCTTCGCCATCTCGACCGGGCTCAGTTCGTTGACCTGCATGCCCTTGGAGCGCAAGTCCTGCATCGATTTGTCGACCATTTCACGGGACACCTGGCGCTGATAGGCCCGTGTACGCGTCCCGGCGTCCTGCACGACCTTGCGTTCATCGGCCGTCAACGCGTCCCACCACTTCTTGCTCGCCAGCACGATGAAGGGCGTGTACACATGGCGCGAGACCGTCAGGTACTTTTGCACCTCGTAGAACTTCGACGTCTGGATGATCACAACCGGGTTCTCTTGCCCGTCGACCGTGCGCGTCTCCAGGGCCGTGAAGAGCTCGGAGAATGCCATTGGGACAGGATTCGCGCCGATAGCCCTGAAAGCATCGAGCGCCACCGGATTTTGCATGACACGCAGTTTCACGCCGGACAGGTCTTCGACGTTGGTGATCGGTCGGCGGCTGTTCGTGATGTTGCGGAAACCGTTTTCCCAATAGGTGATGCCGACGATGCCGACGCTCGGGAGGCGGTCCATCAGCTTCTTGCCGAAGGGACCATCCAGAACCGTATCGGCTTCCTTCTCGTTCGCAAACAGAAACGGAAAGTCGAAGACAGCGAACTCTTTGACCAGGCCAACCAGCGTCGGCGTGCCGACTGCAGCCATTTCCTGAACGCCGCCCTGCAGGGCTGACTGCATCTGCGGGTCGGAGCCCAGCGAGTTGTTGTGGTACAGCTGCACCTGCCACTTGCCACCTGTGGCTTCACCCACTTCCTGGGCAAACCGCTTCATTGCCAGCGCCTGCGGGGAACCGTCAGCCAGGTTGCCACCGAACTTGACCTTTCTTTCCTTGAAATCGGCTGCCGCGGCAACAGTCGCGGCGCAGGTCAATGTGGCCGCGACGACCAAGCCAATCAGTCTTCGAGTGAACATGGCGAATCTCCTAGTGAGTAGATAAACATTGGCAGAAACAAGGCGGGCGGTTCACCCGGTCAGGAAGCGCAAGGGCACCATCACGATCTCGGGAAAAATCACCAGCGAGAAGAGAACGATGAGTTGCGCAAGAAGGAAGGGCCAGACGCCCTTCATCACGTCGTCCATGGAAACGCGTCCAATACCGCAGACGACGTTGAGGACAGTACCCACCGGCGGGGTGATCAGGCCAATGGCGTTGTTCATGATGAAGAGGACGCCGAAGTAAACCGGGTCGATGCCCGCTTCCTTGATGACGGGCACCAGTACCGGCGTGAGAATGACGATGGTCGGAATGAAGTCGAGGGCGGTGCCGACTGCCACGACGATGACCATGATGATCAGCATCAGGAGCAACTTGTTGTCCATGAAGGGGCGCAACAACTCGGCCAGCATGGTGGGCAGCTGTGCGATGGTGATGAGCCACGCGGAGACCAGGGCGGCTGCGGCGAGGATCAGCACCACCGCCGTGGTTTTCACGGTTGCCAGCATCGCGGCGTACAGGTCGGCCATGCTGAGCTCGCGGTAGATGACGACACCCGCAATCATTGCGTAGACGGCCGCAACGACTGCTGCCTCGGTTGGGGTGAACACGCCGAACTTGAGTCCACCGATGATGATGACCGGGAGGAGCAGCGCCCAGGCGCTGTTTGCCAGGGCCTTCATGACCACTCTCAGGCTGGCGCGCGGTGACGGAGCGACGTTTTCTTTACGGGCAACGATCCACCAGGCGATCATCAGCGCCAGTCCCATCAGGATGCCCGGAACGATGCCGGCCATGAACAGCTTGGTTATCGAGACGCCGCCCACAACGCCGAAGATGATGAAGCCGATCGATGGCGGAATTACCGGGGCGATGATGCCGCCCGCTGCCATCAAGCCACAAGCCCGGGGCACGTTGTAGCCGGCTCTGCGCATCATCGGCACCAAAAGCGCGGCAAGTGCTGCCGTGTCTGCCACCGCCGAACCGGACAGCGATGCCATGATGATCGCGGCGAAGATGGCCACATAGCCAAGGCCGCCCCGGACATGTCCCACGAGGGTCAACGCAAGATCGACGATGCGGCGCGACAGACCCCCTCTGTTCATCAGTTCGCCGGCGAGAAGGAAGAACGGCACAGCCATCAGGGCGAAGTTGTCGGCTCCGTTGACCAGGTTTTGCGCGAGGATTTGCGTGTCGAAAGAGTCGAGATGCAACATCAGCCCGACGCCGCAGACGAGCAACGCGAAGGCGATGGGCATGCCGATGCCCATCGCGCCGAGCAGGCCACCGAGAAACACGAGGATCGTCATGTGCTCTTCCTCGTTCTGGCTTCTTGCGCGGCCAGCCGCTCGACCTCCTGCACGTCCGCCGACTCTTCGGATTCCCGCACTTGACTGAGTTCGTCGTCCGTCAGGCTGCCGGTAAGGGCTCGGTACAGGCTGTGCACGATCATGAAGGCGATCGCTGCGGTCATGAACATGCTCATGGCATAGCCCACTGCGAGGGGAATGCCGGTGACGGGGGCGGGGTTCTGCAGGTTGATGCGGGCCTGGATCAGGCTGCCGTGGAAAACGAGGATGCAGATGACCAGCATGAGCGCGTCGCTGACCACGTAGCAGGCCAGCTTTCCGGCGCGAGGCAGGCGCCGAATGATCGTGTCAACGCCCAGGTGCGCGCGCTCCCGAAATCCGATGATCGCCCCGAGAAAGATCACCCAGACAAAGACGATCCGCGACAGTTCTTCGGAAACTTCGATGCCGGAGTTGAAGCCGTAGCGCAGCACGACATTGCCAAACACCAGCACGACCATCAGGCCAAGGCATCCCACAACCGTGACCTCCAGGAGGCGGAAGAACCCGCGGATCATCAGGCCGCTACGCTCGCGCTCAGTCATGGAGACCTCCCGGCGGCGCGCCGATGTCGATCGCACGCTGGATGACCTGGGCCGCTGCCAGGATGCTTGGCTCTGAAAAGCGAGGTCCGATGATCTGGACGCCGATCGGGAGGCCATCCGAAGTGAGGCCCGCCGGCACGGAGACCGCAGGGAGCCCGCAGAGCGTGATGATAGAGGTCGGCGCGACCCAGTCGATATAGCTCGCGAGCAGCTGTCCACCGATCGCTCTCGGGGGGCCTGCCTCCAGTGTGAAAGGGGGCACCAGGGTAGTGGGCGTGATCAAGAGGTCCCACTGTCCGAAGAAGATGCGCAGCCTTGTCCACAACGCAGCGCGGGTACGTTCCGCCCGCGCCAGGTCGAGTGTGGATGTCTGCATCCCTTCGCGTATGTTGTTTGCAAGATCAGCGGGCAGGCTCTCAAGCGAGGGCACGTACTCGAGGTGCTGTGCCACCATCCACGCGCCACGCCATGCGAGGTACGCCTCCCGCCCGTCCGACAGATCCAGACTTGCCTGGTCCACCGTAGCGCCCGCGGAGCCAAGCGCCCGCGCCGCGGCCAGGCATCCATCGGCAATTTCGCTGGTACATGCAAGCCTGGAAATGTCTGCCACGTACGCCACCCGCACCCCCGGCAGCGCTTCGACATTCGCCACCGTGTCGTGCAGCCGCGCCCAGGGCGGCATCATCGAGATCGGCGACTCGTCGGTCAGCCCGACCATTGCCTCCAGCATCAAGGCACAGTCACTGGCGGTGCGCGCGATGGGTCCGTGAGTCTGGCCAAAGTCCCAGCACAGAGGATCAGGTGCTCCCGGCACCAGCCCGGGGGTGGGGCGCAAGCCCACCACGCCACAGAAGGCCGCCGGAATGCGCAGTGATCCACCGAAGTCCGTACCTTCGGCGAGTGGCACCATGCAGGCGGCGACCGAGGCCGCTCCACCCCCGGTCGAGCCCCCCACGCTTCGGCTCACATCCCATGGGTTGCGAGTTGCGCCGAATAGCCGGTTGACGGTGTTGGCGCCTGCAGCGAACTCGGGCGTGTTGGTCTTGCCGATCACGATGGCGCCGGCTTGTTTCAAGCGGGTGACGACCGCGGCATCGGAAACCGGCACGTTGTGGGCGAGCATCGGTGAGCCATGGGTCGTACGGATGCCTGCGGTCGCTGTCACATCCTTGATGGACACTGGAACGCCATGCAGCGGGCCGCACGGACCGCCGCGTGCAAGCTGCTGATCTGCCGCTTCGGCCGCAGCCAACGCCTGGTCAGTGGCAATGGTGCAGAACGCGTTCAGCACTGGATTCAGTCGGGCGATTGCGGCCAGGCAGTCGCGGGTCGCTTCGACGGCGCTCGCCTCGCGTGAGCGCACCAGCCGAGCAATTTCAGCCGCAGTGCGTTGGTTGAGCTTTTGGGCGCTCATGACACGGCGGTACTTGTCGCGCGGTGCGCAATGACTGCAATAAGGCCGCCCCCGTCTGGCCCCTGGTGTTCCGCTCCACCGGAAACAAACACTCGTCCGTCGCCCATGACGCTGGAGACGAGCCCACCCAATGCGCCGCGAATATGCCGTTGGGCGTCGATGTCCGTATCGTCGAGCATCGTGTGCCGATTTCCGCGGATCACCCCGCGCCGATCTGGTTCGCATTTGACAAGGACACCCGCAATACGTGCTGCATCGTTCGGGGCAACTTGGGGCGCAGCAGATATGCCGACATCGGCAAGCACGCCGAACACGGCGCCGATATCCAGCGCGTCGCTCATGGGACGGTGTGCGATTTGCAGCGGCCCTGTCCAGCGCGGGCTTTGGCCGAAGACGATGACTTCGTTGCAGTCGACCTCCACCCCCGACGAGATACTTGCACGCGAGGAGTACAGCGAGAAGTCCTGCAAGGCCGGATCTTTCTCGATCTGCCGCGGCTCGATGTCGCCGAGCGCGAGCGCAACGCCGAGAGCCCCGGCTGCTCGCGCGTAGGCCATGGACCGGCGCGAGTCGTTCGTCAGGGGCGCCTGTCCCCTTGCCAGTGCAGCCTGCGCTCGCGGAGCGGTCACGCAAGGGGACTTGACCTGAACGAAGTGCACCTGGTCCAGGTCCTCGATAGACGCTTGTGCGATGGCAGTGCGAACCGCTGCAGCCACGCTTTCAATGTGAGCGCGGCGTCCGATATGTTCGGCAAGCATCGGCTCGCTGAAAGCCACGCCCAATGCCAGTGCGCCGCCTGCGGGCAAGTGGGCCTCTGATTCGCACTGACACAGGACCATGTAGTGCGGAGACAAGACCCCTTCGGTGCCGCCGGAGAACACGCACGGGATCTGCCTGGCCAGCATTGCCGGATCGCGCCCGAGGTGCCGGCCCAGCAGCGCCATCAAGGTCTGTCCGAAATAGCCTCGCGTGAAGTCGTTGACGCCGCCATTGCCCTCGGTCTTTCCCATCACGGCCAGAATCTGCGCCGGGTCGACCGCGCCGCTGGTGATGAGACCTTCAAGTGCCGAGAGGTCTCCCGGATGCGCCATGGGCAGACGGTGAACGGTCGCCTGCCTCATGCCGGTACTCGGACACGGTCATCGTGTTGCGTCCCGATTGGCTCTGCTTGCGGCATTCGCTGTGCTTCCATGTGGCGCCGGCGCACCGCGCGCTGGCCTGCCTAGTGGCCGATTTTGAGCAGGCACGGTGTGCGTCACAAGCACCAAATGAGGCACGGTGCGTTGCCGAAATCAGGTCGTTGACCCGACTTTCTTAGCCAAGATCGTGCAACTCCTGCTTGAGCGCTTCTGCAAACGCCTGTGCAGCGATGGCCAGAAAGCGGCCTCGCCTGACGCCGAGGATCAGCCGCCCCGCTGCCAGTGGGCGGTCGGCCAGGGGAATGGCCACCAGTTCGCCCAGGTTCACGTCGCGGACAGTGCCCGCCTTGAACTGGAAGCTGATGGCACCGGTACGCCGCACGTAGGCCTTGAGGTTCTCGACCGAGTTGGAGACGAGCATGGGACTGAGCGCAATGGCCTCGGCGGCCGCGAACTGGTCGATGATCCGGCGGCTGCCAAAGCTCTCCGACCCCAAGGCGATGGGGAACCTCAGGCATTCGGAAAAGCGCAGCGTCTTGCGGTGCGCAAGTGGGTGGTCGGGTCGCAGCAGGGCACACAGCGGTTGGCTGACGTCGGCCACCACCTGCAGGTTCACATGTGTCGGATCGTGCGCAAGGAGCAGTTCGTTCTGATCGTTCAGGAGGCTGAGGAGCAGGGTTTCGGTCCCGCCGAGCGTGACGTGAAAGCGGACACCCGGATGCTTTGCTTGAAACGCAGCGATCGCCCTGGCCAGCAGATCCGATCCGACCGATTCGGCTGATGCGATATGCACGTCCCCACGCACGAGACCCTGGAGGTGTTCAATCTGCGAGCGGGTTGCTTCCAGGTCTGCAAGCGAGCGCCGGGCGTACTGAAGAAAGATCTGTCCCGCTGCGGTCGGCCGGACGCCTCGTGCAAGCCGCTCGAACAGGGGCGTGCCCAGTTCGGATTCGAGATCCAGGATGCGCCGGTCAAGGGCGGACGGGGCGGTATGGACTTCTTCGGCTGCCTTGCGAATCGATCCGCAGCGCGCTACGGCATCGACATACATCAGCAAACGCGGCGCGCGCAAGGAGACTTGGTGCTCTGCCAATCCGCCGGGGCGGCGCCTGGCTGAGTCGGACTTCTGCGAGGAACCGTCTGCCTTAGTTCCCACCGGCAGAGCCTGAACAGATCGTCCAAAGGGTGTTGGGCATGAAATTCGCTGCCACTGGTGTAAGTCGTTTCTCTCGCTTCATATTAAGGCGCGTGGGGACGCGCGCAAGTGCGTACTCCAGCAACTAAACGCTGTTGCGCCCGATGCCGTGGTAGACAACGCCCGCCGCCTTGAGCGTGGCGGGCTCGTAGAGATTGCGCCCGTCGAAGATGACCGGGGATTTCATCAGCGACTTGAGCCGCTCGAGGTTCGGGCTTCGATACGCTTTCCACTCGGTCACGATGATCAGCGCGTCCGCATCGGCCAGTGCTTCCATCGGGTCCTTCGCAGACGAAAAGCTGATCTGCTCCAGCAGCTGCGGTGCGTCTGCGAAGTCGAGGGCCAGCACGCGCTGCGTTTCCTCGACCGCGATCGGGTCGTGCGCAACCACCCGCGCACCGGCGCGCACCAGCACGTCGAGCACCACCCGGCTGGGCGCCTCGCGCATGTCGTCGGTGTTGGGCTTGAAGGCCAGGCCCCACAGCGCGAAAGTGCGGCCGCTCAGGTCGGCGCCAAAGCGGGCCAGCACCTTGTTGGTCAGCACGCGCTTCTGCTCTTCGTTGACCGCTTCGACCGACTCCAGCACACGCAGCGCCTGGCCGTTGTCGCGCGCGATCCGCGTCAGCGCCTGGATGTCCTTGGGAAAGCAGCTGCCGCCGTAGCCGGTGCCGGCATACAGGAAGCTGTAGCCGATGCGCGGGTCGGAGCCGATGCCCTGGCGCACCGCCTCGATGTCGGCGCCCACGCGATCAGCCAGGTTGGCCAGTTCGTTCATGAAGCTGATGCGGGTGGCCAGCATGGCGTTGGCCGCGTACTTGGCGAACTCGGCAGACTTCACGTCCATCACGCGGGTGCGCTCGTGGTTGCGGTTGAAAGGCGCGTACAGCCTGCGCATCCAGCCCAGCGCCTCGCGGCCGGTCTCGTCGTCCGAGTAGCCGATGACGATGCGGTCGGGCCGCATGAAGTCGTCCACCGCCGCGCCTTCCTTCAGGAACTCGGGATTGCTGATCACCGAGAAGCGCAGGTCGTCGCGCCCGCGCTTGTCCAGCTCTTCCTGAATCACGGCCGTCACGCGGTCGGCCGTGCCCACCGGTACGGTCGACTTGTCGACCACGACCTTGAAGCCTTCCATGTACCGGCCGATGTTGCGGGCGGCCGCCAGCACGTATTGCAGATCGGCGCTGCCGTCTTCGTCGGGCGGCGTGCCGACCGCGATGAACTGGATGTCGCCGTGCGCCACCGCGGCTTCGATGTCGGTCGAGAACGAAAGCCGCCGCGCCGACACGTTCGCGTCGACCACGTCACCGAGGCCGGGCTCGTAGATGGGGATGCTGCCCTCGTTCAGCGTCGCGATCTTGCGCGCGTCGAGGTCGAGGCAGAACACCTGATTGCCGATGTCCGCCAGGCACGCGCCGGTGACGAGGCCGACATAGCCGGTGCCGATGATGGTGATGTTCATGGGGTTTCAACAGTCGTCGTGGATTCCGACAGGGTCTTGTCGAAGTAGGCGATGGTCTTCTTCAGGCCCTCGTCGAGCTGGGTGCGCGGCTCCCAGCCGCCGAGTTCCTTTTGCGCCATCGAGATGTCGGGCCGGCGCTGCTTGGGGTCGTCCGCCGGCAGCGGCATGCGCACCAGCTTGCTGGCCGAGCCGGTGAGTTCGATCACCTTGTTGGCCAGTTCGAGCATCGAGAACTCGCCCGGATTGCCGATGTTCACCGGGCCCGGAATCTCGTCGCCCGTTGCCATCATCCGCAGCATGGCTTCGACCAGGTCGTCGACGTAGCAGAAGCTGCGCGTCTGCTGGCCGTCGCCGTAGATCGTGATGTCCTCGCCCTTCAGTGCCTGCACGATGAAGTTGGACACCACCCGGCCGTCGTTCAGGTGCATGCGCGGGCCGTAGGTGTTAAAGATGCGGACCACCTTGATGCGAAGCTGGTGCTGGCGGTAGTAGTCGAAGAACAGGGTTTCGGCGCAGCGCTTGCCCTCGTCGTAGCAGCTGCGGATGCCGATCGGGTTGACGCGGCCCCAGTAGGCCTCGACCTGCGGATGGATCTCTGGGTCGCCGTAGACCTCGCTGGTGGAGGCTTGCAATATCTTGGCCCGCACCCGCTTGGCCAGGCCGAGCATGTTGATCGCGCCGTGCACGCTGGTCTTGGTGGTCTGCACCGGGTCGTGCTGGTAGTGCACCGGCGACGCCGGGCAGGCCAGGTTGAAGATCTCGTCCACTTCGACGTAGAGCGGAAACGTCACGTCATGGCGCATCAGCTCGAAGCGCGGATGGTCCAGCAGGTGCTCGACGTTGCGCTTGGTCCCGGTGAAGAAGTTGTCGACGCACAGGACATCGTGGCCCTGGTCGATCAGCCGGTCGCACAGATGGCTGCCCAGGAAACCGGCGCCGCCGGTGACGAGTATTTTCTTGGAAGCGTTGTATTGCCGCATGCTGGGAGTCACTCCGAAAAGGGGATGTCAATGGGGGCGTTGGGTGCGCTGTTCGTGCATCTTGGCGTCGACCAGCATGCGAAACCACAGTGCCTGAAAAAAAGCGAAGTAGAAGCCGGTCGTGCCGTCCAGAAAGCCAAGCCGAAAGACGTAGCGGTAGACAAAATAGCCGAGCGAGCGCACGCCGGTGGGCAGCTTGTAATAAATCTCCTTGATGAAGCGCGTGCGTTCCCGCGCGTCGCCCATCAGCCGCGGCTTCAGCACGTTGTCGGCAGTGCTGCGGGCGCCCAGCTTTTCCTTGGCTTCGGCGTCGCTCCAGCGGTTGTGGCTTGCGATCCAGTCGGTGAGCCGGGCCGAGTTCTTGTCGTGCATGAAGCCGTCGATCCGGCCAGCCGGGGCCGTGCTGATGAAGTGCTGGTCGTAGAGCCGCGATTCGCAGCGCCCGGCACCCGAGCGAAAGAGCCGCAGGTGCCACGGGTTCACGCCGCTGAAGCGCAGCATCTTGCCCATGAAGTAGTCGCGCCGGCGCAGCATGTAGGCATCGAAGCGCGGCGTTCCGTCCAGCAGTTCGCGGATCTCGCGCACCGCCTGCGCATCGAGCACCTCGTCCGCGTCCAGGTGCAATTGCCACTCGCACGACGACTCGATCTGCGCGATTGCCCAGTTGCGCTGGTCGCTGTAGTTGGAGAACGGGCGCTGCACCACGGTGCAGCCCAGCTCTTGCAGGATGGACGGTGTGCCGTCCGATGAATGGGAGTCGACCGCGAACACGTGGCTGCTCACCTTCTTTGCCTCGGCCACGGTTTCCCGGACGATCGAAGCCGAATTGAAAGTCAGGATGACGACGACGCAGCGGGTTTTTTCGTTTGGCATTCGAGGCGGGGGGATTACGGTTCTGGACGGCAAGGTGCCGTGTTGCGGTGCCGCAAGAAACCAAACTTTAGCACTACATTCTTACAATTGGCAACGACTTTGAAGGGTTAACCCGAATCTGTCACTTCAACCGGGTGCGATGCCGCGCAATCTGCTTGCGCACCTGGGCCGGTGCGGTGCCGCCCAGGATGTCCCTTGCATGGACCGAACCGCGAAGACTGAGCACGCCGTAGACGTCTTTTTCTATCTTGGGATGAAAGGTCTGCAGCACGGTCAGCGGCAGTTCGGACAGGTCGACCTTGTGCGAGATCGCGGCCTTGACCGCATGCGCCACCGTCTCGTGCGCGTCGCGGAAGGGCAGGCCCTTCTTCACCAGGTAGTCGGCCAGGTCGGTCGCCGTCGCGTAGCCGCGCAGCGCCGCTGCTTCCATGGCTTCGGTGTTGACGGTGATGCCGCCGACCATCTCGGCAAAGATGCGCAGCGTGTCCTTGAGCGTGTCGACCGTGTCGAACAGCGGCTCCTTGTCTTCCTGGTTGTCCTTGTTGTAGGCCAGCGGCTGGCCTTTCATCAAGGTGATCAGCCCCATCAGGTGCCCGACCACGCGGCCGGTCTTGCCGCGCGCGAGTTCGGGCACGTCCGGGTTTTTCTTCTGCGGCATGATCGAACTGCCGGTGCAGAAGCGGTCCGCGATGTCGATGAAGCCGAAGGACTGGCTCATCCAGAGCACCAGTTCTTCGCTCAGGCGGCTGATGTGCACCATGGCCAGCGACGCGGCGGCAGCGAACTCGATCGCGAAGTCGCGGTCGCTCACCGCGTCCAGGCTGTTCTGGCACACCTCGTCCATGCCGAGCGCGCGCGCGACGGCCTCGCGGTCGAGCGGATAGCTGGTGCCGGCCAGCGCAGCCGCGCCGAGCGGCAGGCGATTGACCCGGCGGCGCACGTCGGCCATGCGTTCGGCGTCGCGCGCGAACATCTCCACATAGGCCAGCATGTGATGGCCGAAGCTCACCGGCTGCGCCACCTGCAGGTGGGTAAAGCCCGGCAGGATCACCTCGACGTTCTTCTCGGCCAGCGCGAGCAGGGACTTCTGCAGGTCGCCGAGCAGTGCGTCGATCAGGTCGATCTCGCCGCGCAGCCACAGGCGCACATCGGTCGCGACCTGGTCGTTGCGGCTGCGGCCTGTGTGCAGCCGCTTGCCGGCATCGCCCACCCGCAGCGTCAGGCGGGCCTCGATGTTCAGGTGCACGTCTTCGAGGTCGAGCTTCCACTCGAAGCCGCCCGACTCGATCTCGGCACGGATCTGCGCCATGCCGCGCTCGATGGCCGCATGGTCGTCGGCGCCGATGATGCCCTGCGCAGCCAGCATGCCGGCATGTGCGAGGGAGCCTTCGATGTCGGCCTGCCACAGCCGCTTGTCGAAGAAAACGCTCGCGGTATAGCGCTTCACCAGGTCGCTCATCGGTTCGGAGAACAGCGCGGACCAGGCTTCGGATTTCTTGTCGAGTTGGTTTTGGGTCATGTGAGAACCGTGTGGAGGCAATAATCGGTTCGCACCCCAAGCTTCCTGTGATGCGCAACCCATCGATTTTATCGGCCACCTCTTCTTCGACACCGACCCCGGTTCGCGCACGGGCTTCGGCACGCGCCGCGCTGGTGCTGTTCGATGCCTGCCAGATCGGCGTGGTGCTGCGCACGGTGATGTTCGTCCAGGCGGTGGTGGCTGTCACTGCCCTGTTTCTCGCCCCGAGCGCCGCCGATTGGCTGATGCTGATGGCCACGGTGACCGGCGGCACCCTGCCGGCGACCCTGCTCTGGCTGCTCGCGGCCTGCTGGCTCAAGAAGCTGCTCGGCCGCCTGCCCCGGCTGGCGCAGTACGGTGCCGGCGCCGCCCTGGGGGCGCTGGCCGCGCTCTACGGTTGCGGCCTGCTGCGGCTGACAGGCGTGCTCGGCACGGCACCGTGGCTGGCCAGCGCGCTGGCGGGCGCCATGTTCGCCGGGCTGGTGATGGCGGCGCTGGTGCTGCGCGCGCGCGGCCAGGCACCGGCGGCCATGACGGCGCGGCTCGAGGAACTGCAGGCACGCATCCGGCCGCACTTTCTGTTCAACACCCTCAACAGCGCCATCGCACTGGTGCGCGAGGAGCCGGCCAAGGCCGAGGCCATGCTGGAAGACCTGAGCGAGCTGTTCCGCCAGGCGCTGGCCGACCCGAGCGAATCGGTCACGCTGGCCGACGAGATTGCGCTGGCGCAGCGCTACCTGGCGATCGAGCAGGTGCGCTTCGGCGACCGGCTGCGCATCCGCTGGGACATCGACCCCGCCGCCAACACCGCGCGCCTGCCGCCGCTGCTGCTGCAGCCGCTGGTGGAGAACGCGGTCAAGCACGGCGTCGAGCCAAGTCCCGACGGCGCCAAGATCCGCATCCGCACCGAACGGCGCGGCGGCATGGCGGTGATCGAGGTGGTCAACAGCCTGCCGCCGCTGCGCTGGGCGAGCGAACCCCTGCCGCGCGGGCACGGCATCGCGCTCGCCAATGTGCGCGACCGGCTGCGCCTGCTGCACGACGTGCAGGCGCAGTTCAGCGCCGGCATGGACCAGACGAGCTATCGCGTTCGCATCGCGATTCCGGCCGAAGCCTGAGGCCGTGACTTCATGACCACTGCTCTTCGCACGCTGATCGTCGACGACGAGGCGCTGGCCAGATCGCGGCTGCGCACGTTGCTGGCCGATTGCCATTCGCCCGCGGCCGAGGTCGTGGCCGAAGCCGCGCACGGCGAGGGCGCCCGACAGCACCTGGCGGCCGAGCGCCTCGACCTCGTGCTGCTCGACATCCACATGCCCGGCCTCGACGGCATCGAGCTGGCGCGCAGCATGGGCAGCAGTCCCGGCGGGCCGGCGATCGTGTTCGTCACGGCGCATGCGGCCCACGCGGTCACCGCCTTCGAACTGGAAGCGGTCGACTACCTGACCAAGCCGGTTCGCGTCGACCGCCTTCAGCAGGCGCTGCAGAAGGCCGAGCGCTACCTGAAGGAGCGGCGCGGCGCGGCGCCGGCCGATGCACCGCAAGAGGTGCTGCTGATCCAGGACCGGGGCCGCACCGAGCGGGTTCCAGTGTCCGAGGTGCTGTACCTCAAGTCTGAGTTCAAGTACCTCACCGTGCGGACCGCCGCGCGCAGCCACATCTACGACGGCTCGCTGGCCGAGTTCGAAGACCGCTTCGCTGCCCGCTTCGTGCGGGTACACCGCAATGCGCTGGTGGCGCGGGCGGCCATTCGCGCACTCGAAAAATACGACGATGGCGAAGACGCCGAAGGCTGGGCGCTCCGGCTCGACGGCATCCCGGAGCCGGTGGTGGTGTCTCGCCGCCAATTGCCAGCCGTGCGTGATGTGCTCAAGGAACCAAGATGACCGACGAAACAGAAGAAAAAGAAAAAGCCCTCGAGGCCATCGCCGCGGAGCCGCAGCCCGATCGGGTGCTGCTGCACATGCCGGTCGACGTGCGCAGCGCGTCGCTGGTGGTGCTGGCGGTGCTGGCCGGCGTGTTCGCGCTGCGCTGGGCGCAGGCGGTGTTCATCCCGCTGATGCTGACCCTGGTCGCCACCTATGCGCTGGACCCGCTGGTCGACATGCTCGAACGCTGCAAGCTGTCGCGCTGGATCGGCGCCGCCGTGGTTCTGTTCGCAATCGGCGGCGCGGTCGGATGGACTGGCTATTCGCTCTCGGGAAGTGCCGCCGAACTGGTCGATACGCTGCCCGTCGCCGCCCAGAAGCTGCGGCAGGCGGTGCGCGAAGGCAGGCGCCCCACCGATCAGAACGCGCTCGACACGGTGCAGAAGGCTGCCGCGCAGCTCGAACAGGCGGCGGAGGAAAACTCCGCGAAGGTCGCGGCGCGAAAGGGCGTTGCGCGCGTGGTCGTCGAGCGGCCGTCCTTCAACGTGCGCGACTACCTGTGGAGCGGCACCATCGGCCTCATCAGCGCGGCCGGGCAGCTCACGCTGGTGGTGTTCCTGACCTATTTCGCGCTCGGTTCGGGCGACACCTTCCGCCGCAAGCTGGTCAAGATCACCGGCCCGAGCCTGCAGAAGAAAAAGATCACGGTGCATGTGCTGGACGACATCACCGGCCACATCCAGCGCTACCTGCTGGTGCAGATACTCACCAGCGCCCTGGTCGGCATCGCCACCGGCCTCGCGTTCTGGGCCGTCGGCTTGGAGAACGCCGCGGTGTGGGGCATCGTCGCAGCGGTGACCAACCTCATCCCCTACATCGGCTCGGTCATCGTCATGGCAGCGGCGGGGCTGGTGGCTTTCCTGCAGTTCAACGCCATCGAGATGGCGCTGCTGGTCGGCGGGGTGTCGCTGGTGATCCATACGCTGGTCGGCAACCTGCTGGTGCCGTTTCTCACCAGCCGCACCAGCAGCATGAACCCGGTGGCCATCTTTGTCGGGGTGATCTTCTGGGGCTGGCTCTGGGGCAACTGGGGGCTGCTGCTCGGCATCCCGATCATGATGGTGGTGAAGGCCATCTGCGACCGGGTGGAGGATCTCCAGCCGATCGGGGAACTGCTGGGCGACTAGGCTTCCGACTTCAGCTTCTGGTCCTCGCGCTTCGCCTCCGCCATCGCCTCCGGCTCCAGTTCTTCGGCCGAGCGGTTCAGGTGGATGAAGACGCCCCAGCCGGCGAGAAGCAAACCGATCGAACACATCAGGCCGGCCGCATACAGCAGCTGCGGCGCATCGTCATGCGCCCTGAACGTGGCGACCAGCCCCTCGACGGCGATTGCAACCACGATCACCACCATGAACCGCGACAGGAACCTGCGCACGCGGGTCGGCGCGCTGATGTGTGCGTCGCGAATCACTTCTTCCTCGGCAATGGTCTGCGATATCTGCAGTGCCACGACCGCGGCCGCCAGCAGGCCGACCGCTTCGATGACGGCCTCAGCCGCACCGCGGTCGAAGCCGCCGGTGAACGCATCCCAGCCAAGACGGGCTGCGATGCCGATCAACATCAGAGCAGCGGCGGCGAACAGGAAGGCCATGAACGCATGGACCGTGGAATAGAGGCGTATCAACAGCTTCATGGAGGTGTGGCCGGGTGGGAAGGAGGCCCGATGGTATCGGCCCGGGCCGGTGCGGCGTCGATGAAGCTTCAGCCGCCGCGCAGGCGCACTTGCCGGTGCTCCCGGTAGTGCCGTGCCGCTTCGGCGCTCGCGATGCAGGCCAGCAGCCATGTGCCGCCCGACGCCAGGCCGGCAACGACGTCGCTTGCAAAATGCACCTGCAGCATGACGCGGCTGCAGGCGGTGGTGAATATCACCGCCACCGCCGAGACCAGCGCTGCTGCATGCCACCGCGCAGGCAGCGTCCGCAGCGCCAGATAGGCCAGCATGCCGTATGCCACCATCGCGCCGGAACTGTGGCCGCTCGGAAAGCTGTAGCCGGGCGCTGTCACCAGCAGGTTGTCGTAGGCCGGCCGGGCGCGCTCGAAGGCCTGCTTGAGCGCCGGATTCAGCACCGCGTTGCCGGCCAGCGCGAGCACCCAGGCCAGTGCCAGCGTGCGGCGGCGGTACAGCCACAACGGCACTGCCACCACCACGCACAAGCCGGCCAGCACACCCGGATCGCCGGCATGGGTGAGCCATCCGAACACCCGCACCGCGGCCGGCGCGAGGCTGCGGCCGATGGCGTCGGCGAGCGCCTGGTCGGCCTGCACCACCGGATGGCCGGCAACGATGCGCGCCCCGAGCGCCGAGAACAGCAGCATGGCCGGCGCGGCCACCAGCGCGAAGCCGAGCGCCATCGCGATCACCAGCCGCCGCGGGCTCGATGCACCTTCGCCTGGGGGAACGCGGGTGCGCGCGCTGCGGCGAAGAAGCAGCCAGGCGAGCGCCGTCGCCGTGCAGACCACGGCCAGGCCGAGCATGAACCAGCCGAGCGCATGTTCGCCCACCGCATTCGCAAGTGCGATCACGCCTTGCCAGCCGTCAGCCGGCACGCAGTGCCCCGGCCGCCGGCAGCATCGGCGACAGCGCCAGCGCATGGACGCGCACCCGCTCGAACTCGCCCGCTGCGGCTGCGTAGTCCCATTGCTCGACGCTGCAGTGCCGCGCCGCCGGGTCCGGCGCCATGCGGATCAGGTTGACTGAGTTCGGCGCGCCATCGCGGATGCGCGACGACACCGCCGTGCCGGCCTGCACGCACCATGCGCTGCGGTCGGCGCCGGCCAGCGGCAGCACGAAGGGCAGGTGGATGTGACCGCCGAGGATCAGGTCCGCGCCGGCTTGTACCCATGCGGCGACCGCCTGCTCGCGGCCGCGCAGCAGGTTGGCCCGGTCTTCGTCGCGAGTGACGGCGACCGGCTGATGCACCACCACCACCCGCAGCCGCTCTGCCGCACCGCGTGCGAGCAGCGCTGCCACCCGCTCCACCTGTTCCGGCGATACCTCGCCGTTCTTGTGCCGGTACCAGCGCGTGGTGTTGACCGCCACCACCAGCCATCCCGGCAGGTCGACCACCGGTTCAAGCTCGGCACCGAAGGCACGGCGGTAGCGGCCGTACGGGTTCAGCAGGCGTGCCGTGGCCGCGAAGAGCGGAATGTCGTGGTTGCCGGGCACCGCGACCGTAGCCGCGATGCCCAGCCGCTGCACGAAGGCGCTGGCCGCGTCGAACTGCGCTTGCGTCGCGCGCTGCGTGATGTCGCCCGAAAGCACCAGCACCTCGGGCCGCTCGCTTCGTGCGAGCCGTTCGAGCGCCTGCGCCACCGGTGGCTTCTCGGTGCCGAAATGCGCGTCGGAGATCTGCAGCAGCGACGTCATGCGCGTGCCTCCAGGCCCTCGCCGGGCGGCGGCTTGAGCAACCACAGCGGCTCCGGCGCGACGCGGAACACCAGCGGCATCCGCATCCAGGCGACTTCCCCGTCGGTTGCGACCTTGATCCGCCGGCCCGGCCGGCTGCGCACCGCGTCCACCGTCAGCGACCGGAAGCTGAAGCCGATCACGTTGTCGGCCTCGCCGAGTCTGCCGAGTGCGCCGTGCGCCATGAGCGACAGCATCGCCAGCCGGCCCATCGGCCGCAATGCGACCGCCGCCAGCTCGCCGTTGTCGAGCGCCTCGGCCTGCGGCAGCCCGATCTGTTCGAGCTGCAGGGCGTTGTTGCCGACAAAGAGCGTCGGCGTGCGGATCACCCGCTCCTGCCCGCGCCAGACGATCCGCAGGTCCCACTGCCGATAACCGCGCAGCAGCGTGACGATCGCGGCCCCGAACGCCACCACCCGGCTGCGTCCGTACTGCGCCTTGAAGGCCTCACGGTCCTCGAGCAGCTTGGCGTAGAGCCCCAGGCTCGCATTCACCAGGAACACCCGCTCGTTGACCTGCCCTACCTGCACCGCCTGCGGCCGCGAGCGCAGCAGCAGGGCCATGGCCTCGGCGGTGTCCGGCGGTATGGCATGCGTTCGGCTGAAATAGTTGAAGGTGCCTTGCGGCAGCACGCCGAAAGCGCAGCCGCTGCCCAGCGTCGCCTGCGCCACCGCGTTGATGGTGCCGTCGCCCCCCGCTGCGACCACGATGCCGGCCGCTGCCTTGGCGGCCTGCACGGCTTGCGCGATGCGATCGCCCAGGCGCTGCGGCCGCTCGACGGTGTAGATCCGGTGCTCCCGGCCGGCGGCGGTGCAGGCCTGGGCGATGGCTTGGCGAACCTCGTCCGCATTGCCTCGCCCGGAGCCGATGTTGAAGACCACGAACAGCGGCGAGCGCTCGTGACAGGGCGGCGGCATGGCCGCAACGGTATCGCTGATGACTGCGGGCAAGGCTGTGGCTTCGTAAGTGGGGTGGGGCGTTCATGCTAGCTGCGGCGCGCGTCCGCGGTTGTAGTCGCCGGTGCCGCTCGCGCGCTTGCAGGCCTGCCCTGTAAGCGGCTGTACGCCGGCCTGCAGTTCTCCTACAGCCGATGCAGGAATAGTCCGAAGCTGCTGTCGCGCTCAGCCTTCGCTAATGCGGTCCCATGGCCATTTCCGTTGTTGTCGTTCGAGCGCTCGTGGTGACCCAGCGCGACCATTTGTCCGAAGACGCGTTCGGCGGGCCCATCGGGTTCTCTCGCTGGCTGTTTCGCGGCGACCGGCCGGTTGCGATCTGCGGCTTTTGCCGCACCGTCAATCGCGACTCGGCCAAGTTTTGCAAGGCCTGCGACGGCAAACTTCCAGCGTTCTATGCAGCAGGCGATGCCCAGGCCGGACTGCGTGCCGTGCAGGCCGCCGCAACGCCCGCGGTGCGTAGTCGCCTGCTCCCGTCGCTGGTGCTCGCTGTGGCGGTGCTGGTGCTGTTTGCCGTGGGCTGGTTCTGGCACGAGCAGCACAGCGCCATCGCGCTGCAGGCGGAGGCAACGCCGTCGGCGTTGCCCCGCATTGCGCAGGCTCCTGCAAGGGCCGCGCCGGCCACCGTGCCGCCGGCCGCGTACGGCACGGTGAACAGCGCTGTTGCCCCTGACGCACCGCCGGTCGAATTCGATGCCGCTGCGGCTGGCACCCGGGCCGACGCGCTCCGGCAGAACCCGCGCCCGCAAAGTGCCCCGCGCGCGTCGACCGCCGGGCAGTTGTCCGACGGGCCGCTCGCACGCTGCGCCGGCCTCAACTTCTTCTCACGCGCGATCTGCATGAACGACAGTTGCGCCGTTCGCGCCAATGGCCGCCATCCGCAGTGCGCGGATGTGCTTCGCCAGCGCCGCATCGACGAAGCGCGCCGCAATCCGCTGCTCGCGGACTGAGCGAGTGGCAGCCACCCTGGCCGATCTGCTCGAAGCCCGGCACAGCTGCCGCGCGTTCCTCGATCGCCCGGTGCCGCGCGAGACGATCGCCGCCGTGCTGCAGACGGCCCAGCGCACCGGCTCGTGGTGCAACTCGCAGGCCTGGCAGGTGAGCGTGGCCTCGGGCGCTGCCACCGAACGGCTTCGGCAGGCGTTGCTCGCCGCCGCACCCGAAGACCGCGCAAGCGACTTCCCGTTTCCGGAGCGCTACACCGGCGCGTACCAGCAGCGCCGGCGCGAATGCGGCTGGCAGCTCTACGAGGCCGTGAGCGTGGCGCGCGACGACCGGGAAGCGGCGGCCCGCCAGGCACGGGAAAACTTCCGGCTGTTCGGCGCACCGCATGTCGCCGTGCTCACCAGCGATGCCGGCCTCGGCACCTATGGCGCGGTGGATGTGGGCGGCTACGTGCAGGTGCTGCTGCTGGCCCTGCAGGCGCATGGCATCCAGTCCATTGCGCAGGCCGCGCTTGCGGGCTACAGCACACTGGTCAAGCGGGTGCTGGGCATTCCCCCGGAGCGGCTGATGGTGTGCGCCGTATCCTTCGGCTACGAGAACGCGGAGCATCCGGCCAACCGGTTCCGTACCGGCCGTGCGTCGCTGGATGAAGTCGTGGACTGGATCGAAAGCTGACCGGGCTTCGATGCGCCCCGATCACTCTCTTGGCTTGACGAAGCCCGCAGCGTTTTCGTCGGCGCCGGGTTTGGCCTCATCGGTATGGGGATTGCCCGGTTCCTCGTGGGTCGGGAATTCCGGCTCGACCGGCAATTGGGCCGGATCGTCCAGCGGTGGCTTGGGGTTTGTCATGGGGCGTTGCTCCTTCGAGCCCAGATTAGACGAGCCGGCCTGCGATTGCTGTAGGTCCTAGCCTTCCGGTGGAATGCCTTCGTCGTATTGCGCCGCCTGAAGCGACTCGCGCCATTGCATGTACCGCGGCGATGGGCTGGCGAGCCAGATGCGGTCCTC
Source organism: Variovorax sp. (assembly GCA_031412135.1). Lineage (GTDB taxonomy): Bacteria > Pseudomonadota > Gammaproteobacteria > Burkholderiales > Burkholderiaceae_C > Variovorax. The sequence goes on along the minus strand of JANOCL010000037.1, from coordinate 12,525 downwards.
CTTGCGGCCGTCGGCCCAGCGTGCCTGGCCGACCACGACCGGCGTGCCGTGCAGGATGCGACTCACCTGGTCGAGCACCCAGGCCTTGTGGCCTTCGTTCGGGAGCACGCCGTACTCCGCGATGAAGTGCGTCGCCCAGTCGCCCGTCCGGTAAGCTGCAAACCGGGGATGGGAAGCCTTGTCCACCGGCACCGTTCCGACGTATCGGGTCATGGTGTTTTTTCTCCGACAAAGATCTTGTTGTCGGCACTTCGGACGAATGCTTGAGCTGCCGCAAGGCGTGCGGCATGAAGAAAGTCACGAAAACGCAATCAACGTCGGCCGAGCAGGCGCCGGAGCAGGCGCCTCAGTGCCGAAATCCTGCCGTCTTCGGGGCTCGCCTCGCGCCCGCGTTCTCGATAGGCGGCCCGCTCGGCCAGCAGCATCGACTGGAGCGCCGCGACGCTGGCGGTGCTGTACGTCCAGACCCCGGTGACGGCGAAATGTCCCGGATATGCGGCATGCGGCCTTGCAACCGTGCTCACCGCGACGCAACCGGCGCTTTGCAGTACGTCGGCGCGGATCTTCGCCAGCGCAATGCCCGGACCCTGAAATGCTTCGATGCTGTTGGAAAGCGTGATCTGCACTGCCTGTACCGACGGAAAGTTCTCGAAGACGAAGGTCAGCAGTTCGGCCAGCACCAGCCTGCCAAGGCTCTCGCGTTCGCGCAGCGGGGTGTTTGCAGGCTGGAAATTCTCGATCTCGACCTCATGGCCGCCGGGCCGCACGCGAACCTGCTGCACGTCGCCGACATGGCGCTCGCCGTCGTAGATGCACATCGGGTCGCCCAGCCGATAGGGTCGGCGCTCGGGCCCGGTGATCTGCAGAATCGGCGAACTCATCGGCTGAAAAAAGGGCGACTTGTAGTCATGTGTTTTGTGTTTCGCGCAATTCTGTCTGGCACATGGCGTCGGCCGGACGCAGGGCGCGGCTTTATGCCACGAGTCGAACGGCAAATTCGATTGGGTATCGTCGCGGTCGGAACAAACATGAAAAAAGCCACAGCATTCCCCGCGGCGGCACGTTGCAAAGGACAGGCAAATGTTCGGTGATTCCCTGGTGCTGACGACGGTGCTCGCAGTGCTGCTGGCCGCCGTGACGGTGGGGCTGGCACTCGTCATCTGGTCGATTCGCAGGCACCGCGATCCGCGGCTGGTGATCCAGTGCGATGCGCCGATCGGGGAATTGCTGCCCTCCTTGTCGGGCCTGACGCAGGGCACCGTCTACGAAGGCAATTCGGTGGAGCTGCTGGAGAACGGCAGCTTCTTCGACGCCATGTTCCAGGAGATCGCGGCCGCCACACGCTCGGTGCACTTCGAGACCTTTCTCTGGAAGGAAGGCGTGCTCGGCACGCGCCTGGCCGATGCGCTGATCGAGCGGCGCCGTGCGGGCGTGCCGGTGCGCGTGCTGGTCGACGCCGACGGCGGCAAGCAGATGGGGCGCGAGGCCGCGCGCCGGTTGCGCGACGCAGGTTGCCGGCTCGAAATGCACCACCCACGCCATGTGCGCAACATCGGCGTCTTCAACGACCGCGACCACCGCAAGCTCGTGGTGGTCGACGGCGTGGTGGCCATGGTGGGCGGGCACTGCATCGTCGACGGCTGGCTGTGCAACGGGCAGGGCCGCGACAACGTGCGCGACCTGGGCGTGCGCCTGCGCGGGCCGGTGGTGCATGCGGTGCAGTCGGCTTTCAGCGAGAACTGGGTGGAGGACACGGGCGAGTTGTTCGTCGGCGAAGCGGTGTTCCCGCAGCTCGACCGGGTGGGCGACGTGGCCGTGCATGTGGCCAGCATCAAGGCCGAAGGTTCGCCGCCGGCGGTGAAGATCCTGCATCACCTGGTGGTGTGCGTCGCGCGCGAGCGCATCCTGATCCAGAACCCGTACTTCTTGCCGGACAGCGAGGCGATCGACGCGCTGTGCGCTGCCGTCGCGCGCGGGGTGGACGTGCGGATCATGGTGCCGTCGGCCGAGGCATCCGACATGCCGATGGTTCAGCATGCCGCGCACCGCAACTTCCACCTGCTGCTGGCCGGAGGGGTGCGGATCTTCGAGTATCAGAAGTGCCTGCTGCACCAGAAGGTCATGACGGTGGACGGCGTGTGGTGCGCGATCGGATCGAGCAATTTCGACGACCGCTCGTTCGAGACCAACGACGAGATCACGCTCGGCCTGCGCGACGATGCGCTCGCCGCGCGGCTGGAAGAGATCTTCGAGCGCGACGCGCGCGACTGCGTCGAACTGCAGGCCGCCAGCTGGGCCCGGCGCGGCCTGTGGCACCGCTGCAAGGACAACGCGCTCTACGTCTTCAACGAACTTCTGTGAGCCGCCGTCGCAGGCAGTGTGCTGCCTCGAAGGTGAAGAACCGAGCCGCTGCTACCCGACCGCCAGCGTCGTGCCTGCGCCGCCGGCCGCCTTGCGAATGCCGTCCGGCCCGTAGAAGGGTTGCGCGCCGGCCTGCAGGTAGTGCAGCGCGTCCTGCGTGAAATCGAGGTGGCTGAAGACCATGGCGCCGTTGCGGCGGTTGTCGGCCCGTGCACGCTCCGCGGTTTCGAGCAATGCCGCCCAGGCGGCGCTGGATTCCTCGCCACCCGCGGCTGCCGCCGCTGCGGCGCCGGCACGGCCGGGCGCGAAGCCCAGGGCGACCTGCGCCGCCTCGCGGGCCTGGTCGAGGCTTGCCATGCGGTCGAGCAGGGCGGCCTTTCTTTCGGTGAGCGGGCCGAGTTCGGCAAACAGGCCGTCGCGCATGGCAACGGCCTCCCGGTCCAGCGCCGCCACGAAGTCTTCGACGCAGGCCTGTTCGGCCAGCAGGTGGTGCAGCATCGTGCTCACTGGTCTTTCTTGCCGTCGAGCAGGTCGCGCACGCTGGCCAGGAGGCCGCTGGCAATGCGCTCCGGACTGACCTGGTAGCGGCCGGCGCGGATGTCCTCGCGGATCGCGGCGACGCGCGCCGCATCGAAGTCACCGCCGGCAACGCCGGGCAGCGAGCGGACCTGCGCGCCCGACAGTTGCACGGAATCCTTGGCGGATTCGGCGGCGTCGACGCCGGTGGCCGGCAGGGGGCTTGCGCCCTTGTTGGTACGGGAAAGCGGCGTTGCCGAAGCGGCGGGTTGTTCGATTTTCAAGATGGTTCCTCAGGAGGCTTGCCCATTTATCGGCAGTCCGGGCCAAAACTTTAGGGCGCTGGGCATCGAATCGTGCAAGAGGCTGCTCCAGGCCCTAGTTGGCGAGCCTGATCTGCCCATTCTCGTCGGCCACGCCGCTGACCAGCCGGCCGTCTGCGGTTTTTGCGCGCACGGGCTTGCCGACTTCGGCCCGGGTCATGGCCCGGCCCTCGGTGCTGACCACGAAGCCGTTGCCTGCGGCGATCAGCTGCACCGTCTGGCCCTGCTCGATCACCACTTCGCCGCGCAGCAGCTCGCGCCTGAGCGGCGCACCGGCAGCGATGCGGTTGGTGGCGACCACGCCGGCAAGCTGGCTGCCGTCGGTCAGCACCGATCGCGGCAGGGCGGTGAGATCTCCGCTGCGTTCGGTCACGTCGCCCGCGCCCAGCGCCTGGCCGGCATCGATGGTCCGCGCCGCCACCAGGTAGCGGCCCTCGACCGCCACATGGGCCTGCACGAAGCGGGTCCAGGGCTTGTCCGAATGGCAGCGCAGCCCGACCGACACCCGGCCCCAGGCCGCGGCGCCGCGCGGCAGAAAAGGCTCGAGCGCATCGCAGGGCGGCAGCGTGCCGGCGCCCGGCGTCTTGAGGCTGATGCGGACCTTGCCCGGCAGTCCGACGGCTTGCGCCTGCAGAAAGCGCTCGACGACGGCGCGCACGTCGGCCTCGGCCGGCGCCGCGGCCGCGGCCATCCCCGGCACCAGCGCAAAGAGTGCGATTGCAGCGAGGAAGCGAAGGTTTTTCATCATGGGTGGCGAGTGATTCTAGGAACGCGGGCAGCGCTGCGAAGAGACGAAGAGCAAGCCAAAGGCCCCTTTGTTCGACCCATTGCGAAAGCCTCGCGTCCATAGACTCGCTTTCCATCAGTCGCCACGCCCGGGAAGGGAGGCGATGTCCACCCAACGATGGAAATCAATGATCGACAAGCTGGATGCGGCGTTTCGCTTCAACCGCGAAGCACTCAACCTCCGGGCCCAGCGCCAGGAGATATTGGCGGCCAACATCGCCCATGCCGACACGCCCAACTACAAGGCGCGCGACATCGACTTCGCCAGCAGCCTCACGCTGGCGATGGAGCAGGGCCGCGGCGGTCAGTCCGTCGGCCTGTCGACCACCTCGTCGCGCCATCTGCGCGCCGAAGCGCAGACCATGCCCGACCGCGATCTGCTCTACCGCGTGCCGACGCAGTCCAGCATCGACGGCAACACGGTCGAGATGGACGCCGAGCGGGTGAACTTCGCAGACAACGCGCTGCGCTACGAGGCCAACCTGACCCTGGTGAGCGCCAAGATCAAGTCGCTGCTCGCTGCAGCCCAGTAGGAGCGGGAGCACACATGCCCATGAACATCTTCAACGTGGCGGGCTCCGCCATGGCCGCGCAGTCGCAGCGCATGAACGTCACCGCCAGCAACCTGGCCAACGCCGAGAGCGTTGCCGGCCCCGATGGCCAGCCCTACCGGGCCAAGCAGGTCGTGTTTGCCGTCGACGCCTCGGGCCAGCAGGACATCGGCGGCGTCAGGGTCGCATCGGTGCAGGACGACCCGTCGCCGATGAAGATGGTCTACGACCCGAAGAGCCCGTATGCCAATCCCCAGGGCTATGTGTCGATGTCGAACGTCAACGTGGTCGAGGAAATGACCAACATGATCTCGGCCTCTCGCAGCTACCAGGCCAACGTCGAGGTGCTCAACACGGCCAAGACGCTGATGGTCAAGACACTGACCATCGGCCAGTAAATCACCTTTCCATTCGAACGAAGAAGCCCATGGCCATCACTGACCTCCCTCCCATTTCGGGCGTCAACGCCCCCGCCGGGCCGAACGCCAAGGCCAGCACCGAACTCGACAGCGAGCAGCGCTTCCTGAAGCTGCTGGTGACGCAGCTCAACAATCAGGACCCGCTTAACCCGATGCAGAACGCCGAACTCACCTCGCAGCTTGCGCAGATGAGCACCGTGACCGGCATCGAGAAGCTCAACAGCACGCTGTCGGGGCTGGTGAGCCAGACCGGATCGAGCCAGGTGCTGCAGGCGGCATCGCTGATTGGCTACAACGTGCTTTCGCCCGGCAGCGACATCGCAACGGTCGCGCCCGAAGCAGGCAAGGAACCCGCGCCCGTGCCCTTCGCGGTGCAGCTGCCGGGCTCGGCCGGAAACGTGGAGATCAAGATCCTCGATGCCGCCGGCAACACGGTGCGCACCATCGATGCCGGCTCGATGACCGAAGGCGTCAACGCTGTTACCTGGGACGGCAAGGCCGACGACGGCACCGCGGTGCCGGCCGGCGCCTACCGCTTCACCGTGGCCGCAGCCAACAACGGCACGGCGGTGGAGGCAACTTCGCTCGTCTTCGCGCAGGTGGCGGCCGTCAAGCAGGGCGCCGGCGGCGTCACGCTCGAACTGGCTTCGGGCCGGAGCATCGGGCTGGCCGACGTGCGCATGTTCCTCTAGGTCCTTTCGGACTCGCGCCGCTTTTTTCTTCATCGCATCGAACCAAGGAATCCAACATGGGCTTCACACAAGGCATCAGCGGTCTCTCCGCAGCCGCAGCGAATCTGGACGTCATCGGCAACAACGTCGCCAACTCCAACACCGTCGGCTTCAAGGCCGGTTCGGCCACTTTCCAGGACGTGTATGCGGGTTCCCGCATCGGCCTGGGCGCTGCCGTCTCGGGCATCGTGCAGAACTTCACCCAGGGCTCGGTGCAAACCAGCAGCCGGCCGCTGGACGTGGCCATCCTGAACGGCGACGGCTTCTTCCGCATGAGCAGCCCGAGCGGCGAAGTCATGTACTCGCGCAATGGCCAGTTCACGCGCGACAAGGACGGCTTCATCGTCAATGCCGGCGGCCTCAGGCTCACCGGCTTCGGCGTCTCCGCCACCGGCGGCCTCGACGGCGGCACGCCTTCGGCGCTGCAGGTCCAGACCACGGGCATGACGCCGAAGGCGACCACCGCGGTGCAGTCCGAGTTCAACCTCGACTCGCGCGGCGTGCCGCCCACCAAGACGCCTTTCAACCCGACCGATTCGGACACCTTCAACTACTCGAACGCGCTCGGCCCGGTGTACGACTCGCTCGGCAATCCGCACGAGCTGGGCGTCTTCTTCGTCAAGACCGGCGCCAATGCGTGGGACGTGTACGGCACGGCCGATGGCGCGAACATCAATGCCGGCCCGCCGGTGGCGCCGATCGCCAACCTGACTTTCGACACCAACGGCAAGCTGACCGCACCCGTGGGCGGCACGCTGACCCTGCCGGCGTTGAACTTCGCGAACGGCTCGGCGCCGGTCAACATGACGGTCGACCTGTCGGGCACCACGCAGTTCGGCAATGCGAACGCCGTCAACAAGCTCAAGCAGGACGGCTACACCTCGGGCACGCTGACCTCGTTCTCGATCAATCCGGACGGCACCGTCACCGGCAAGTTCTCCAACGAGCAGACCACGCTGATGGGCCAGGTCGTGCTGACCTCGTTCGCCAACCCGAACGGCCTGGAGCCGAAGGGCGAGAACGTCTGGGCCGAGACGCTGGCCTCGGGCCAGCCGCTTACCGGCACGCCGGGTGCGGGCACCAAGCAGGGCTCGCTGGCTTCGGGCGCGCTGGAGGCATCGAACGTCGACCTCACGTCCGAGCTGGTCAACCTGATCGTCGCCCAGCGCAGCTACCAGGCCAACGCGCAGACGGTGAAGACGCAGGATCAGGTCGTGCAAACGCTGATCAACATCCGCTGAACGCCCCGATATGGATCGCATGTTGTATGTCGCCATGAGCGGCGCCAAGCAGGCCATGGAACAGCAGGCCTCGGTCGCCAACAACATGGCGAACGTCTCGACACCGGGTTTCCGCGCGCAGATCAACAGCTTCCGCGCGGTGCCTGTGGTCGGCGACGAAGCGCAGACGCGCGCCTTCGTGGCCGCGACCACGCCCGGCGCCGACTTCAGCGCCGGCCCGTTGACCGAGACCGGCCGCGCGCTCGACGTGGCCGTGCGCGGCGACGGCTGGCTGGTGGTGCAGACGCCGGACGGCAACGAGGCCTACACCCGTGTGGGCAGCCTGCAGATCGGTGTCGGCGGCGAACTGCTCACGATGGGCTCGCGCCCGGTGGCCGGCGAGGCCGGTGCACTGGTGGTGCCGCCCGGCGCCATCGTCGCCATCGCGGCCGACGGCACGGTCACCGCACGCGGTGCCGGCGACCCCGAAACCGGCGCGGCCGAAGTCGGACGGCTGAAGCGGGTGAACCCGGCCGTGGCCGACCTGGTGCGCGGCGACGACGGCCTGTTTCGCATGCGCGAGGGCCTGCCACCGGCCGAAACCGATCCGGCGGTAACGCTGGCCACCGGCACCGTCGAAGGCAGCAACGTCAATGCGGTCGAGGCGATGGTCGCCATGATCGCGCAGGCCCGCAGCTTCGAGATGCAGATGAAGTCGATACAGACCGCGGACACCAACGCGCAGTCGGCCAACAAGTTACTCGCGTACGGCTGATCCGCCGCAACGCACCCCCATCCCCGAAGGAACCCTTTCCATGATGCGTTCGCTCTACATCGCCAAGACCGGCCTCGATGCCCAGCAGACCCAGCTCGACGTGGTGTCGAACAACCTGGCCAACGTCGGCACCACCGGCTTCAAGCGCAGCCGCGCGGTGTTCGAAGACCTGATGTACCAGAACATGCGCCAGGTCGGCGGCCAGACTTCCGACCAGACCCGCCTGCCTTCGGGCCTGCAGGTCGGCACTGGCGTGCAGGTGGTGGCGACCGAGCGCGTCCACTCGCAGGGCAACCTCACCAAGACCGACAAGCCGACCGACGTGGCCATCAACGGCGGCGGCTTCTTCCAGGTGCTGATGCCCGACGGCACCACCAGCTACACCCGCGACGGCTCGTTCCAGACCGACCGCGAGGGCCAGCTCGTCACCGCCAGCGGCTTCCCGGTGCAGCCCGCCATCGCGATCCCGCAGAACGCCACCGGCATCACCATCGGCCGCGACGGCATCGTGTCGGTCACGCAGGCCGGCAGCACCGCCACGGTGCAGGTCGGGCAGCTGCAGCTGGCCACCTTCCTCAACCCGACCGGCCTGCAGAGCAAGGGCGAGAACCTGTATGCGGAAACCGATTCGTCCGGTGCGCCCAACCAGGTGAACCCGGGCCTCGACGGCGCCGGCGTGCTGAGTCAGGGCTATGTGGAGGCGTCGAACGTGAACGTGGTGGAAGAACTGGTCAACATGATCGCCACCCAGCGCGCTTACGAGATCAACAGCAAGGCGGTCGCGACGTCCGACCAGATGCTGCAACGTCTCGCCCAGCTGTGAATATGCCCACCCCCGGGCTTCGCGCACTTCGTGTCGCTTCGCCCACCCCCTCGCCGGGGGCGACGCCAGCGGCCCGGCGAAGCCGGTTCCGCGGTGTCCCTGGAAGGGGCCTGCTGGTGCTGCTCGGTCTCGTGGCCTCGGGCTGCGCGCAGATTCCGCGCGAGCCGCTGGTGCACCAGCCGATGACGGCGCGCGCCGAGCCGTCGTCGCTGCCGCCCCTGCGACGCACGAGTGGCGCGATCTTCCAGGACGGTCCCGGCGCGAATGCGCTGTTCGAGGACCGCAGGCCGCGCAACGTGGGCGACATCCTCACCGTGGTCATCAGCGAGCGGGTCAACGCCAGCAAGAACTCGGGCGCGACATCGAGCCGGACCGGCAGCGTGGTCGCCGACTTCGCCGGCGGCATTCCCAAGCTGATCGGTTCGCTGCTCGACGGCCAGGACGCGAAGCTTTCCGGCGGCAACACGCTCAATGCCAAGGGCGGCGCCAATGCCAACAACACCTTCAACGGCGTGATCACCGTCACCGTGGTCGACGTGATGCGCAACGGCAACCTGCTGGTCAGCGGCGAGAAGCAGATGGGCATCAACCAGGGCACCGAGTTCATCCGCTTCTCGGGCGTGGTCAACCCGCGCACCGTCTCCGGCAACAACACCGTGCCCTCGACCCTGGTGGCCGATGCACGCATCGAATACACCGCCAAGGGCTACATCGACGAGGCGCAGCACATGGGCTGGATGCAGCGCGTGTTCCTCAACGTCATGCCTTTTTAGATATGGCACACCCCCAGTCTTCGCGCACTTCGTGTCGCTTCGCCAACCCCCTTGCAGGGGGCAACACCAGCGGCCCGGCGAAGCCGGTTCCGCGGTGTTCCACGAACAGAAAGAACTTCCCCATGCGCTTCATGCGTTCTCTGGCTTGCATGGCGACGCTGTGCGTCCTCGCGCTCGCCACGCCCGCCCACGCGGAGCGGCTGAAGGAACTGGCCAGCATCCAGGGCGTGCGCGACAACCCGCTGATCGGCTACGGCCTGATGGTCGGGCTCGACGGCACCGGCGACCAGACGATGCAGACGCCGTTCACCACGCAAAGCCTGAACAACATGCTGCAGCAGCTCGGCATCACGATCCCGCAGGGCGTGAACATGCAGCTCAAGAACGTGGCGGCCGTGATGGTCACTGCAACGCTGCCTTCGTTCGCGCGGCCCGGCCAGAACATCGACGTGACGGTGTCGTCGATGGGCAATGCAAAGAGCCTGCGCGGCGGCACGCTGCTGATGACGCCGCTCAAGGGCATCGACGGTGCGGTGTACGCGATCGCGCAAGGCAACATGGTGGTCGGCGGCGCGGGTGCGTCGGCTTCCGGCAGCAAGGTGCAGATCAACCAGCTCGGCTCGGGCCGCATTCCCGGCGGCGCGATGGTCGAGCGCAGCCTCGATGCGCCGGTGGGCGGCGACGGCACCCTGGCACTCGAACTCAACCGTTCCGACTTCGGCACGGCGCAGCGCGCAGTCGATGCGATCAACCGGCAGTTCGGCCCCGGCACCGCCGAGGCGATGGACGCCCGGCTGATCCGCGTGCGCGCGCCCGAACCGCAGGAGCGCGTCGGCTTCCTGGCCCGGCTCGAAGGACTCGAGGTCACGCCGACCCAGGCTGCCGCGCGGGTGGTGGTGAATGCACGCACGGGCTCGGTCGTCATGAACCAGGCGGTGCGCGTGAACGACTGCGCCGTGGCGCACGGCAACCTGTCGGTGGTGATCAACACCGAGCCGGTGATCAGCCAGCCGGGGCCGTTCTCGGGCGGCTCCACGGTGGTGGCGCAGACCTCGCAGATTTCGGTTTCGCAAGGCGGCGGCGCGCTGCAGATGGTGCGCGGCGGCGCCTCGCTGGCCGACGTCATCAAGGGCCTCAACAGCCTGGGCGCGAATCCGCAGGACCTGGTGTCGATCCTGCAGGCGATGAAGTCCGCCGGCGCCCTTCGCGCCGAACTCGAAATCATCTAGAACCCGTATGGCAATCACCGACAGCCGAGCCGGCGCGCTCGACCAGCGCTTTGCGCTCGACATGCAGGGCGTCGATGCGCTGCGCCACACCGTTCGCAGCTCGCCGGAAGAAGGCGCCAGGCAGGTGTCGCGGCAGTTCGAGGCGCTGTTCATGAACATGGTGCTCAAGAGCATGCGCGAGGCGTCGCCTTCGAGCGGCCTGCTGCAAAGCCAGAACGAGAAGGTCTACATGTCCATGCTGGACCAGCAGCTCTCGCAGAACTTGTCGGGGCGCGGCGTGGGCCTGGCGGAAGCGATGTTTGCGCAGCTGCACCGCCCGGCGGTGCCCGATGCGGCGGATGGCGAGGTTGCAAGCGGCGCCATGTCGCTGGCGCCGCGTGCAGGCCTGCCGGTTGCGCCGCAGACCGGCATTCCGATCGGCTCGTCGCCCATGCCCGGCGCAGCCCCGGGTGCGCTGCCGGCACAGCGCACCGCACCGGTCGACCTGAGCGCCTACCAGGTCAACGGTGTCCGTCCGGCGCCGGCGGCGGTGGCATCGCTGCAGGGCAACGTCGACAGCTTCGTCAACCGCATGGGCAGCTCGGCCCGGGTGGCGAGCGAAGCCAGCGGCGTGCCGGCACCGCTGATCCTGGCGCAGGCCGCGCTCGAATCGGGCTGGGGCAAGCGCGAGATCCGCGGCGACGACGGAACGCAGAGCTTCAACCTGTTCGGCATCAAGGCCGACCGCAGCTGGAAGGGCCCGACGGTCGAGACACTGACCACCGAATTCGTCGACGGCGAACCGCAGAAAGTGCGCGCGAAGTTCAGGGCCTATGCCTCCTACGACGAGGCGTTCACGGACTACGCGAAATTCATCACGCGCAACCCGCGCTATGCCGGCGTGCTGGCCACCGACGATCCGGCCGCAGCCGCGCACGGCCTGCAGAAGGCGGGTTACGCAACCGATCCGCAGTACGGGCAGAAGCTCGTTCGCATCATGAAAACGTTCAGCTAACCCCCAAAGCGCCTGCGGCGCCTCCCCCTTGGGGGGCGATACCGGCGGCCCGGCGGAGCCGGTTCCGCGGTACCCCTCGAACAGACCCGCGGCGCAGGCGCTGCGGATCGATCAATCAACCTTACTTGAGCTCCCGTGAAAAATTTGAATATCGGTACCCGACTGGGCATCGGCTTTGCGCTGGTGCTGGCACTCCTGGCGAGCATCGCGGCCATCGGCGTACTGCGCCTGCAGGCCGTGGGCAATGCCACGCAGGAGATGGCCCAGCGCTCGCTGACCAAGGAGCGGCTCGCCGCGACCTGGCTGCAGAACACCAGCAACAACAGCGTGCGAACCTTCGCACTGGTCAAGAGCAACGACGCCGAGGTGCAGGACTACCTGCAGAAGAACATGACGCGCACCACCGCGGTCATCTCCGAAACGCAGAAGCAGCTCGAAGCGATGCTGGCATCGCCGGAAGAGCTTGCCCTGAGCGCCGACATCAAGGCCAAGCGAAGCCAGTACATCGCCTTGCGCAACGCGATCATCAAGCTCAAGGCCGAAGGCAACGAGGCCGAGGCTGCACAGATGACCAGCAGCAAGCTGGTGCCGATGCTCGACACCTACGACGGCAGCATCCGCGCGATGCTGACCCACCAGCAGGCCGAGATCGACAAGACTGCCGCCGGCATCGACGCGCTCTACCGCTCCGGCCGAACGCTGGTGATCGCGCTGAGCGTGCTTGCGCTGGCGCTCGGTGCGTTCTTCGCCATCGTCATCTCGCGCAGCATCACCCGGCCGCTGGGCCAGGCGCTCTTGGTGGCGGAGACGGTGGCGAGCGGTGACCTGCGCTCGCACATCGAAGTGCAGTCGCGCGACGAGACCGGCCAGCTGATGCAGGCCTTGAAGAACATGAACGAGAGCCTCGCCAAGGTGGTCGGCGAAGTGCGCAGCGGCACCGACACCATCGCGACTGCTTCCGGCCAGATTGCCGCGGGCAACCACGACCTGTCGTCGCGCACCGAAGAGCAGGCCAGTTCGCTGC